>JAUNDF010000105.1 GCA_030526225.1 Clostridia bacterium
TGCCGCGGGCTTGGTCTCCGTCTTCTTGGCGGTCGTCTTGGCGGTGGTGGTCTTTGCCGCGGGCTTTGCTTCCGTCTTCTTGGCGGCGGGCTTGGTATCTTCCTTGGCGGCATTAATCAGGCTGGTCTGGGTCACGCCGGTCAGCTTGGCAATCTGCTTCAGGGTTTCCTGGGTCAGCATCAGTTCGCCGCGCTCAGCCTTACTGATGTCCTGGGCGGATACGCCCTTGATGGATGCAGCCAGCTTCTCCTGGGTCAGGCCTGCGCCGGTGCGGGCTTCCTTGATGAGGGTTCCTGTCTTGTTGGTTTTGGCGGCCATGGGAATCATCCTCCATCCTGTATGTGATTATCCGGATTGCAAATCGATTTCTTCCATTATAATCCTTCCGTATCCAAAGCACAAGACCCCGCATTGCATATCCGGCGGATATCTGCTACAATAGCCCCATATCCTGCTTGCAAGGGGGCCAACCATGGAAGAAATCGTTACCCGGATATCCTCGCTGTCCACCGACCAGATTATTCCGGGCATTTTTCTGCTGTGCGGCTGCTTTCTGGCCGCGCATTATATCCGCAAGGTTGTGATGAACCTTGTCGGCGCCAGCTCCGTTATCCCCAAGGGCATGCAGCCCATGATCAATTCCATCCTGCGCTGGGTGCTTGACGGCATGGCTGTGATGATTACGGCCAATTTCTGGGGCATCCCCATCAACGCGTTCCTGTCTCTGGTCACCGTTATCGGCTTGGCGCTGTCCATGGCCTTTCAGGGCATCCTTGGCAACGCCATCGGCGGCGCGGTTATTCTGGCCAGCAAGATTTTTGTACCGGGGGAAATCATTGAGGTGGAACCCATCATCGGCCGGGTCAAGGACATCAGCATCATGCGCACCCGCATCGACCTGTTCGACGGCCGGACCGCCATCATCCCCAACAAGGACCTGTACACCCAGCAGATTATCAACTACCACACCCACGGCACCGTCCGCATGGAGTGCAGCATCTGCGCGGGCTACAACAATCCCCCCGACAAGGTGCGCGCCGCCTGTCTGGATGCCGTGCACAAGGTGAAGGGCATCATGGCCAACCCCGAGCCCATGGTTCGGCTGGTCAACTACGGCGACAGCAACATCGATTACAAGGTGCTGTTCTGGTGCTCCCCCGACGAGCGCAACCTCATCAAGTTTGCCCTGAACGAGGAGCTGTTCTACTCCTTCCAGCGCCACAACATTTCCATCGAATTCCCCCATATAGAGCTGCACCGCATCAACTGACAGCCTTCGGCTGGTTTATTATCATCATCCCCGCACAAGGAGGACACAATCATGACCCAGCAGCAAATCAGCGCACTGGCGGAGCGCTTCCGCCTTGACCCCCATGTGGAGGGCGGCTCCTTCCGTGAGCTGTACCGCGACACCCCCGACGGCACACCCCGTCCCCGGCAGGCCCACGGCGTGATTTACTACATGCTCGATCAGGGGGAAATGTCCGATTTCCATGTACTGGACAGCGATGAATACTGGATGTACCACGCCGGCTCCACCATCGAGCTGTGGTCCGTGATGCCCGACGGCAGCATGAAGAAGGACCTGCTGGGGCTGACCGAGGGCGCGGAGCCCGTGGCCCTGCTCAAGGCCGGGGTGATTTTCGGCGCACGGCATCTGTCCCCGGAGGATGAGGGCACGCTGATGAGCTGCGTTACCGTGCCGGAATTCTCTTACGAGCACTACCGCATCCTCCCGAAGGAAGAGATGCTGCGGACCTATCCCGCCAGCGAACCCTTCTTTGCGGCGGAAGCTGACAAAAAATAAACTTGACTGTTGACAAATCTTCATCTTTTCAATTCACCGCGGATGGCGTATGATACCATCCGTGGTTTTTATTTCCGGAGCAATCAACAAAGTGTTTTTACGAAAGGGTTATTGAATTATGGATGTCATCATCAAGGTGCTGGAGCTGCTGATTCTGATGGCCATGGGCTTTGGCGCGGTCAAGGCCAAATGGGTGGATGACGGGGGCATCAAGGGGCTGAACAGTCTGGTGGTCAATTTCTCCCTGCCCTGTCTGCTCATCGCCTCCCTGCAGCGCAGGCTCACCCCGGAGCTGACCGCCAATCTGGTGCAGACCTTCCTTTGGGCGGCCATCAGCATGCTGGCCTTCTGCGCCCTGGGCTGGTTTGTGCTCTTCCGCAAGGAGCAGCGCATCATGCGGGCACTGCTGACCAATCAGCTGATGTTCTCCAACGCGGCATTCATGGGCTTCCCCATTCTGGTAGCTGCCTTTGGCGAGGAGGCCATGATTTACGGCGCGGTGTATGTGGGCGTGTTCAACCTGCTCAACTGGTCCGTCAGCATGATGCTCTACGACAAGGCCTACATGAACCTGAAAAAGCTGCTGACCATCCCCGCCATGATTGCCGTCATCATCGGCTTTGCGCTGTTTGTCTGCCAGATTTTCCTGCCGGAATTCCTGCAGGATGCCCTGTCCATGATGGGCAACACCACCACGCCCCTGGCCATGTTCATCATCGGCGCCCGGCTGACCAAAACCCGGCTGGCTGATTTGAAGGACACACGGCTGCTGACCATCTGCGCCCTGCGGCTGGTGGTGCTGGCCGCCGCGCTGTGGGCGGTCCTGAAGCTTGCCGATGTGCCGGATATGGTGCGCTCCGTGCTGGTGCTGGTCACCGCCCAGCCCACCGCCAGCGTATTGACCATTCAGGCCGAGAGCGTCGGGGCCGATTCTGCCCTGTCCAGCAAGCTGGCCGCCGTCAGCACCCTGCTGTCCGTGGTCACCATCCCGCTGATGATGCTGCTGATTGGGTAAAACGAAGAAATTATTTCAAAAATGTGTCGAAAACCCTTGCAATTTGGGGCTTTGGTTGCTATAATTTATCCGATTACGCACCTTTGTCCAGTGACGCTTGTGCCTGCGGGTTTCCGCGGGTGGCTTATCGCAAATGGACAGAGGGTGGAAAAACAAGGAGGAAAACACCAATGGCAGTTATTTCCATGAAGCAGCTCCTGGAAGCCGGCGTACACTTCGGCCACCAGACCCGTCGCTGGAACCCCAAGATGGCTCAGTACATCTTCACCGAGCGCAACGGCATCTACATCATCGACCTGCAGAAGACCGTTCGCAAGGTTGACGAAGCCTACAACTTCGTTCGTGACATCGCTATGGAAGGCAAGACCATCCTGTTCGTTGGCACCAAGAAGCAGGCTCAGGAATCCATCGAATCCGAGGCCAAGCGCTGCAACATGTTCTACGTCAACAACCGCTGGCTGGGCGGCATGCTGACCAACTTCCGCACCATCCGCACCCGTATCGATCGCCTGAACCAGATCGACAAGATGGAGGCCGCCGGCCAGTTCGACCTGCTGCCCAAGAAGGAAGTCGCTCAGCTGATCAACGAGCGCACCAAGCTGGAAGCTAACCTCGGCGGTATCCGCGAGATGAAGAAGCTCCCCGGTGCCATGTTCGTTGTTGACCCCCGCAAGGAGCACATCGCTGTGACCGAAGCTCGCGCTCTGGGCATTCCGATCGTTGCTATCGTTGACACCAACTGCGATCCCGACGAAGTGGATTACGTAATCCCCGGCAACGACGACGCCATCCGCGCCGTTAAGCTGATCGCCGGCAAGCTGGCCGATGCTGTGCTGGAAGGCAAGCAGGGCGAGCAGTCTGAGGTTGAAGCTCCCGCTAAGGAAGAGGCCTGAGACAACTGATGTGTACACTCTCTGCCGCAGCTCCGGCTGCGGCAGGGTGATGACACAACCCAAATCCGAATATCAGAAAGGATGATTCCCATGGCACAGATTACTGCTGCTCTGGTTAAGGAACTGCGCGAGCGCACCAACGCCGGCATGATGGACTGCAAGAAGGCCCTGATGAACAACGACGGCGACATGGACAAGGCCATCGACTGGCTGCGTGAAAAGGGCTTGGCTCAGGCTGCCAAGAAGGCTTCCCGTATTGCTGCTGAAGGCGTTGTTGCCCAGTACGTTTCTCCCTGCGGCTGCACCGGCGTAATCGTAGAAGTTAACTGCGAGACCGACTTCGTGGCCAACACCGATCAGTTCAAGGCTTTCGCCAACAACGTGGCCAAGCACATCGCCAGCGCTAATCCCGCTACCGTGGAAGAGCTGCTGGAGCAGAAGTTCTGCGACGATGAAAGCAAGACCATCTCTGACATGATCTCCGATGCCACCGTGGCCATCGGCGAAAAGATCTCCGTTCGTCGTTTTGCCCGCTTCCAGACCGAGGGTGTGGTTTCCACCTACATCCACATGGGCGGCAAGGTTGGCGTTCTGGTTGAGGTTGCCTGCGACGAAGCCGGCAAGAACAGCGATGCCGTGAAGGAATTCGCTCATGACCTGGCTCTGCAGGTTGCTGCTGCCAAGCCCGAAGCTGTCCGTCGCGAAGAAGTGGACGCTTCCGCTCTGGAAAAGGAAAAGGAAATCCAGCGCGCCAAGGCTCTGGAAGCCGGCAAGCCCGAGAAGATCGTCGACAAGATTGTTGAAGGTCAGATTGAGAAGTACTACAAGGAAGTTTGCCTGCTGGACCAGCTGTTCGTAAAGGACGGCGACAAGACCATCAAGGGTCTGATGGCCGAGGTAGCCAAGGCTGCCGGCACCACCCTGGATGTTGTTCGCTATGCCCGTTTCGAGCGCGGCGAAGGCATGGAAAAGCGTCAGGACGACCTGGCTGCCGAAATCGCTTCCATGACCAAGTAATTGAATCGCGAAAGCGTTCTTCCCCCTGCTTCTGCAAAGAGGCAGGGGGTTTTGGTTTTGGAAAATATAACCTCATCCGTCACGCCGCAAGCGGCGCGCCACCTTCCCCGGCGCGGGGAAGGCAGGAAGCGTTCCCTCCGGAAGAGAAAGAGCGAAACACCCCCAAGCCCCCTTGCCTTCCCCTTTCAGGGGAAGGTCAGCCCACTGACAAACCCCGTCATTCAAAAGCAATGGCGGGGTTTG
>JAUNDF010000017.1 GCA_030526225.1 Clostridia bacterium
GGGAGCAGCCTTCTGCTCGGCCTTGGCGGCAGGCTTTTCGGCGGCCTTGACAGCCTCCAGCTGTGCCTTCTCGTCATCATCGAGCATGGTGAAGGCCTTGGACTGGGCAGAAATCACCTTCTGCTGCTCTTCACGCTTGCGCTGAGCCTCACGCTCCTCGTTCTCCTTGATGAAGCGGTTTTCCAGCTTCTTCAGGGACTGCATCAGCGCATCGGCATTCTTGCGCATCTGCGTAGCCTTTTCCAGAGCCTTGTTGGCACCGGAAACAATTTCTTTGGTGGCATCCTTCTTGTTTGTTACCTTCGTCATCAGACGCTTGCACCCCCGCAAAGATTTATGTAAGTGGATTGCTGTTGATAAATATGTTTATTTGCTCTTTCCGGCATCAATGCCTGAAAGCGTACAAATCTGCTGGGCCAGCCCGCCGGGGGCAATGGCCATGGCCACCCCGGGGCGGCCGGAAGCCTGCTGAATGCTCCCCTCGGGCAGCATCACCAGCGGCACATCGTTATGCCGGCAGGCATCCTCGTATTTTTCCCGCGTGGCGGGAGAGGCATCCTCATCCACCAGCACCACGGCGGCCTTGCCGGTGCGGATGGCCTTGAGGCAGCCATCCTGACCGAAGGTGGCCTGTCTGGCCCGGACGGAAAGCCCCAGGAGACCGATGAGCTTTTTTTCGTCCATCATTCGTCTCCCACAGGCTGTGCCTGCAATTGCTCCAGCGTTTGCTGCAGGCAGGCGGCTACTTCGTCAGTCAGCTTGACCTCCAGCTGGCGTTCCAGCTGGCGCTGCTTGATGGCCCGCTGCAGGCAGGCCACATCGCGGCAGACATAGGCGCCGCGGCCGGGCTTTTTGCCCACCGGATCCATGGAGACCTCACCCTCGGGGCTGCGGACCACACGAATCAGCTCCCGCTTGGGCTTCATCTCCCGGCAGCCGACGCACATGCGCATGGGGATTTTCTTCTGCTTCATGGCGGAATATCCTCCTGCGCGGCTTACAGCGTGTCGTCGTCGCTGTCAACGGGATTGAGGTCGAAGCCCTCGAAGGCCTCGGCATCCTCGCCGGTGGCGAACAGCTCGTCAGCGGGCTGCTCCCCGGCGGGCATTTCGTCACTGACCATGTCGGTCAGCTCGGCCACCTGGGATTCGGACTTGATGTCAATCTTCCAGCCGGTCAGCTTGGCGGCCAGACGGGCGTTTTGGCCTTCCTTGCCGATGGCCAGGGACAGCTGATTGTCCGGCACGATGACACGGCAGGCCTTTTCGTTTTCAGCGGTGTAAACGCTCAGCACGTGGGCGGGATTCAGGGCGTTGGCCACGAACTCGGCCGGGTCCTTGCTCCACTTGATGATGTCAATCTTTTCGCCCTTCAGCTCTTCCACCACGCGGTCCACGCGGCTGCCGCGCTGACCCACGCAGGAGCCCACGGGATCAATCATGATATCGGCGGAGGAAACGGCCATCTTGGTGCGGCTGCCTGCCTCACGGGCGATGGACTGGATGGTGACCACGCCGCCGGCGATTTCGGGCACTTCCATCTCAAACAGGCGCTTGACCAGGTTGGGATGGGTGCGGCTGACGCGAACCTGAGGATTACGGATGCCGGCGGCACCCTTGTTCACTTCCAGCACGTAGACCTTGATGTGGTCATCGTCATGCAGCACTTCGCCGGGAATCATGTCGTTGATGTCCATGATGCCCTCGGTGCGGCCCAGATTCAGGTACACGGCCTTGGGCTCCACATGCTGCACGATGGCGGTCATGATTTCGTTTTCCTTGTCGGAGTACTCATCGTACACCTTGCCGCGCTCTGCTTCGCGGATGCGCTGCATAATCACCTGCTTGGCGGTCTGTGCGGCCACACGCAGGAAGCCCTTGGGGGTTACCTCCACCTCGGCGATGTCGCCCATCTGATAGGTGGGGTTGAGGCGGCGAGCCTCCTCCAGGGTAATCTGGTTGCCCTCGTCCTCCAGCTCTTCCTCTTCCAGAATCAGCTTGCGGGCATACACATGGGTCACACCGGTGGTGCGGTCCATGATGACGGACAGGTTGGAGGGCACGGGCTCATCCTTGCCCAGGTTCTTTTTATAGGCAGCCTTCAGTGCTTCCTCAATGGCGGAGAACAGCAGCTCCTCGCTGATGTCCTTCTCCTTGGCCAGCATCTTGATGGCGGCAATCACTTCGTTTTTCTGTTGCTTCGGGGTCTTGTCTGCTTTCATATTCTTTTGTCCTCCATGCGCCCCGGGATGATCTCCCTGACGGGCGTTTTTATCTGTATTGATTATTCGGTGACCTCAACATCGGAAAAGTCGACCTCTTCCACGCCTTCCATATCCACAGTGGGCTTGACCAGTGCGGCGGCCTTGCGGGGAATGCGCATTTCGGCACCGTTGACCTCGATGACGATGTCGCTGCCGTCCAGCCCCACCAGGATGCCGGTCCACAGCTTTTTGCCCTCCATGGGCTTGAAGAGCTTGACCTCCACCTCGCTGCCCTGGGCGCGTTCAAAGTCGCGGTCCTTCTTCAGGGGGCGGTCAACGCCGGGGGAGGAAACCTCCAGGAAGTCATAATCGAAGTTTTCCACCAGAGGCTGCAGGGCGCGGTGATAATTCTCGCAGTCATCCAGCGAGATGCCTTCCGGCTTGTCGATATACACGCGCAGATAAGAGCCGGCGCCCTCCTTCTCCAGACATACATCCACCAGCTCAAAGTTCATCTGGTCGGCCAGACGCTGGCATTTGGGGGTCACGACCGTGGTCAGTTCCGCTTTGGCCATTGCTTTTCTCCTTACTGTCATTGGTCGAAATGGACAAACATAAAAGAGCAGACAAACCTACTGCCCGAACAAATCAGCCATGCAAGGGGGCGCATCGGTGGGGCGGCTGTTCCCTGACGGGGAAAGCTTCAATGCCCGCTGGCACCCTGCAGCTGTTATCCGCGCAATAGCGTCTACTCTTTAACGTCAAGCCCTTCTTTCACTCTATCTGCCGCCGGGCGGCATGGTCAACGCAGGGCATACTGCCCCACTTACTATATTCAATCGTGCATAGTATAACACAGCTTTTCCGGAAATACAAGATGTCCCGGCCCGGGGATTGGCAGGAAATGGGGATTTTCTTTTGTTATGGGCATGATAAGCGGCAAAAAAGCACGCAAAAACCGCACTTGAAAATTTGATGTCATACAATGGCATAAAATGGCATGCCATGACATAGAATGTCATATTGCTTTTCTGCTATGCTCCCGGTGTCGGAAGAAAACCGACAGAATCACCCATCAAGGGGAAGGGAGGAAACGGATTGAGAAAAATTGCAGACGAAAGGGAGGTGCTGGCCATGTACACGGAAATCCTGCGGGGCAACATTCCCGACTATGTGCCCTGCAAAAAGGGCGGCGGCGAGGATGTGGCCCAGGTGCCGCCAAGGCTGTGCGACCGTTTCAAAGCGGCAGAGCTGCTGGAAAAGCATTTCACCGGCAGCACAGGCACCGGTACAGCGGACATGGCCCAGAAGATGGAGGATGCCTTCCGCCGGGTGACGGAGCTGATGCAGCGTGACAGCTGACGAAGCACTGACCCTGCTGCTGGCAGACCCGGCCAGAGTGGCCAACCTCTGCGGCTACAGCAAGCTGACATCAAGCCTCCATGGCCGGTGGATGAAGGACATGCTGCTGGGCCAAAAGGACATGACGCTGATGGCGCACCGTGGCAGCTACAAAACCACCTGTCTTGCCATGGTGATGGCCACGCTGCTGGTCACAAGGCCCGGCTGCAGCCTGATGTTCCTGCGCAAAACCGACGAGGACGCGGCGGAAATCATCAAGCAGGTGAAGATGATTCTGCAGACGGAGGCCATGCGGACGCTGACCGCAGCCATCTACGGGGAAAGCGTGACCCTTTGCCGCACAGGCAGCAGCGAAATCACCACCAATGTGTACTGCGCTCCTCGCGGTGCCGCCCAGCTGATTGGCTGCGGCCTCGGCGGTACACTGACAGGCCGCCACGCGGAGTATGTGTTCACCGATGACATCGTCACGCTCCGCGATCGCATTTCCCAGCCGGAACGGGAGCGGACCGCCGCCGTGTACATGGAGCTGCAGAACATCCGCAGCCCCGGCGGGCGCATCATCAACACCGGCACACCGTGGCACCGGGAGGATGCCTTCCGGCTGATGCCCGCGCCGCAGAAATTCGACTGCTACACCACCGGGCTGCTTGGCAAAGACGAAATCCACCGCCTGCACCAAAGCATGTCGCCATCCCTGTTTGCCGCTAATTACGAGCTGCGGCACATCGCACGGGAGGATGCGCTGTTCGCCTCGGCCCCGGCTTTCACCGCGGATGAAACACAGCTTTACGGCGGCATCGCCCATGTTGATGCCGGCTACGGCGGCGGGGACATGACCGCATTGACCTGTGCCCGGCGCACCGGCGACAGCATCACCCTGTACGGCAGGCTGTGGCAGGGCCATGTGGATACCTGCATGGAGGCCATCGCCGCCGAATGCGACCGGCTGCAGTGCGGCCCCCTGTGGTGCGAAACAAACGGTGACAAGGGCTACCTTGCCCGGGAGCTGCGACGGCGCGGGATGCAGGTGCGGGCATACCGTGAATCGGCCAACAAGTATGTGAAGATTGCCACCCACCTGCGCAAATGGTGGCACCGCATCACCTTTCTGGAGGGGACGGACAGCGACTATCTGGCGCAGATTCTGGATTACAGCGACTGCGCCATCCACGATGATGCCCCCGACAGCGCGGCCTGTATCTGCCGGCTGCTGGAAAGGAGAGAATAACAGACCGGCAGTACCCATCCGACAAAAAAGGAGGAATGACATGGATACCTATCAGGATTTTCTCCGCGCCCGGGATAAGCCCGCGTTTATCCTTCGGGCGGCGGAGCACCACAAACACTCGCCCGCCTTCCGCAGGGCGCTGGAGGCGGAAAGCTACTTCCGGGGCGAAAACACCGCCATCGCCGGAAAGACCATCCTGCAGGCGGAAAAGGTGCGCATCCGGGATGAAAACGGACGGCTCCGCACCAGAGCCGGTACGCGGAATGTGGTGGGCAACCGCATCGGCGCCGGGTTTCTGTTCCGCTTTGTTTCCCAGCAGAACCAGTACCTGCTTCAAAATGGCTGCATCCTGCCCAAGGGCGTAAAAGGCCGGCTGGGGGATGATTTTGACCACGTCCTCCAGCGCATGGGTGAAAAGGCGCTGCTGCAGGGCGTTTGCTGGGGCTTCTGGAATGCGGACCATCTGGAAATGATTGAGTCCGCCGCCAATGCCTTCAGCGGCTTTGCACCCCTGCCGGATGAAATGGACGGCCGCATCCGTGCCGGCATCCAGTTCTGGCAGCTGACCGCCGACCGGCCCATGTATCTGCGCCTGTTTGAGGAGGACGGCATCACCCTGTACCGCCGCACGGGCAGCGGGGACACCATCCCCATGGGTGAAAAGCAGTGCTACGGCACATCCTGCAGCTGCCTGCCCGTGTTTCCCCTGTGGGCCAACAGCGGGCATACCGGCGAAATGACCGATGCCATCAAGGCCAAGATTGATGCCTACGACCGGATTCTCTCCGATCTGGCGGATAATCTGGACCGCGCCAACGATGTGTACTGGGTGCTGAACAACTTCGGCGGCACCACCGACGACATTGCGGACATGCTGGCGGAAATCAACCGCATCAAGGCGGTGGCCTGCATGGCAGACGGCACCGGCAGCACCGCCACCGCAGAGCCGAGAACCATCGAGGTCCCCTACGAGGCAAGGCGAACCGCCCTGCAGCTGCTGGAAAAGGCGCTGTACGCCGACTATATGGCGCTGGATACTTAGGCCATGTCCGGCGGCAGCCTGACCAATGTGGCCATCCGCACCATGTGCGCCAACCTGAACCTGAAGGCAGACCGCTACGAATGGCAGGTGTGCGAGTTCGTTACTTCTCTGCTGAAGCTGCTGAAGCTTCCGGCAGACAGCATCCGCTTCCAGCGGCAGGTCATCTGCAACGATTACGAAACGGTGCAGACCATCGCATTGATGCGCGATGACATCGACCGTGAAACCGCGCTGAAGCTGAACCCGCTCATCCAGCCGGAGGAGCTGGAGCGGCTGCTGGCACAAAACAGAAAGGAGCGTGATACCCATGATGACCCTTGACGAGCTCCGGGCCATGAATCTCCCGGAGGAAAGCACCGAGCAGCTGTGGACGGCTTTGGAGGAAGCCGCCCATCGAGCCGAAAAGGCGGAAGGCGAACTGACCCGACTGCACCTTGAGGAGAAGTCCCGCCTGCTGAACGCCGCCCTCACCGAGGCAGGCCTCCACCCCGATGCCGCCCGTCTGCTGGCCGAAAAGGTGGATGCGGAGAGCCTGCACGTGGAAAGCGGCGTGCTGAAAAACAGCCGTGCCACGGTGGAAACCTTGAAGCTGACCTACCCCGGCCTGTTCCCGGAAGCAAAGCCCGTTGCCCGGATTGCGCCGCCCACCGGTCAAACACCCCGCCTGACCCGGGATGCCCTTGCCGCCATGAGCGCCGAGGACATCAACCGCAGCTGGGCCTATGTGAAGGAAGCCCTGAAGGACAACGCCTGACCGGGTTTTCCGCAGAATTCGAAAACCATAACACCAACGATTGAAAGGAAGATGTGAAGATGGCTATTTCCAATTTTATCCCCCAGGTATGGAGCGCCCGCTTGCAGGAGAACCTGCACAAGGCCCTTGTTTTCGGCAAGCTGTGCAACCGCCACTACGAGGGCGACATTGCCCAGTACGGCGACACCGTGCACATCGGCACCGTAAAGGATGTGACCGTCCGCCCCTACACCCCCGGCGAGGATATCGTCGATCCCGAGCGCCTCGACGGCGAGGACATGACCCTGACCATCGACCACGGCGCCTACTACAACTTCTACCTCAACGATGTGGATGCCGCACAGGCCCGCGCCGACCTGATGGATGCCGCCATGCGCTCCGCGGCCGGCCGTCTGGCAGAGGATACCGAGGCGTATGTGCTGGAGGTCATCCGCGAGGGTGCCGGCACCAAGGCAGAGGGTGCACTGCCCCAGGGCGGCGTGTATGAGCTGCTGGTGGACATCAAGACCCGCCTTGACAGCGCTCACATGCCCAAGCAGGGCCGCTGTGCCGTGATGCCCCCTGCGCTGGAAAGCCAGCTGCTGCTGGACAACCGCTTCATCACCGGCACCATGGGTGAGGGCCGTTTGGCCGAGGGTGCCGTGGCCCGCGCCGCCGGGTTTGATATCTACATCAGCCCCGATTTGAACAACGAGGTGGTGGTGATGAACAGCGATGCCGTCACCTTTGCCAGCCAGCTGGTGAAGACCGAAGCCTACCGCCGCGAGAAGGGCTTTGATGACGGCGTGAAGGGTCTGTCCCTGTGCGGTGCGAAGGTACTGCGCCCCGAATGCGTGTATGTGCACACCATCACCGGCTGATGGGAGGGAGCGAAATGACCGTAACCGTGGGCGATGTAATGCGCCATGTGCGCTGCTATTTTGAAGGAGAGGAGGTGACCGTCCCCCTGCGGGACGGTCACTGGCCGGAGGACATTGATGCCGGATGGATGGCGGTCACGTCCCCCGATGCCTTTCGGGGCGTATACGAGATACAGCCGGGCGGCAGGGCATTCCCGGCACCCATGGCGGCGGGATACAGGCTGTATCCTCCGTCGGATTTTCTCCGGCTGTGCCGCGCCATCGATGACTGGGCGAAGGAGCATCCGCCCACCGATGCCGCGCTGGAGCAGGTGGGCAGCTGTGCCACCCGAAGGGACGGCACCGTATCCGACTGGCAGCGGGTGTTCTCCCTGCGGCTTCATCCGTGGCGAAGGATGTTCACCCGGGTGGATGCATGAGCAAATGCGATACTGCTATCGAAAAGGAGGGTTTCATGAGCAAAACACCCCAGGCCGAAAAGCTTTTGCTGGGGGAAGGCCTGTTTCTGCGGGACTTCCCCTGGCGCGATGCCCCCGACCTTGACACGCTGAAGGAAATGATTGCCGACTGTCTGCTGGCGGATGCGCCCATTCTGGCGGCTACCGCCGGTGCAGGCACCCTGCGGCAGGAAGACCATCATGCCGTGATGCAGGGATACATCAGCGAAATCACAGCGGGGCGGGTGATGGCCGCCATGCCCGGTCCGCGCAAGCCATTCATGCGGCCCCGCCGCCCTTTGGCAAAGCCGGAAACAGGCGGCCGACTGTGCTGGGCAGGCAACACCGATCGGGGCTATGCCCTTGCGGAGCTTGTCTGTCCCGACCCGGAGGGCTTCACCTTTTTCCCGCAGGAGGGAAAACTGCTGCCCTTCCAATTGCGGGGCAGCTGTACCATCCTGCTGTTTGAGCAGGCAGAAAAGAAAGGAGGTGCCCCATGGAAAGCGTGTGCCGCGTTGCCCTGAACGGCATCGATTTGACGGACCTTGACCGGGACATCACCATCCGGGATGTAGCGGAGCATCCGCCGGTGATGCGCAATGCTGTGTACCCCCTTGCGGGCGGCGGCAGTGTGATGACCGGACAAAAGCGGGAGAGCCTGACCGTGGAGGTGCTTGTGGATATCGCAGGCCGTTCACCACTGCACCGGCAGCTGCTGATGGACAAGCTGGCCGGCTGGTGCGGCAGCGGCAGGCTGACCCTGTCCTCCCGCCCTGACCGGTATCTGCAGGTTGTCTGCGAGGAAGGCCCTGTCCCCGGCTCACACAGGCGTTGGACCGATCCGGTGCGTCTGCGCTTCACGGCCTTTGCCGTGCCGTACTGGCAGCACATGACCGCCGCCTGTGCTTCATCCCCCAATGCGAAGCAGCACACCCTGTCCCTGCCGGTTGGCGGCACCGCAGACAAAACGGTGCTGGAGGCAGACATCACCTTCGCTCAGTCGCCGGAGAAAATCATCCTTCGGACGGAGTTTTCCTTTATGGAGCTGACTGCGCCGGACATCCCCGCAGGGGGCATGCTGACCATCCGGCAGGACGCGTGGGGGCGCACGGTCATCAGCGCGGAGAAAAGCGGCGAAACCACATCCCGCATGGCATGCCGCACCATTGCTTCCTCCGACAGGCTGGAAATCGCCTGCGGGAGGACGAACATAATCCGGTTGGAAAGCGACAGGGACATTGCCGTGACCATCCGGGCAAGGGGGCTGGACAAGTGAGAATCCATGTGCTTGATGCCAATATGAACACCCTGCGTGTGCTTCATCCCCTGCACCTGTCCATGACAACCCATTTGCATCGCATCTCCACGGGCGAAATGACCCTTGGCCCCGATGAAACCGCCGCCCCCGGGGCACTGCTGGGCCTGACCTTCCCCGGCGGTGAGTACGCGGTCTATGAAGCCGCATCAACAGCGCGGGACGAAAACGGCATCACCCGGGTCACCCTGCGGCATGGACTGGGTCTGCTGGGCCGCGACCTTGTGCCGGAAAACCCGGAGGCAGCCGCCATCACCCCTGCGGCCGCCCTGTGGCAGCTGATGCAGCTGCAGCAGGTACCCTTCTGGCAGGCAGGGCGGTGCGACTACACAGACGAAGCCCCGTGGCTCACCGGCGGCGGCACCGTGTTGGAAAGCCTGCAGGCCATGGCCGACAGTCTGGAAAACGCCTGCCTGACCTTTGATATGTCCAGCTTCCCGTGGCGGGTGAACCTCATCCGGCTTGATGACAGCGAAAAGCCCCAAAGCGAGCTTCGGCTGACCCGGAACATCACCGCCCTTTCCGTCACCCGGGATATCGGGGAGATGGCCACGCGGCTGTATCCCGTGGGCAGCGGCGGCATGGGCATTGAGAGCATCAACGGCGGCGTGCCCTACATCCAGCAAAACACGGCGCGGTACGGCATCATCTGTGCCGTGGATGTGCATGACGAGGTGGATGACCCGCGTTTGCTGCTGCTCCGGGCCAAAGCAAGACTGAAGAAGGTCTGCCGCCCGCAGGTGACCGCCGTGGTGGACGGGCTTGATTTGTCCGCCGCCACCGGCGAACCGCTGGATGCACTGCAGCCGGGGCGCGTGTGCCGCATGAACATGGGCGATGACACCCTGACCGACCGCATTGAGGCACTGCACTGGGAGGATCTGGCAGCCCATCCCCACAAGGTACGGATTACACTGGCCACCGACCGTCCGCCTTTGACCGAACGGCTTCGCGCCCGGGTGGACAAGGCCGTCCGCACCCAGGCCGCCTCCAGCCGGAAGAGCGCCAGACGGCATGCAAAGCAGGAGAAGGAGCTGAAGGACCACGGCACCGCCATCACCAAAAACGAGTTTCAGATCAAGCTGAGCGCATGGGCCAGAAAGAAGGCCGCCGGCATGGTGCGGGACAAGCAGTCCTCCATAACCCTGACACCGGAGGCCATCCGGCAGGAGGTATCGGAAACGGTGACCGGGGATGATGACAAGGTGCTGGCAGAGGTGAAATCCGCCATTGAGCAGACGGCGGGGCAGATTGTGCTGTCCGCCAGGGACATCGCCCTGAAGGCGGACAAAATCACCCTTGATGCCAAGGTGACAGAAATTACAGGGAAGCTGAACGCCCAGTCGGCCCGCATCACCAACCTGATGAGCGGCAGTGCCACCGCCTCAGCCCTGTCAGCCACCCGGCTGTCGGGCACGGAGGTGAGCGCGGCGGGGCTGAGCGTCGGCGGCAGAAGCTGTGCATGGGCGTATCTGCCCGACGGCACAGGGAAATATCACTGGTATCTGACAGGAGGGAGCGAATGAAAAACAAGCTGCATTTTACAGCCCATCTGGACCGGCCCGTCTGCGTGACCCGGCTGGAGGGCGCGCTGTTCACCGGCGACAGCATGGCCCACACCATTGCCGTCACCTGCCTGCGGGAGGGCGTTCCGGTACTGCCTTCGGGCAGGGCAGGGGCGTATTTCCTCCGGGCGGACGGCGTTACCGTTCCCCTGACGGGAGAAATTGCGGGGCGGGAAATTCTGGTGACACTGCCGGAAAGCTGCTGCCGTGTGCCGGGGCGGTTTCTGCTGGCCATCCGATTGACAGAAGCAGAGGAGACCCTGACCGTATTCGCCATGGAGGGCCATGTCCGGTCGGGGAAAACCGATGTAATGGCTGACCCGGAAAGCATCATCCCCTCGCTGGACAGCCTGCTGGCGCAGATTGAGCGCATGGAGCAGGCAGAGGGCGAGGTGCAGAGCGCCATGACCTCCCTGCGGCAGCTGACCGGACAGGTGCTGTCTGCCGAGGATGCCGCCCTTGCCGCGGCGCAGGAGGCCACCGATGCTGCCCGCACGGCACTGGAGGCCGCCGCCCGTGTGCCGGAGGCGGGGCAGGTTGCCTCTGTCAACGGCAGGACAGGCGATGTCACCCTGACGGCAGAGGATGTGGATGCCGTCCCCATGCCATAGGGCGGCACAGCGGGACAGGTGCTGACCAAAACGGAGGACGGCGCTGTCTGGGCAAGCCACAGCCCGGTCTCGCTGCTGGAGCGGCACACCTATTCCTTTACCGGCAATGCCATGGCCCCGGGAGAGGTGCAGACGGTATCCGGCACCATCACCCAAAGCGGATGCAAAATGCTGGGCGTGATGGCATGGAAGGTGAATTCCTCGTGGCTGAACTGCTTCGGCATCACCTGCAACGATACGCTGGTGGCCTGCAGGCTGCGGAATGCCAGCTCTGTGACCCTGACCCCGGTGTTTGATGTATCCATGCTGTATGCAAGGGAGGGCTGACATGACTGATACCGGAAAGCTGTGTCTTGAAGCCATGAACGCCCTGGGCTGGCCCTACGCCTCCCCGGGCAGCAACAATGAGAAGGGCATCGACTGCTCGGGGCTGCTGGTTTACGCCGCCGCACGGCAGAGGGTCAGCCTGCCCCACGGCAGCAACAGCCTTTGGCGAAAGAGCCTGATGGAAAAGGGCCGACTGGAAAGCACCGCGCCCCTGCAATGCGGCATGGCGGTGTTTCGCCACAGGGAGGGCACGCCGAAGAAATTCCGCGACAGTGAAGGGGATTTCTACCATGTGGGGCTGGTGGTCAGCGAGCATCCCCTGCGGATTCTCCACGCCTCCTCCGTGTCAGGGAAGGTGGTGCTGACAGCCTCCCGAAGGGGATGGAGCCACTGGGGCATGCTGAAAAACGCCCGGCGCATAACCCTCATTCCCGGCATGAAGGGGGAGGATGTGCGCTTGCTGCAGCAGCGGCTGATTCAATCCGGCCACAGCCTGAAGGCCGATGGCATCTATGGCCCCAAAACAAAAGCCGCCGTCACCGCGTTTCAGCAAAATAGCGGCCTTGCGGCAGACGGCATCGCCGGTGAAAAGACACGAAAGCGGCTTGCCTGTACACCGTGACAAGCCGAAATCAACGAACCAAAAGGAGGAATGATATGATGTGGGACAAAATCACCAAAGCAGCCGCCGGAGCCATGGGCGCCATGCTGGGCCTTGTGGGCGGCTGGGATGCACTGCTCTCTGTGCTGGTCACGCTGATGGCCGCCGACTACCTGACCGGCATCATCACCGCCGCCATGCAGAAAAGCCCCAAGACACCCACCGGCGCACTGGACAGCAGGGCGGGATTTGCGGGCATCTGCCGCAAGCTGCTGATGCTGTTGGGCGTGCTGACCGCCGCCCAGCTCGACCGGGTGCTTCCCGGCGGCAGTGCCATGTGCCGCGATGCGGTCATCTGCTTCCTGATTGCCAACGAGGGCATCAGCATTGCGGAAAATGCCGCCCTGTGCGGTGTGCCCTTTCCCAAAAGCTTTCTTGACATGCTGGAAAAGCTGAAGGAAAACAAACAGGACAAATAAAAACAAGCCCCTGCCGCGCTTGGCAGGGGCTTGCTGTATGCAGGAATTATTCCTCGGTGGTGAAGGTCAGGCTGGCCAGGATATCCATGCCGGTCTTGATCTTGGCTTCATCCAGCTGATGGTCTTCATCATACACGATAACATTGATGAAGTAGCCATGATAGATGGTCATGATTTCGGCATAGTCGGATTCGCCGCCGTTTTCGTTGACAACAATCAGCTTGGTGCCCTTTTCGGTGGTGATGGTCTCCACAGAGGGATCGTTGTAGTCAGCGGTGAGCACCTCAACCATGAGCTTGTACTCATCGTCAGTCATGTCGCCCAGGGTGGCGTTGTCAACCAGCTCGCTGTAAGCGATGAGCAGGTCGTACTCGGTGCAGTTGTTTTCATCTTCGGGAACGAAGGAAACATGCAGGGTGCTGACGGAAGCATCCTGGGTGATGGCAATATAGCCGTCGGGGGGAGTGATCTTGGTGTACATGGTGTCGCCAACCTTGCCGTGGCGGAACAGCAGCTGATCTTCACCCTCGGTGATGACGGTGGCATTAACAACAACAGGTTCGGCGGCCAGAGCGGAAACAGTGCCCAGCACCATTACGCAGGCCAGCAGCATAGCAACAAACTTACGCATTGATTATTTCCTCCTCGTAAAAATCAGTACTTCAGGAATCTGAGCATCATGTAGCCATCCATCTTGGTGGCGGGGTCATAAATCTTGGCCCAGGTGTTGTTCATGGCCACGATGGCTACGCTGCGGCCCTGATAGAACTTGGCAATGGAGCGGGATTCCTTGGTGGGATATGCGCGAACGTTAACAAAGCCAGAGGGCTTGGAGGGGGTTACGGTAGCGCGGAAGGGCGTAACGCTCTTCATGTTCTTGGTGGTGTTCTTGATGGCGCCGTTCTTGTTGGTGGTGATGTAACGGTTCATCACGTAGCCTTCCATCTGCACCTTCTTGGTGGAGTGGGTGAAGCGGATGAGAGACCAGTCGCCCTCTCTGCGGATCCATTCCACAGGAGTGCCGACAGCCAGACCGTCAATCTTGTTGTTGCAATGGCCGATGGGGGTGGAACGCACGTTGACGGACTTGCCGTTGTCGGCGTTGATGTAGACGGTGCCGGCGCTGGCAACAGCAACCATCAGGCACATGACGATGACAGAAACGATAGCTACGAGTCTTTTCATGGTAAATTCTTACCCCTTTTATTTAGTTAACCAAAGGTTGTTAACATATTATAACCATATTTTCCGGTATTTTCAAGTGCTTTGCGGAGCACTGACATCTGTATATACACCCGTCAGGTCGGCGTGGCTGCTTTTTTGTGAAAAATTTCAGAAATTTTTTTCGCCGCAAGCTTTGCCATGCCCTGCCATGTGACAGGTACATACACGCAGGCCGCGCCATCCGCCGTGCGGAAGGCGCCCCAGCCGTCCCGGTCGGTTTTTACCAGCAGCTTGCCGGACCCCAGCACGCGCACGAACCATCTGCCGCGGTGGCAGCTGCCCACGTTCATCCGCTTGTCACCGCCCCGGCGATTGGTGCAAAGGAATACCAGCCCGCTGCCGGGGACATCCCCGCTGCCCTCGCGGACAAAGCCGATGACATCCTCATGGTCGAAATAATCCTGCTCCTCACCATAGGCGAAATGGCTGCGCAGGTACATCAGCCACGGCAATTCCGGCACTGCCCCCACACCGGAGGTGGGGATGCCGTACAAATCACCCCAGAACACGCAGGGGTAGCCGAAGGCCCGCAGGAGAATCAGTCCGTAGGCCGCGGCCTTGAACCAGCCGCCCACCCAGCTTTCCAGGGACTGGCCGGGCTGGGTATCATGATTATCCACAAAGGTCACCGCCAGATGGGGCCGCGTGCCCACCAGCGTATCCTCAAACAGCCGGCGCATGTCATATTCACCGCCGGAATTGGAGGCCTGATGGAGATGCTCATGCAAGGGCACATCAAACAGGCTCATGCACTCGCCCACGTCATCCAGATATCGAAGCAGCCGGCCGTTGCTGCCGCTCCAGTATTCGCCCACGGCAAACAACTCCCGCCCCAGCACGGCCCGCAGGCTGGGCAGCAGCTGGGCATAGAACGAAGCGCTGATGTGCTTGACCGCATCGAGCCGGAAGCCATCCACGCCGGTGTGGCGCAGATACCAGCCCGCCCAGCGCAGCAGCTCCTCCCGAACCGCCGGGTTGCTGTGGTCCACATCCGCGCCCATGAGGTAATCGTAGTTGCCGTGTTCCTCATCCACATCGGCGGCAAAGGACTTGCCGTCAATCAGGAACAGGTGATGGTCCGGGTCAAGGCCGTTCCAGTCCACCGCCGTAAAGCAGGTGTGGTTCCACACAAAGCCGGAGTATGTATCGCCCCGGCCGGGGAAGGTGAAGCGGGTGTAGATTTCCCCGGGCTGTGCCTCGCCGATGATTTCCCCGCGGTTTTGGGGATTGACCGCCCGCACGGGCACCTGCTCGGTTTCATCCGCGCCCATGCGGTGGTTGAGCACCACATCCGCCAGCACCTGAAGCCCCGCCCGACGGCAGGCCTTCACCGCCCGCAGGTATTCCCGCTCGGTGCCGTACTTGGTGCGCACGGTGCCCTTCTGGTCAAAGGCGCCAAGGTCATACAGATCGTACACGCCGTAGCCCACATCGTATTGGCCGCCGTTGCCCTTATAAGCCGGGGGCATCCATATGGCGGAAAAGCCCATGGCACGAAGGGACAGCGCCCGCTGGGCCAAGGTTTGCCAGTGGGTGCCGTCACCGGGCAGCTCCCACTCAAAGGCCTGGAGCATTACGCCGTTCATGGCCGCACCTCCCGTCATCTGGCCCAGCCGCAGCCGCCGCGCTCCATGCCCTGCATACCGGCCACATAGCGGGCGTTGTACTCGCGGTTGATGTCCCGCAGCTCCTTTTCGCCGTCGATATACGCCTGATACATGGCCGCGGCGTTGGGTGCGCCGCCCTCACAGGCAGCCTCCAGGGCATCCAGGGATTCAGCCACAATCTGCTCCCGTTCTTCCCGGGTGGTTTCGCAAATCAGAATCTTCCGCATTTTTGTCAGCTCCGTTTCTATAAATCCTTGTTGCTGAATAAAATATGATGTTTCGGGCAAAGCATCCGTTTTATACCGGCCATATTGTAGCACAACCGCCGGATAAATGGTAGGGGGAGGGCATTGCGACGCCCCGCCGGTACGGGATTTTGCGGCACGGAAGCGCAATTTTCGCAAAAATCGGCAAAAATTTAAAAAAAGCTGTTGACAAAGTGCTTTTCGTCTGCTAATATATGTCATGCAGTCGGCGAGCGAAAGCAAACAGACAGCAAATGATGGGGAATGGTGTAACGGCAGCACCTGCGACTCTGACTCGTATTGTCTAGGTTCGAATCCTAGTTCCCCAGCTTTTTTATTTGGCTCCGTTGTCTAGAGGCCTAGGACGCCGCCCTCTCAAGGCGAAAACACGGGTTCGAATCCCGTCGGGGCTGCCAATTGAACCTGATCTCGATGAGGTCAGGTTTTTTGTTGTCTTCTTGTGGTGTAACGGGTGAGGTCAAAAAAGGGCTGTGGAAGAATGTCGTTGTTCTTCCACAGCCCTTGCTGTATTTTCGGCTTACTTCAAGCACCGTTCCTGCGCAAAGGTCAGCAGTGCCTGATGCTCGTTGTTGACCTGACCGTCAATGACGGCTTCCAAAAGCACATTCAGCGCTTCGCCCACCTGCTTGCCCTTCAGGCCCAGAATCATCATGTCCCGGCCATTGACCTGCAGCTGCCTGAGAGAGAAGCATTCCCCTGCATCCAGCACCTGCCGCATCACCTGACGAAGGGCCGCTTCGCCCTCCCGGATGACAGGTTCTTCCATCGTGCCCTTGGCCAGCCGGTCTGCACGGCGGACGGAAATCAGCTGGGACAGCGCTTCCTCCCCGAACTGATTCAGCCGCCGCTTGATGATTTTTTCATCCGGCATCAGGTCGATATCGTGATGCTCCACCAGCGTCAGCACCCGCTCCCGGGTGGCGTTGTCAAAGCGCAGACGATTGGTAATGTCCTTGGCCATGTTGGCAGACAGCCTGCCGTGGCCGTACATATGGCCCACGCCGGCTTCATCCTTAAAGAAGGCCTCCGGCTTGCCCAGATCGTGCAGCAGCATGGTCATGCGCAGTGTTTCCGTGGGCTCCACCGCCTCCACCGCACGAACCGTGTGCTCCCACACATCGTACAGGTGATGGGGCGTATGCTGATTGAAATCAAAGGCGGGGACAATTTCGGGCATCACCACGGCGATAATGTCGCGGAATTCCCGCAGAATTCTGCCGCATGCCTTGCCGCACAGCAGCTTGGTCAGCTCCACATGGATGCGCTCGGCAGCCACCATGGTCAGGGTGTCCTTCAGCTTCAGGGCCGCACGGGCTGTTGCATCCTCGATGGCAAAATCATACACGGAGGCAAACCGCAGGGCGCGGAGAATCCGCAGGGCATCCTCCTCAAAGCGCTTTTCCGCCTGACCGACGCAGCGGATGACCCGCCGGTCCAAATCCTCCCGGCCGCCGAAGCAGTCAATCAGCCCCTCCACCGGATGATACGCCATGGCATTGACGGTAAAATCGCGGCGGGACAAATCCTGCCGGACATCGGTGACAAACTGCACACCGTCGGGATGGCGGTGGTCGGTGTATTCCCCATCCACCCGGAAGGTGGTCACCTCGTAGGGGGTATGGTCCAGCACCACGGTGATGGTGCCGTGCTGCAGACCCGTTTCCACCACATGGAAGCCGCGGAACACCTGCTGCATTTCCTCCGGTGTGGCAGAGGTGCAGATGTCCCAGTCCTTGGGCGCAAGGCCCAGCAGTGTATCGCGGACACAGCCGCCCACCACATATGCCTTGTGACCGTGGTCATTCAGAGTCTCCAGCACCCTGCGCGCGTTTTCCGGCACCTGAATCAAATCACACACCGCCTTCTTCGTTATTTACCCACACAGAACTGGCTGAACACGGCATCCAGCAGCTTTTCATCCACCTGATCGCCGGTGATTTCGCCCAGCGCCTGTGCGGCTTCGTTTAAATCCACCGTGCACATATCCACCGGCAGCCCGTCACGCAAGGTGGCGGCAGCGGCACGGAGGCTGTGGGCCGCTCTTCTGGCAGAAGCCATGTGCCGCGGCTGGGTCAGTGCCATGCGGTCGGGGACGGATGCCTTCTCCAGCAGCAGCGCCTTGAGGGGTGCCAGCGATGCTTGCTCTCTGGCGGATACACGCAATGTGCGCATCTGCGGCAGGTCTGCCTCCTGCCACCGGCAGGGCAGGTCGCACTTGTTCATCACCAGCACGGCGCGGTCCTTATCCAGCCCCTGCAGGATGGCGCGGTCCTCCTCCGTGAGGGGCGCGGAAGCATCCACCACCGCCAGAATCAGCTCTGCCTCATCCATGGCCTTGGCCGAGCGCTTCACGCCGATGCGCTCCACCTCGTCCTCCGTTTCCCGGATGCCCGCCGTATCCGTCAGGCAGATGCGGCAGCCGCCGATGGTCATATCCCCGTGGACGATGTCCCGGGTGGTGCCGGGTACATTGGTCACAATGGCGCGGTCCTCCTCCAGCAGGGCGTTGAGCAGGCTGCTCTTGCCCACATTGGGCCGGCCGCAGAGCACCGTCTGCAGGCCCTGATTCAGCAGCCTCGCGGCGCGCTCGTCACAGGCCGATTCCACCTCGTCCGCCAGCTGCAATATCCGCGGCAGAGCATCGGCGGCGGCTTCCTCCTCGGAGATTTCCTCCGGATAATCCACACAGGCGGCAATGCCCGCAGAAATGCTGTACAGCTCATCTGCCAAACGGCGCACAAAGCCGGAGGCACCGCCCTGCAGCTGACGGACAGCGGCCTTCCGGGCCTGCTCGCCCTGCACGGCAATCAGCTGCATCACCGCCTCGGCCTGACTGAGGTCGATGCGGCCGTTGAGGAAGGCGCGGCGGGTGAATTCGCCGGGCTCGGCCAGCCTTGCCCCGGCATCCAGACACAGCTGCAGCACCCTTGCGGTCAGGTATACGCCGCCGTGCAGCTGCAGCTCCGCCACATCCTCCCGGGTGTAGCTGCGGGGGGCGCGCATCAGCACCGCCATGCACTCGTCGATGGTTTCATCCCCACAGAACACACGGCCATAGGTCATCAGGTGGCTTTGCAGGGGCAGTGCGTTTTTTCCCGCAGGGCGGAACACCTTCAGCAGAATCTGCTGTGCATCGGGGCCGCTGATTCTCACAATGCTCACGCCGCCCTGTCCGGGGGCTGTGGCGATGGCCGCAATGGTATCTGTCATCAAAGCCGGTCCGCCTCCTTTTTCCACCATGTGATGCTGTCCATGTTTTCCGTCCAGTGCCATGTCTTGTCTGCTTCACGCCATGCCGCCTCATCCTGCAGGGACAGCCCCATGGCCTGCGCGGTTTGCCGCACATGGCCCACCAGATTCAGTTCATGCTGATATCGTCCGTCCCGCATGGTTTCCACCGCGGCACGGGTCAGCTCCGGCGCGGATTTCCACGCACCCGTTTTCAGATACGCACGGATGGTGTCATCCACATCGTACAGGGCCTCGAAAGCCTCCGCACGGATGTCATCCCCTTCGCAGGTGACCACCGCAAAGGGCGCACGGCTGCCCCGCTCATCCTCCACCATGCCCAGGGAGCCGGGGTTCAGGGCAACCCTGCCCCCATGCTCAACCCGCCACGGACCGTGGTTGTGACCGGTGAGGAGCAGACGCACATCCTCCGGCAAGGTATCCAGCAGGGCCGGAACCTCCTGCGCCTCCACCAGATGATAAGGGTCCCCGGGGGTGCCGTGGGTCAGCAGGATGCCCGGCAATGCTGCATCCGTGGGGAAGGACAAATCTGCCCCGTCCATCTGCGCCTTTGTCCAGTGGAGCAGCTGCCAGTTGTAGCCCTGCAGATCCGGATCGCCGGTGCGGGTGAGGCGATGCTCGTGGTTGCCCATCAGCATCACCGCCCCAAGGGAGACCAGCCGGTCATGCACCTGCCTTGGACAGGGGCCGAAGCCGGTGTGATCGCCCAGGGAATAAATCAAATCACAGCCCTGCGCCTCGGGGGCGGCAAGCACCGCCTCCAGCGCCGGGAGATTGCCGTGTATATCCGTCAGGATTAAAATTCGCATGGTCTTACGCCTCCACCTGACGGATGGCCCGCACGTCACTTTCCTCCACCGTCATGTAGGCGGTGTGCTGGTTGGTGTAGATGACAAAGCCGGGGGCCGCGCCGGAGGGCTTTTTCACATAGCGGCGCAATGTGTAGTCAATGGGCACCATGCTGGAGCGCTGACCCTTGCTGTACCATGCCGCAAGGATAGCCGCCTCCTTCAGTGTCTGCTCGGGGATGTTCTCCTCACAGCGGATGATGACATGGCTGCCGGGCATATCCTTGGCATGGAGCCACATTTCGTTGGGGCGGGCACCGGTGGTCAGCCGGTCATTCTGCACGGCGTTTTTGCCCACCAGAATATCGATGCCGTCGGAGGACACATAACGGTAGGGCTTGCTCTGGGGCAGTGCCCGCTGCTGACGGCGGTTGGTGGTGCGCTTCATGTAGCCGGTGCGCACCAGCTCCTGCCGGATTTCCTCCAGCTCGCTTTCGCCCACGCACTTGCCCACATCCAGCAGCATGCTTTCCAGATAGTTCAGCTCCTTGAGCGTTTTCTCCTTCTGCTCTGCGGCTGTCTGCCTTGCGCTGCGGGCCTTTTGATATTTCTTGAAATACTTCTGGGCGTTCTGCGCCGGGGACAGGCGGACGTCCAGGGGCACGGTCATGGTGCCGCCGTTTTCATCATAATAGTTGTACAGCTGTGCCTCGGTCTGTCCCTTTTTCAGCTGATAGAGATTGGCATTAATCAGCTCGCCCATGATGCGGTACTCTTCCATGCGGTCGGCGGAGGCCAGCTCCTCCTCCTGCAATGCAAGCTTCTTTTCACAGCGGTCAATCTGACCCTTGAGCAAACGCACCATGGAGGCACTGCGCTGGTTGATGCGGTCCTGCCGGTCGCGGCTGCCGAAGTAGCGATCCAGCGCATCGCTGACGGTACCCGCCTGCTCCTGATGGGCCGTATCGAAGGTGAGGTAGGGGAAGGGGAACACATCCAGCGCATCGCCGTTGTCATCCCGCAGAACGCGGGGAGAGACCATTTCCGGCAGGCGGGCAAAGAAATCAGCCAGCTTGTCGGCCGCGGCGGGAATGTCCTCTGTGCGGTCACAGCCGGGGGTCAGCACCCGATAAGCCAGCTCTCTGGCCGAGGGCATGCTCAGGCCCGAAACGCTGGCTGCCAGCGCCTTGAACAGGGGGATGTCTCCCTGGGCCGCAATGCGCTCCGCAAGGGCATCTGCCGCGACCTCTTCCGGTGCCAGCTTGTCCTGGGGCGGCGGCGGCAGGTAGGTCATGCCCGGCTGAATCTGCCGCACGCGGCTCATTTCCATGTTGACATGGCGGGCGGCCTCCAGAATGCGGTCGTCACCATCCAGCAGTATCAGGTTGCTGTGACGGCCCATAATTTCCAGCACTAGCCGGCGCGGCACATGGTCGCCCAGGTCATCCACCACATCCATATCGATGTGGAGAATGCGGTCGCCGCCGATTTGCTTGACGGCCATCACCCGGCCGCCCAGCAGCTGCTTGCGCAGCAGCATGCAGAACATGGGCGGCTCCAGAGGGTTGGAAAATGTCCCGGCGGTCAGGTGCGCCCGGGCGTTGTTGGGAGAGGCGCACAGCAGCAGCCGATGGTTTTCGCTGCCCGCGCGGATGACCATCACCAGCGCGTCCTTTTCCGGTTGGGTGATTTTGTCAATGCGCCCGCCCAGCAGCTTTTCATTCAGTTCCCGGGCCACAAAGCCCAGCATCAATCCGTCCATGGGCATGGATGGGGTCTCCTTTCGGGGGGAATCATTCTTTATCCGATTCGCTTGTAGTAATCCAGCAGATTCATGCCGGCGATGCCTGCCACGGCCTCCTCGCCGTAGCCGCGGCGAAGAAGAGCATCCACCAGTGCGGGCATATCAGCCGGAGAGGTAAGCCCCACAGGCGCGCACTCGATGCCGTCAAAGTCGGAGCCGAAGCCCACAATCTTTTCACCGCCCAGCTGGCAGATGTGGTCGATGTGCTCCACCACACGGGTGATATCCGCCTTGCCGTCATCGGAGAGGAAGTAGGGGTAGAAGTTTACGCCCACGTAGCCGCCCTCGCGAATCATCAGCTTCAGCTGTTCATCGGTGAGGTTTCTCGCATGACCGCACAGCGCCTTGCAGCAGCTGTGGCTGGCCATGGGGGGCAGGTTGGTTTTGGCGAAAATATCATAAAAGCCCTGCTCATTGAGGTGGGAGGTATCCACCGCCATGCCGAGGCGCTGCATCTCCTTGACCACCTGAATGCCATAAGCTGTCAGGCCGCGCTTGTCACCGCCCTTGGCCGGATAGCCGATGCGGTTCTCGTTGTTCCACAGCAGTGCCGCCATACGCACGCCCTTTTCCCGCCATGCTTCCACAGAGGCGATGTCCTTTTCAAACACCTCGCCGCCCTCCACAGACAGCATAAAGCAATGCTCGCCCTCTTTGGCATCAAGAGCTTCGGCGGGGTCCGTTACCTGACGAAGACCGGCAGAGAGCAGCTTCGGCACGGCACTGAGCTACGCGGAGACAATGCCCTCCACATCGCCCTTGTTGCCGTCCCGGCCGGTCCACAGGGCAAGCACCTGCAAGGACACATTGCCCTGGGACAGGGTCTTCGGGGTGATGCAGGGGCTGGCATTTTTGCACCAGCCCATTTCATAAAGGGTATCGGCGTGGGTATCGGCAATAAACATAGGGGTGTCCTTCTTTCATTGTGTGATTAACACGCTTAGTAGAGCAATTCGTACTCTACATCAGCAAGAAACAAACTATTCTCCGTTGGCCACTGTTCAGCCACACCATTAACCTGGATGTGGTCATTTACAAACAAGTCTTTTTCTTCTTTATTGAAGTGAAAGAACAAATCTCCAACTCTGACACTTATGTTATAAATACCTAAAACTGCTTCAACCTTTATCACCGTAGCATCTTCTAAAATGATGACATCGCTTGGCTATATACTCCTTAGCGTTTCCCGGTTAGCATTTTTGTTGTTTATTTCTATTGTTTTTTTCTCATGCTCAATCAATGATATCTATGTTTTGTCACTGTTCAAATCCAGATATACATCTCTACCCTTTCGCCCTAGCCAGTAACACGGTGCTTTTACATGAATCCAACTTCCTTTGGGGTACTCTTGGTTGAACTCTTTTGACACTTTTAACTTTAATTGAAATGGGTTGCTGTTAAATGGGTAAGAGTAATATAGAAAAAACTCACCGTTTATTTCTCTAGTCTAAAATGCAACTATATCCGTTTCGACAGTAGTTCCTGTTTCGACTCTTTGCTTAAATGCAAGCCCATCCTAAAAGTCTTTTGTATTTACAAATCTATCTGCAGAAGCAATAGAGCAAAGAAACACCAGTACAAAAACAACAACCATTATCTTCTTCATCTGTTTTCTCCTTTATAGATATTTGAGCTGTTCAGCACACTACTGAAAATTATAACTTTAATTTATAGAAATTTCAACACTACAGAATTTATAATAAATCAAAAGCCCTCCGCAGCATTTCGCCGCGGAAGGCCGGAAGATTTTGCAAATCAGCTGCCCAGATATGCCTTGCGCACATCGTCGTTGTGCAGCAGCTCGTCAGCGGGGCCGGACATGCTGATGGTGCCGGTCTCCAGCACGTAGGCACGGTCGGCACAGGAGAGTGCCATCTGTGCGTTCTGCTCCACCAGCAGGATGGTGGTGCCGGCGGCATGCAGCTCCTTGATGATGTCGAAAATCTGCTCCACCAGAATGGGGGCCAGACCCATGGAAGGCTCGTCGAGCATCAGCAGCTTGGGGCGGCTCATCATGGCGCGGGCCATGGCCAGCATCTGCTGCTCACCGCCGGACAGGGTGCCGGCAATCTGCTTTTCGCGCTCCTTCAGGCGGGGGAAGCGGGTGAACATCTCCTCAATGGAGCCGGGAATCTCGCTTGCGGAACGGGTGTAGCCGCCCATTTCCAGATTCTCCTTCACGGTCATCTGCTGGAAGATGCGGCGTCCTTCGGGACACATGGCCATGCCCAGGGAAACCACCTTGTTGGAGGGCACGTTGTTAATCACGCGGCCGTCAAACTCCACGGTACCGGTGCGAGGCTTCAGCAGACCTGCCACGGTGTTGAGGGAGGTGGACTTGCCGGCGCCGTTGGCACCGATGAGGGTGACAATTTCGCCCTCGTACACATCAAAGCTGATGCCCTTCACGGCGTGGATGGCGCCGTAGAATACGTTGATGTCGCTGACCTTCAGCAGCGGCTTTTTCTGTTCACTCATTTGTCGGCCTCCTTCTGCTTGCCCAGGTAAGCCTCAATGACAACCGGGTTGCGCTGGATTTCTTCCGGGGTGCCCTTGGCAATGACCTTGCCGAAGTTGAGCACGCAGATGCCCTCGCAGATGCCCATGACCAGGTTCATGTCATGCTCGATGAGCAGCACGGCAATCTGGAACTGATCGCGGATGCGGACAATGTTTTCCATCAGCTCGGCGGTCTCGTGGGGGTTCATGCCGGCGGCGGGCTCGTCCAGCAGCAGCAGGGAGGGATTGGTGGCCAGTGCGCGGACAATCTCCAGACGGCGCTGTGCACCGTAGGGCAGGCTGCCGGCCTTGGCATCGGCCATATCCTGCATGTTGAAGATGCTCAGCAGCTCCATGGTCTTTTCGTGCTGCTTCTTTTCGCCCTGCCAGAAGTGCGGCAGGCGGAAGATGCCGGACACGGTATCGTACTTGATCTGGTTGTGCAGACCGATGCGGACGTTGTCCTCAACGGTCATGTTGCCGAACAGGCGGATGTTCTGGAAGGTACGGGCCAGGCCCAGCTTGTTGGCCTGAACGATGTTCATGCCGGCGGTATCGCGGCCGTTGACCAGCACGGTACCGGTGGTGGGCTGATACACCTTGGTCAGCAGATTGAACACGGTGGTCTTGCCGGCACCGTTGGGGCCGATAAGGCCGGCAATCTCGGTGCGGCCGATGGTGAGGTTGAAGTCATCCACGGCCTTCAGGCCGCCGAATTCGATGCCCAGATGGCGGGTTTCCAGCACGGGACGGCTGTCCACATCGCGCTCGGGCACAATGGAATGGCTGGGGACAGCCACCATCTTGGTGGCCTGCTTCTTTACATTGCTCATGCCTGTGCACCTGCCTTTCCGTCGGTCTTCTTGTTGGCCTTCTTCAGGCTGTCGAGCCAGGTCTTCAGCTTGGCGTTGTTGGTAATGAGCATCACGGCGATGAGCACCACAGCGTAAATCAGCATGCGGTAGTCACCGATGCCGCGGAGCAGCTCGGGCAGCACAGTCAATGCTGCAGCCGCAATGACAGAGCCGCGGATGGAGCCGATGCCGCCCAGCACCACGAACACCAGCACCAGAATGGACTGGTCGAACTTGAACTTGCCGGCAACGATGGAAGAGAAGTTGAGGCCGTAGAGTGCACCGGCCAGACCGGCCAGACCGGCAGAGATGACGAAGGCCATCATGCGGTACTTGGTCACGTTGATGCCGCTGGATTCGGCGGCGATGCGGTTGTCGCGCACGGCCATAATGGCACGGCCGGAGCGGCTGTTAATCAGGTTGAGGACGATGAACAGGGTGATGAGCACCAGCACAAAGCCCGCCTCAAAGGTGGCCAGCTTGGTAACGCCGGTGGCACCGTTGGGGCCGTTGAGTATCAGCTTGCCGGGGAGGCTGGGGTTGAGGAAGCCCACATGCAGGGCACCTGCATCCACGGATACATACACGCAGTTGAGCACGTTGCGGATAATTTCGCCAAAGGCCAGGGTCACAATGGCCAGATAGTCACCGGACAGGCGCAGCACGGGGATGCCGATGATAATACCGGCCAAAGCGGCAAACACGCCGCCAACCACCAGCGCCACAATCAGGCAGACCATCTTGTCCTCCACACCGGAGGCAAGCATCCACTGGCTGGCAATAATGCCGGTGAAGGCACCCACGGACATGAAGCCCGCATGGCCCAGAGACAGTTCACCGCTGATACCGACCACCAGGTTCAGGCTGACAGCCATGACAATCCAGCAGCAGATGGGAATCAGCTGGCCCTTCAGGGACCGGGTCATATCGCCATTGGCAATGGCAACCTTGCACAGCACAAAGGCAAGAATCACAATGCCATAGGTGATGAGGTTGTTGATGAGCTTTTTGTTCTTCATTGTTCACACCTCACACTTTCTCATGGACCTTCTTGCCCAGCAGACCCGTGGGCTTGACCAGCAGCACCACAATCAGCACGGCAAAGACCAGGGCATCGCCCAGCTCGGTGGAGATGTAGGTCTTGCCCAGAATTTCGATAATGCCCAGCAGAATGCCGCCCAGCATGGCGCCGGGGATGGAGCCGATGCCGCCGAATACAGCTGCGGTAAATGCCTTGATGCCGGGCATGGCGCCGGTGGTGGGCATCAGGGTGGGGTAGGCGGAGCACAGCAGCACACCGGCAATGGCAGCCAGTGCGGAACCGATGGCAAAGGTGATGGAGATGGTCAGGTTGACATTGATGCCCATCAGCTGGGCAGCGCCCTTATCCTCGGATACGGCACGCATGGCCTTGCCCATCTTGGTCTTGCCGGTAAACACCGTCAGGGCCACCATGATGATGATGCAGCAAACCATGGTCACCATGGTCTCGCCGGTGATCATCAGCTGGCCGTCAAACAGCTTCAGCGCGCCGAAGGGCACGATGGAGGTGAACACCTTGGGGTTTGCGCCCCAGATGAGCAGGGCCAGGTTCTGCAGCAGGTAGCTCATGCCGATGGCAGTAATCAAAACAGCCAGAGACGTTGCCTGACGCAGGGGCTTGTAGGCCAGCCGCTCGATGATGACACCCAGCATGGTGCACACCAGCATGGAAATCACCACAGACACCAGCGGGGGCATGCCCCAGTACTGGGTGGCGCAGAAGGACACGTACGCACCCACCATGATGACATCGCCATGGGCGAAGTTCAGCATCTTGGCAATGCCGTACACCATGGTATAGCCCAAGGCAATAATGGCGTACACGCTGCCAAGGCTGATGCCCTGGATGAGGCTTGACATGAATGACAGCATGATTTTTTCCTCCGTTACGAAAGGTTTTGAAAAGCACACGAAGGTAATTAACAGCAATCGCGGTCTTCATTGACCTGACTGGTGTTAATTACCTCCATATTATACAGGACTGTCAGATGTGTTTCAAGGGCTTTACCCGGGTTCCCTGCGGCAGGGAAAACCATACCGCAGGGAACCGGATAAAACCCGAATCAGCAATTACTTGGTGTAGCCCACATAGGCGCCATCCTTGATGATGACAGCGGTGGGAGTCTTGTTGACGGTGCCGTCAGCAGACCAGGTCATGTCGCCGGTCAGGCCGGAAACAGACAGGCTGGGGAACTGGGCAATCAGCATTTCGCAAGCATCTTCGGGAGAGGTCTCACCGGTGATGCCGGCGTTCTTGGAAGCGGTGTACAGAGCGATCACGCCGTCGAAAGCGTCAGCAGCGAACTGGTTGGGCACTTCGCCGAACTGAGCCTCGTACTGGCTTACGAACAGCTTGGTCAGCTCGTCCTCAGCGTCAGCAGAGAAGGGGGTCAGCAGCATAACGCCCTCAGCCAGGGAGGTGTCGAAGCCTTCCATGGTCAGGATGCCGTCCATGCCGTCCACGCCGAAGAACACGGGAGCATACTCGATGCCCTTGGCATAAACCAGAATCTGGGAAGCGGGGGTGTAGTAGATGGGCAGGAACACCAGATCGGCGCCGGCATCCTTGGCAGCGTTTACCTGCACGGAGAAGTCGGTGGTGTCGTCGGTGAAGGTGGACACAGCCACAACCTCCAGGCCCAGCTCGGCAGCCTTGTCAACGAAGGTCTGATAGATGCCGGTGGAGTAGGAGTCAGCGTTGTTGTAGATGACAGCAACCTTGGTAGCCAGAGCGTTATCCACAATGTACTGTGCGGAAGCCAGACCCTGGTTGGGGTCGGTGAAGCAAACCTGGTACATGTTGTCCTTGCCCTCGGTTACGGCGGGGGAAGAAGCGGAGGGGGTCAGCATGAACACGCGGTCTTCATAAGCCTGTGCGGAAACAGCGATGCAGGGGGTGGTGGTGGTGGTGCCCAGCATCATCTGAGCGCCGGCATCCAGAGCGGCATTGTAAGCGTTGATGGCCTTCTCGGCATCGTGCTCGTCATCCTCGGGGATGATGTTTACCTGATAATCGGGGTCGATGGCGTTAACATAATCAGCGCCCAGCTTGGCACCATTGACAACAGCGTTGCCATAAACGGCAGCGGCACCGGTCAGGGGGCCCTGTACGGCGATGTTGATGGTGTCAGCGCATGCTGCACCGGTCATGAGCATGGCAGCAGCCAAAGCTGCAGAAACGACTTTACGGAACTTCATATTCGTTCCCTCCTTGAATGAATGAATTCACGGAGAATGAGGGACAATGTATCGTTATCCTTCCGTCCGATGTCAATCATTATAGCCACATGGGCCTTATCCGTAAAGGGTTTTTATTGTATCTTTAATGTTTTTTCACACCCCGGAAGAAAGCACGCCGTTGCATAATCGGGTGGATGATTATTCAAAACAGCCGCTTCGTTTACTCCCTCAGTCCCCGCTGCGCGGGTCCAGCTCCCTCGGAGAGGGAGCCTTGGCAACACCCCCGGCCTCAGCCATGTTCATCCGGCAGGACTCAGGTATGGCTCCCTCCCCGAGGGAGCTGTCGCGAAGCGACTGAGGGAGTTCGTGCAGCGGCAGCAGAAAAGCAGCATTTGGTCCGAGGAAATTTTCAGCGTAATACAAATTCCCCCGGAGAAACAATCTCCAGGGGGGCTTGCTGTATATGAAGCGTTTACCTGACCACCAGCTCGCCGTTTTCCACATCCACCACCATGTTCTGGCCGGGCTGAACCTGAGCGGCGATGATTCTGCGGGCCACCAGGGTCTCCACATGGCTTTGCAGGTAGCGCTTGAGGGGACGGGCACCGAAGTTGGGGTCGAAGCCGCGGTCGATGACCAGATCCATGGCTGCGTCGGTCATGGTCAGGGACAGATGACGGTCGGCCAGACGGGCGTTGAGGCCCTTGAGCATCAGGGTGATGATGCCCGTCAGCTGTGCCTTGCTCAGGGGCTTGTAGTACACGATTTCGTCAATGCGGTTGAGGAACTCGGGGCGGAAGTGGGTCTTCAGCAGACGGTCCACATTGCTCCGGGCCTGCTGGCTGATTTCGCCGTTCTCGATGCCGTCAAGGATGAACTCGCTGCCCAGATTGCTGGTCATAATGAGAATGGTGTTCTTGAAGTCCACCGTGCGGCCCTGACTGTCGGTAATGCGGCCGTCATCGAGGACCTGCAGCAGGACATTGAACACATCGGGGTGCGCCTTTTCCACCTCGTCAAACAGCACCACGCTGTAGGGACGGCGGCGGACGGCTTCGGTCAGCTGACCGCCCTCGTCATAGCCCACATATCCGGGAGGTGCGCCGATGAGGCGGCTGACGGAGAACTTCTCCATGTACTCGGACATGTCGATGCGGACCATGTTCTTTTCATCATCAAACAACGCCTGTGCCAGTGCCTTGGCCAGCTCGGTCTTGCCCACGCCAGTGGGGCCGAGGAACAGGAAGCTGCCCAGGGGACGGTTGGGGTCCTGAATGCCGGCACGGCTGCGCAGGATGGCCTCGCACACGCGGGTCACGGCTTCATCCTGACCGATGACGCGCTGATGGAGCACGTCCTCCAGGTGCAGCAGCTTCTCCCGCTCGCCTTCCATCAGGCGGGTGACGGGGATGCCGGTCCATCTGCCCACGATACGGGCGATTTCTTCTTCTGTAACCTTGTCGCGCAGGAGGCTGTCTTCGTCCTTGCTCTTTTCCGCAAGGGCTTCCTCCTCGGCCAGCTCCTTCTTCAGCTTCGGCAGTTCGCCATACTTCAATTCGGCGGCACGGTTGAGGTCGTAATCGCGCTCGGCCTTTTCCATGGCGGCATTGACGCGTTCAATCTCTTCACGCAGGTGATTGACCTTGTCGATGGCGCTCTTTTCCTTTTCCCAGCGGGCCTTCATGGCGGCGAAGACCTCGCGCTGGTTGGCCAGCTCCTTCTGCACATCCGCAAGGTGTGCCTTGGTGATTTCGTCATCGTCCTTCTTCAGGGCGGCTTCCTCAATCTCCAGCTGCATGATGCGGCGGCTGACCTCATCCAGCTCCTGGGGCAGAGAGTCGATTTCCGTGCGGATCATGGCGCAGGCTTCATCCACCAGATCGATGGCCTTGTCGGGCAGGAAGCGGTCGGTGATGTATCGGTTGGAGAGCGTGGCGGCGGCAATCAGGGCGCTGTCCTGAATCTTCACGCCGTGGAACACCTCGTAGCGCTCCTTCAGGCCGCGGAGGATGGCGATGGTGTCCTCCACCGTGGGCTCGCCCACCAGCACGGTCTGGAAGCGGCGTTCCAGTGCCGGGTCTTTTTCGATGTACTTGCGGTATTCATCCAGCGTGGTGGCACCGATGCAGTGCAGCTCACCCCGGGCCAGCATGGGCTTGAGCAGGTTGCCGGCATCCATGGCGCCGTCGGTTTTGCCTGCGCCCACGATGGTATGCAGCTCATCGATAAACAGGATGATGCGGCCTTCGCTCTTCTTAATTTCCGCCAGCACAGCCTTCAGGCGCTCCTCAAATTCGCCCCGGAACTTGGCACCGGCAATCAGGCTGCCCATGTCCAGGGAGAAGATGGTGCGGTTCTTCAGGCTGTCGGGCACGTCACCGCGGACAATACGCTGGGCCAGACCTTCGGCGATGGCCGTTTTGCCAACGCCGGGCTCACCGATGAGCACCGGATTGTTCTTGCTCTTGCGGCACAAAATGCGGATGACATTGCGGATTTCGTTGTCGCGGCCGATGACCGGATCCAGCTTCTGCTGGCGGGCCAGCTAAACCAGATCCTGACCGTACTTCTTCAGGGAATCATAGGAATCCTCCGGCGTATCGGAGGTCACACGGGCTGCGCCGCGGACGGTGGACAGTGCCTTGAGGAACTCGTTTTCCTTCCAGCCGTTCTTCTGAAGGATGTCCTTCATGGAGCGGTTGGGGCAGGAGGCAATGCCCAGCCACACATGCTCCACGGACAGGTACTCGTCCTTCATCTGCTGGGCGCGGCTCCATGCTGCCTGCAGTGCCTTGTCCAGCTCGGGGGAAATGTAGACCTTGTCGGCCTCCCGACCGGGACCGGATACCCGGGCAATGCGGCCCAGTGCCTCGGTGATATCCCGCCGGAGCAAATCGGCATGGAGACCCATCTTGTCCATCAGCTGGGGAATCAGCTCGTTGCCGTCCTCCAGCAAAGCCAGGGCCAGATGCTCCTGGTCCACCTGCATATGTCCGTATTCAATCGCAATGGCCTGCGCCCGCTGAATGGCCGCCATGGTCTTTTGCGTAAACTGATTGGTATTCATCATATAAATGCACCTCCCGATGCAAAGGATTGAAAGGTTAACTTTGACTTTCTTTGACCTTTCGACTTTATTGTACTCTTTTTTAGGAGAATGTCAAGGGGGATGTGAAAAAAGGCAAGTGAATAGATATGCCTCGGAAGACCTCTTCCGACTTCGCTGCGCTCAGCCACCTTCCCCAGAGGAGAAGGTCACAACACACTTATCACATATGGTTGATAATTGAGACAACTTAAAAAACCTTCCCCTCTGGGGAAGGTGCAGCCCACTGACAAACCCCGTCATTCAAAAGCAATGGCGGGGTTTGTTTTGCATA
>JAUNDF010000018.1:0-11565 GCA_030526225.1 Clostridia bacterium
ATGGCGGGCAATGCACTTCAGGTTGGGATAGCGCTCCACAAAATGCTGGAAGATTTCGTCCTGCTGCTCATAGCTGGGCTGCAGGGGGATGCCGTCCTTCCAGTCACCCTGCGCGTGGTCGTTGTCATCCCGCCAGAGATGGTACGGCTCGATGCCCAGCAGGATATCCACATAGGGCAGGCACTGGGTGCAGAAATCGCGGGCCTCTTCCCACGTCCACAGGGTAGAGCGGAAGTTGCCGTCGAAGGAAACGGTCATGCCCTGCTCCCGGGCGGCCTTCAGCAGCCGCAGGGTGAATTCCTTGCAGTTGGGCGCCAGCGCCGGAGTGATGCCCGACAGGTGAAGCCAGTCAAAGCCGTCCAGCATTTCCGCGGGATCCACGGCGGAGAAATCGTATTCGGTGATGGCGGAATGCTTGCGGTCATAGGTCACCTTGCTGGCTCGCACGCCATAGCCCGTTTCCAGATAATAGGTGCCCAGCCGGTGGGTAGGTGTTTCCTCCGGGGTGGAAAGGATGATGGGCGTGCAGTGCACATCGTTGGAGCGCAGCAGCCGCACCGCCGACTTGCCCAGGGAGTTATCCGGCACCACGGAGAAGAAGGTGCTGTCGATGCCAAGGTTTGCCAGCGCAAGAGCAATGTTGGCCTCCGAGCCGCCATAGCTGGCCTCGAAGGAGTTGGCCACGCGAATCTTTTCGTAATTGGGCGGTGACAGGCGAAGCATGATTTCGCCCATGGTGATAAATTTCTTCGTGCAGTGGTTTTTCAGCAACGGATTTGCATGCTGCATTCGTGTATCCTTCTTTCTGAAGGAAGATTCACTCTTCCTTATGCCAATTATAACATCATATTTATACATTGGCAAGTCGGGATTGTCGAAAACGGGCATTGTGCGGTATAATAACAAAAAAGGCAAGGGAGCATAGGCTATGAACTGCACCGAAACAAAGGTCCCCACGGGAGATACCTACCTGAATGAAATCCGCTTCGGCAAGGGAAGCAAGCATCTGCTGATTATCTCCGGCGTAACGCTTTGCGGGCTGGAGGGTCAGGGTAAAGCCGTCGCCAAACAATATCAGGCCATGGCAGATGATTACACCGTCTGGCTGGTGGAGCGCCGCCGCATCCTGCCCGCAGGCTTTTCGGTGGAGGACATGGCGGATGACATCGCCCATGCCATGGATGCTCTGCAGCTGCCGCCCATGCCGGTGTACGGGGTCAGTCAGGGCGGCATGATTGCGCAATCACTGGCAATCCGCCATCCGGAAAGGGTCACCGCACTGGTGCTGTGCGCCACCATGTGCCGCGTGACCGATACCCTCCGTGAGACCGCCCGCCGCTGGCTGGACCTTGCGCATCAGCATGATGTGGTGCAGCTGAACCGCAGTTTCTTCCGGGATGTGTACTCCCCTGCATTCCTCGACGGTGTCAGGGATTTGCTCCCCACCCTGGAGCAGCAGGGCACCGCAGCGGACTGCGAACGCTTTGCCATCCTGATGGAAGCCTGCCTGCGGTTTGATGTATCCCATGCGCTGGATGATCTCCGCTGTCCGGTGCTGGTCATCGGTGACAAAAACGACCGCGTCATCGGTCCGGAGGGCAGCCTTGAATTGCAAAAGCGCCTTCATTGTCCGATGCATCTGTATGATTGCTACAGCCATGCCGTATATGACGAAGCCCCTGACCTGCAGCAGCGGCTGATGCAGTTTTTGGGATAAGGCCATCAAAACACGAACATTTACTTCGCCATATCCAAACAATCTTCGGAAAATTGCCGTTTGTCCCTTTACAATTGTCCTGCCCTGTGGTAGAATATCACCGTTTCCGTTGAAGCGACCAGAAGCTGATGCGACCGGTCGTGGAGGACGCTTTGGAGAACTCATTGAATTGAGTGCCGACGGTGGAAAGGCGCATGTCGCCGAATCTCTCAGGCAAAGGGACAAAGCTGCAGCAGGATTTGTTTTTTCTGCGTCCCGGCCTGTGCCGGGGCGTTTTTTTGTGCAAAGGAGGACAACATCTTTTATGCTGGAAATCGTGCAGGCCATCAACGCATATCTCGGGGATTACATTCTGGTGGGTCTTCTGCTGGGCGTAGGCCTTTGGTATACCGTCAAAACACGGTTTGTTCAGGTGCGCTGCTTTGGCGAGGGCATGCGCCGCACCTTCGGCTCCTTCTCCATGAAGGGCCACAAGCACCGCTCCAGCATGAGCTCCTTTCAGGCGCTGACCACGGCCATTGCCGCTCAGGTGGGCACGGGCAACATCGTGGGCGCTTCCGGTGCCATCCTCACCGGCGGCCCCGGTGCCATCTTCTGGATGTGGGTCATCGCCTTCTTCGGCATGGCCACCGTGTATGCCGAGGCTGTGCTGGCGCAGGAAACCCGCCGGCGTGACAAGAGCGGTCACATCACCGGCGGCCCTGTGTACTACATCACCAAAGCCTTCCCCGGCAAGGGCGGCAAGGCGCTGGCTGCCTTCTTTGCGCTGGCGACCATTCTGGCCATGGGCTTTTTCGGCTGCATGGTGCAGAGCAACGCCATCGGTGCCACCATGCAGGAGGCCTTCGCCATCCCCAGCTGGGTGGTGGGCATTGCGCTGGTCATCATCTGCGGCATGATTTTCCTCGGCGGTGTCAAGGCCATTGCCGCAGTGACGGAAAAGGTGGTCCCGGCCATGGCGGCGCTGTTCCTGCTGGTGGGCTGCGGCGTGCTGCTGCTGCGCATCAAGACCATCCCCGAAACCTTCGGGCTGATTATCCGCTACGCCTTCCAGCCCCAGGCCATCATCGGCGGCGGCATCGGCTACGCGTTGAAGACCGCCCTGAGTCAGGGCGTAAAGCGCGGCCTGTTCTCCAACGAAGCCGGTATGGGCTCCACCCCTCATGCCCATGCGCTGGCCAAGGTGGAAAAGCCCCATGATCAGGGCGTGGTGGCCATGGTGGGCGTTTTCATCGATACCTTCGTGGTGCTGACCCTCAATGCGCTGGTCATCATCTCTGTGATGTATGCCGATGGCGGCGTTTTGGCCAACGGCGCTGCGGCAGGTCCCGGCGGCATTGACAAAACCAATCTGGCCCAGCTGGCCTTTGGCGGCGTATTCGGCCACACCTTCGGCAACGCCTTTGTGGCGGTATGTCTGCTGTTCTTCGCCTTCTCCACCATCCTCAGCTGGAACCTGTTCGGCCGCATCAACGCCCAGTTCCTGTTCGGTGAAAAGAGCCGCCTGCCCTACATCGGTCTGGCACTGGTGTTCATTATGATGGGTACGCTGGCCCAGAACGATCTGGTGTGGGAGCTAAGCGACCTTTGCAATCAGCTGATGGTCATCCCCAATGTGCTGGCGCTGTTTGCCCTGACCGCCCGCGTACAGCGGCAGCTGAAGAAGGGTCTGCGGAAAACCCACCCCGCAGACGAGCACCATCACAGCTGAACACGCACATCTTGTTCTTGACAAAATCAGTCAATTTCTGTAAACTGTTTCCTGTCCCGGGGTGTCGCAAGACTGAGAATCACCCGTTGAACCTGATCCGGATTATACCGGCGTAGGAAGCGACAGCGAAGCGCATTATGCCTTCCGGGATAAATATTCCCGGGAGGTTTTTTTATGTCCGAAAAACAGTATGTGACCTACGGTCAGTCCTGCGGCTGCGGCGAAGGCTGCGGCTGCGGTGCCACCGGCGCATCCCTGGCCATCACCGGCTGCCGCTTTTCCCTCGGCGTGATGAGCGACCGCTACATCGACATCATCCTGTCATCTCTGGCCAAGACCAACACCGGCAAGGTATGGAAGATGACCGACAAGCTGTCCACCGTGTACCGCGGCAAGCAGGTGCATGTGGAGGATGCCCTGCAGGCCTGCTTCACCCACGCCTACACCCCCGGCGTGCACATGACCATGGAGGCCACCTTCTCCAAGGGCTGCCCCGGCGATGTGGACGCGGATGTCTTTATGGCCGAGGATGATGTCCCCCTCAACGCTGAGGGCATGAAGGATATCCATTTCCCCGTGGCCTGCAAGATTGCCCTGTACCCCCTCGGCACCGGCGATTACATGCAGCACATCGCCCATGTGGTCAACCACGCCATCGATCTGGGCATCTACGAAAAATCCAGTCATTACTGCACCATCCTGAAGGGTGATGTACACCAGCTGTTCGACTACTTCCATTATGTCAACAGCTACTGCGGCGAGAACCTGCGCCACTATGTGTTTGAAATCACCCTGTCCGTCAACAGCCCCACGGCTGATTAACCCGCCCATCATCAATATCAAAAATCGGAGGAAAGAATCATGAAAAATTCCTGGAAGCTGAAGGACATCCTGCTTATTGCCATCTGCGCCGTGCTGTTCGGCGTGGTGTATCTGGGCGTGACCTACGCCGGTGCCGCTGTGGGCGCTGCCCTGACCCCCTTCGGCATGACCTCCATGGGCTATGAGCCCTTCTACGGCATCTACTTCATGGCCGCCGCCTTTGCCGCCTATGTCATCCGCAAGCCCGGCGCCGGCATCATCGCCGAGATTCTGGCCGCCATCATCGAAACCATGATGGGCAACTTCTTCGGCCCGAAAATCATCCTGTCCGGCTTTGTGCAGGGTCTGGGCATCGAGCTGATTTTCATGCTGACCCGCTACAAGAAGTGGGACTACAAGACCATGTGCATCTCCGCCGTCATCTGCTCTGTGATGACCATGATTTACAACCTGTTCGTTTCCGGCTACATCAAGATTGCCGTGCCTGTGCTGCTGCTGATGCTGGCCGTCCGTCTGGTCAGCGCCGTGCTGATTGACGGCCTGCTGGTCAAGTTCCTGGGCGACGGTCTGGCCAAGGCCGGTGTGCTGAAGGGCTATGCGGTGGCCGGCGGCATGCAGCAGAATCTGGATGACTGATATGATGCCCGCCATTGACATGCGCGATGTGGTCTTCCGCTTTTGGGAGGACGGCAAGCGCAACATTCTCGACCACATGAGCCTCACCATCCCCGCGGGACAAATCACCGTGGTGATGGGTGCCAGCGGCTGCGGCAAATCCACCTTAGCCGCGGTGGCGGCAGGGCTATACCCCGAAAACGGCGGATATCTCCAGCAGGGGGATATCCGTCTTTTCGGCGAACCCCTGAACAATCTTGATATTGCGGCGCGGGCAAGGCTGCTGTCGGTGATGTTCCAAAACCCCGATTTGCAGTTCTGCATGGATACCCTGCGCAGTGAAATGATTTTCTGTCTGGAAAATCTGAGCATACCGCCCGAAGACATGGATGCGCTGATTGACGAGGCGGCCGACCGGCTCCGCATGACCGCATTGCTGGATCATCCCCTGACCACCCTGTCCGGCGGTGAAAAGCAGAAGGCCGCCCTGTGCTGCCTGTATGTGATGCGCAGCCGCTGCATCCTCCTCGATGAGCCCTTTGCCAACATCGATCCCGATGCGGCAGAGGACATCCTGCAGCTGCTCATCCAAATGAAGCAGGAGGGCTGCACCATTGTGGCCATCGACCATCAGCCTTCCCTGTGGCTGAAGGCCGCGGACGAAATCATCCTGCTGACAGAGGGCGGTCACACCGCGGCCCGGGGCATCAACAGGGAGAACATCAGCCAATACAGGGACATGTTTGAACAGCAGGGCGTGTTTTTCCCCACGGACAGCCGCCGCGGTGAACACATGCCGGAAAAGGAGGCCATCCTCCGCTTTGAGGATGTTTCCATCCCGCTGAAGGGCGAAAAGAAGCGCCTGTTCCGCAAGGCTCCGGCCCCGGTGTGGCTGCTGGAGCATGCTGATGCCGCCTTCCCCCGGGAGAGCATCACCGCCATACTGGGGCCCTCCGGCTGCGGCAAAACCACCACCTTCCTGAGCCTGCTGCAGCAGCATCCCTTCACAGGCAAAATGCTGCTGGAGGGCCGGGGCATCACCGCCATGAAGCCCCGGGCGCTTTACCGGGAAATCGGCATCGTGTTCCAAAACCCGGCCAACCAGTTTGTCACCCAAAATGTGCTGGATGAGGTGATGGCCGGCATCCGCGTATGGTATCCGGATATGCCGGAAAATGAATGCGCCGCCAAAGCGGAAGCATTGCTTTCGGACTACGGCCTTGCCAGACAAAAGCGCTACTCCCCCTACATGCTCAGTCAGGGGCAGCAGCGGCGGCTGGCGGTGTTGTCGGTGCTGGCGGGTCAGCAGAAGATTCTGCTGCTCGACGAGCCCACCTACGGTCAGGATGCCCGTTCCACCCGGGTGATGATGCAGCAGCTGCGGGAGAAAATCCGCCGGGAGCACCTGACAGTAATCCTCATTACCCACGACCGGCAGCTGGCCGCTGAATGGGCGGACAAGGTGTATTGCTTCCGCGACCGCACTTTGCAGGAGGTGAGCGAATGACTGCAGGACTGAAGCTGGAGAGGCTGAACCCCTCCGTCAAGGCAGGCACGGTACTCATTTGCGTACTGCTGCTGTCCTTTCAGTACATCACCCTGCTCAACACGGCGGTGCTTGCCGTGTGCCTGCTGTTGCTGGTGTTTTTCTCCGATGCAAGGCTGAAATCCATCGCCGCATTGATGGCCCCCGCGCTGGTGGCCGCCTTTGGGCTGTTTATGCTGGGGCTGTACTACGCAAAGGACGGCGCCGTTACCTCTGATTTGTCCAGTCTGGACAGCATCCCCTTTGCACTTCGCGCCGCCATGAGCCGCAACCTTGAAACGGCACTGCAGCTGTCCACCCGGCTGATGGCCTACGCGGGGCTGGGCATTCTCTTTGCCCTGACCACAAGGGGCGAGGATTTTGTCATCAGCCTGATGCACCAGTGCCGCCTGTCCCCCAAGTTTGCCTACGGCATTCTGGCCGCCTTTCACCTGATGCCCGGCATGGTGCGGGAATACAGGCAGGTGCAGCTGGCCTTTGCCGCCCGGGGCATCAAAACAGGACCGGTGTCGGTGAAGGTGATTTTCGCCATGCTGGTCAATTGTGTCCGCTGGAGCGAAAGCGTGGCCATGGCCATGGAGTCGAAGGGCTTTACCGGCACATGGGCGCGGACTCACTACACCGTCCCCCGCATCCGCTGGTATGACTGGCTCTGCGCCGTGCTGGCCATTGCCGGCATCGTGCTGGGCATGATTATATTCAGATAAAATAAACCTCCCCCGGGCCTGCCTCCTTGCAGCAGTTCCAACCCGGGGGAGCGCGCTCCGGCAATTGCCGGAGGAATTGAGGAACGCATCGCTTGTGCGTTCTTTTTTCTATATGTAAATCGCTCTCGCGATGGTTTAAGGATAAGTCAGGATTGTGAACTGCCCTTGAAACCATTGTGAAGCTGATATGAAGTTTTGCGCCCTGCCGCTGTTTGCATTCGTTCCGTCTCTGCCGTATAATACAGGCAAGCATCCCGCACATTCCTTTCCGGAAGGAGAAATGCCATGCAAACCCCATCACCCGCAGATAGTTCCGTCATCAGCGAAGCCATCCGCCGCATTGAGCGGCTGGAAGCGCTGTACAATCTGCTGCTGGAATCAGAGCAGCATCCGGAGACAGCCCGCCATGATGCCGCACTGCTGGCACAGGCGAAACAGACGCTGACCGAATATTACGAAAGCCCCCTGTGGATGCAGGATTATCAGCTGGATGAGCAGGGTCTGCTGCCCAAAGATTTGCGGCGGGGCATCCTGTCCGAGGACGGGCTGTACAACCTCCTGTACGATTGATTCCGCGCATGCAAAAAGCCTCCGGTCTCCCGAAGGCTTTTGTTTATTCTGCTTTGCTGAAAATGGACTTGCGCTTGATGGAATATTCCTTGCGGAACACATGCATCAGCAGCTCCTCTGTGGAGGCCAGCAGGCCGATGGCGGTGGCAATCCAGCCGTACACCACGCCGGTGCACAGCACCAGCACATAGGGCAGCAGGAACACCGCAAAGCCGGTGAGCTTGTTCAGCCATGTGTGCATGGATGCAAAGCGGTGATACTTCACAAAAGCCATCACATAGGCGGCAATGCGGATGGCAAATGCCGCGGCCACCGCAAACCAGATGCTGCGGGGCATCCGCTCCACCAGAATCGGGGCAATCTTCACCGCCAGCACGGTGTAAAAAAGCAGGTCAGCCACGCTGTCCAGCCGGGCGCCGAAATCACTGGCGGTGCCGGTTTTGCGGGCAAGGTAGCCATCCAGCACATCTGTAATTCCCAGCAGGGTATACAGAATCAGGAACAGCCATCCCGCCGGATGAAAGGCCAGCAATGCCAGCGAACCCGCGATGCGCATACTGGTAATGGTATCCGCTATATTCCAACGATGCATTTGTTCTCCCACGACCACAAGCATCCTCCGTAACCGATATTGATACGCTGACTATTGTACCGCAAATCTTTATGAAAGTACAGACAGTATTTTGGGCAGAATGTGTCCAGAATATAGATTTTTCGGTACTTTTTGCGCAAAAACCGGCCAACCCTTCGCGGGAAGGCCGGTTGATTGCGTTTTGGGCGGCTTCATCAGCCCACGGTTTTCCAGTGCTTGTCCACCCGGTTGAGGATTTCGCAGCCATCCTCAGTCACCAGCACCAGATCCTCAATGCGCACGCCGAAGCGGCCCTTCAGGTACACGCCGGGCTCGATGGAGAACACCATGCCGGGCTGAACGTTGTTTTCATTGGCAGAGCTGACATCACCCTTTTCGTGGTCGGTCTGGCCGATAAAGTGGCCCAGCCGGTGGTTGAATTCAGCACCGTAGCCGGCCTCGGTGATGAGATTGCGGGCGGCGGCATCGATATCGCACAGGCGCACACCGGGCTTGATGATGGCCTCTGCAGCCTCGTTGGCACGGCGCACCAGATCATGCACGGCGATGAAATCCGCATCCGGCTGACCGCAGAAGTAGGTGCGGGTCATGTCGGAGCAGTAGTGGTCCTTGCAGCAGCCCATGTCGATGAGCACGCAATTGCCTTCCTCCAGCACGGTGTCATCAGGGTCGTGATGGGGATCGGCGGCATGGGCCCCGAAGGATACGATGGTGGGGAAGCTGACAGAGGAGCAGCCGGCCTTGGCATACTCGTTTTCGATAAAGGCAGCAATCTCCTTTTCCGTCATGCCCACGCGGATGAACGCGGCGGCCTTTTCAATCACCTCATCGTTGATGACGGAGGCGGCGCGCATCAGCTGCTTTTCCGCTTCATCCTTGCAGGCGCGGCAGGCATCCACCGCATCGGAGGCCAGACAGACCTTCAGCCCGGGGACCATTTCCATCAGAGGAATGAGGAAGGCGGCGCGCCATTCCTTGTCGATGCCCAGAGGCGCGGTTTTGTCGATGCGGGCGGCAATCTGCTCCAGGGGCTTGTCGGTATCGGTGTGCCACACGTTTTCAAAATCATTTTCCGGGATGTTGAACAGCCGGTTGACGAACAGCACCGGCGTTTTTCCCTCGCAGATGTACAGCGCGTACAGCCGCTCCAGGGGCTCGTTGACAATGCCGGTGAGGTAGAAGATGCTCTTGGGGTCGGTAATCATCATCTGCTTCAGACCCATCTGCTGAAGCTTTTCAAACACATGCGCCAAACGCTGGGTATACATGGCGGGACTCCTCCTGTTGCTTTTGTATGGAAACAGTATACACCTTTTTCGGGCAGATGGAAATAATAAAAAGACTGTTGACGATTTTGCCTCGCAGCAACCCTCTCAGGCTTCGCTTCGCTCAGCCAGCTCTCCCAAAGGGCGAGCCTTTCGATGGCTCGCCAGAAGGCTCCCACTCCGGGGGAGCTGTCAGCCGAAGGCTGACTGAGAGGGTTCTGGTGCAAACAAAAGGAGCCGCGAAGTCTTCCTTCACAGCTCCTTTGCATTACAGCTCCTTGTCGAGCATCTGCTCGAAGGCCACCCGGGGCTGATAGCCCAGGGACTTGGCCACCACTTCGCCGTTCTTGAACAGCATCACCATGGGGATGGACATCACGCCGTACTGCTGGGCGAGGGCGGTGTTTTCATCCACATCCACCTTGGCGATGGTCACGCGGTCGGCGTACTTTTCCTCCAGCTCCTCCAGCACGGGGGCCAGCATGCGGCAGGGACCGCACCAGGGCGCCCAGAAATCAACCAGAACGGGCTTGTCGGCCTTGAGGACCAGTTCTTCAAAATTATTTTGATTCATTGCAGTTGCCATTGTTGTCATCTCCTTGTTCACGATGGATAATATCGACCAGCTGGGATGCCCACTTGGGGTTGCTGCGGCGCTTCTTTTCCGTGGCCACCAGCAGCAATGCAGAGCCGCCCAGGCCCAGCAGCGCGCCGATGGCGCCGGCCACATCCGCCTGCTGGGGGAACAGCCGGGTCGCAATAAAAATACAGACAATCAGTGCCACCAGCGGCAGCACATAAGCCACAAAGGAGGCCTTCATCACCGTGGAGGCAGGCAGCTCCACCAGCGCCTGATCGCCCACGCTTGCCTTGCCCTTGACACGGATGGTGGTGGTTTTGTCACCGCCCATGCAGGCGTGGCACTTTTCACAGTCGGAGGGTCTGCAGAAGGTGACCTCCAGCCATTCACCCTCAACTGCCGTTACTTCACCGATTCTTCTCATGCATAATTCCTTCCCTTGCCTTGTTGTTCAGGGTTATTATACCACAGCTGTCAACTACAGGAAAGGTGTTCCCGCCTTGAAGAAAACCAGCTTGTATGATATGATAATACCCAGAAAAGAGCGTTTTGAATCACTTGGAGGTGAAATATTTCCGTGAGCGGATCAAAAACATACAAGTGCCCGTCCTGCGGCGCGTATCTTGAGTTTGACCCTGCCACCCAGCGGCTGAAATGCCCCTACTGCGGCGCTTCCTTTCAGGAAAGCGAACTGAACGCAGAGTCTGAAAAGCAATCAGCCCCGGAGGTGCGGGATACAGGCAGCCTGAAGACCTACCACTGCAAATCCTGCGGTGCGCAGATTGTGACCTCGGAGACCACCGCCGCCACCCGGTGCTATTATTGCCACAGCCCCATTGTGCTGACCGACCGGCTGGACGGCGATATGCTGCCCGACGGCGTGCTGCCCTTTGAAATCAGCGAAAAGGATGCCAAGGCGCGGTTTACGGAGTACCTGCAGAAGAAGCGCTTCGTGGACCGAAAGTTTTTCTCCAGCGCACAGCTGGAGATGTTTTCCGGCGTGTATTATCCCTACTGGCTGGGTACCTTTTCCGGTACCGCCAGCTTCAGCGGCTCGGCCAGAAAGGTGCACACGGTCAACACCCCCAGATTTATCGAGACCCACACGCGCCATTTCACCATCAGCCGAAAGGGTACGCTGAAGTTCCCCAACATGTTCCGCAAGGCATTGAAGCAGACCGACCGCCAGCTGAGCGACGGCATTTTCCCCTACAAGCTGGACAGCCTGAAGCCCTTTGATACCTCCTGCCTCAGCGGCTTTGTGGCCGAAAAGCGGGATATCGACGAAGCCCCCGTCATGCAGGATATGCTGGCGGAAGCCTCTGCCGCCGCGGCCGCCGCCATGAGCGATGACCTGCGCGGCCCCTATGAGGGCGTGACCGGCAGTGCATCCTTTGAAGCGACAAAGAAGGACATGCGCTATGTGCTGCTGCCCGCATG
>JAUNDF010000018.1:11575-31659 GCA_030526225.1 Clostridia bacterium
CCTACAACGGCGATCAGCCCGGAGAAACCTACTATTATATGATGAACGGCCAGACGGGTGCCGTTTGCGGCAAGCTGCCCATTGACAAGAAAAAGCTGTGGCTCACCGCCCTTGCCATCGGTGCGGCGGTATGTGTGCTGGCGCTGCTGGGAGGGAAGCTGATATGGTAAAAAGAATCGCCGCCCTGCTGCTCCTCCTGATGCTTGTCCCCATCTTTGCCATGGCGGAACGGCCCGCCGTGGTGGATGATGCGGGGCTGTTCACCGACAGCCAGATTGAGCGGCTGGAGCGCATCATCCATGACATCCGCACCAAATATCAGATGGATGCCGTGGTGCTGACCACCAACGATGTCCCCTACGGCAGTGACCGTGCCGTGCAGGATTATGCCGATTTGTGGTACGAAAGAAACGGCTATGGCATGGGGCCTGACGATTCGGGCTTCCTGTACATGATTGATATGCACAACCGGATGCAAATCATCTCCACCAGCGGCATGATGATTGACTACATCAACGACAATCGGCGGGAATCACTGCTTGATACCGGCGGCCGCTATCTCTCCGCAGGCCGCTACGGCAATGCGGCCATCGCTGTGATGGAGCAGCTGGGCAGCATGCTGGCAGAAGGCCGGCAGAAAGGCCAATTCCGCTACGATGCCGAAACCGGCAAGCGGCTCAGCGGCGTGTACAATCCCCTGACTGCCGCAGAAATGGGCATCGCTGCGGCAGCCGGTATTGCGGCGGCCTTCATCTTTGCCGGCTCCGTTTCCGCCGTGTACAGCCTGAAGGGTTCCACCTACCGCTACAATGCCGCCAAGGCAGCCCAGCGAAGCCTCTCGCAGGATGATGTCCGCTTCACCCATGAAACCGTGACCCGGGTGCGCAAGGCAGAGCCCAGCAGCCGCGGCGGCGGAGGCGGCTTTGGCGGGGGCGGCGGCATGGGCAGCAGCGTACACCGCTCCTCCTCCGGCCGCAGTCATGGCGGCGGAGGCAGACACTTCTGATGCGCGGCTGCTTCTCCGAATATAGATGCTTCGCATCAACCCAAGCTCCGCATCAATCCGCCCTTGACAGGAAAACATCAGACGATTATAATACAAGCATAGCTCCTGGGATGCGCGACAGTGTGTCGTTTTTCCCCACATTTCATAAAATGGACCCGGAGTCCGGTGGTGGATGTCATGCCTCCGTCTTATGACGCCAGAGGACGGCAGAAGCCTCAGGCAGGGGACCAGCCTGCTTTAACAGCGGGTGAAAATACGATGTGCATCGGCATTTCGGGGCAAGGAGAGCGGCTCGACCGCTCTTTTTTTGTTGCAAAAAACTCATCCGTCACGCCGCCTTTTCCCGGCGGCGGAAGGCAAGGAAAACAGTAAAAACCCCGATTCTTGCGAATCGGGGTTAGCGTACACCATTAGGGACTCGAACCCTAGACACCCTGATTAAGAGTCAGGTGCTCTACCAACTGAGCTAATGGTGCATATCGTTTCGAGCGGCTTGCGCTGTCAACAAAAAACATTATACTCTTTTTCCCATGACTGTCAATAGCTTTTTGAAAATTTTTCGCAAAAAAGTGAAAAACGCGCTTCTTTCAGGCAGGGATTCGGGGGTGCAGTGTTGTATAACAATAACAAGCACCTTTCACAGGAAGGAGTGGTGAATCGCATGACTGTACGACAGCGGCTTGAAATGGAGGAAGCCCAGCGGCTTTCATCCTTTGCGGTGCAGAGCGCCCATACCCAGGGCCGCATGCAGGCGGTGGAGCCTTGTCCCCTGCGCACGGAATTCCAGCGCGACCGGGACCGCATCATCCACTGCAAATCCTTCCGACGGCTGAAGTTCAAGACACAGGTCTTCCTCTCCCCGGAGGGCGACCATTACCGCACCCGCCTGACCCATACCCTGGAGGTAGCCCAGGTGGCCAGGACCATCGCCCGGGCGCTTCGCCTGAACGAGGACCTGACCGAGGCCATTGCCCTCGGGCATGATTTGGGCCACACCCCCTTCGGGCACATCGGCGAGCGCACTCTGGATGAGCTTCTCCCCGAGGGCTTCCGGCACAACGAGCAGAGCCTTCGGGTGGTGGATGTGCTGGAGAACGACGGCAGCGGCCTGAACCTGACCTGGGAGGTGCGGGACGGCATCCTCTGCCACAGCGGCAGACAGTTCCCCGCCACGCTGGAGGCACAGTGCGTCCGGCGGGCAGACCGGATTGCCTACCTCAACCACGATCTGGATGATGCCCTGCGCGGCGGTGTGCTGAAGCCCTTTGAGCTGCCGGCAGACTGCATGCGCGTGCTGGGCCGCACCCACGGCGAACGCATCAACACCATGATTGCCGACATCGTGGAAAACAGCGAGAATCAGACCGAGCTGGCTATGAGCCCGCTGGTGCAGTCCGCCATGGATGGTCTGCGGGAGTTCATGTTTGAGCGGGTGTATCGCGATGAATGGCGCGCCGCCGAGGAAAAGCGCTGCGACCATGTGGTGCGGGAGCTGTTCCGGCACTACAGCGCCCATCCCACGGAAATGCCGGAGGAGTTTCTGCTCATCGGCTATCGTGACGGCATGGACCGTGCCGTGGCTGATTTTATCTCCTGCATGACAGACCGCTATGCCGTGCGCACCTATCAGCGGCTGTTTATTCCCTCATCCTTTCCGGCATTGTAAAGGGAATTTGTAACCAAAGCAGGAAAAATGCCCCCTTTGTAGAACTTAACTAAAACGGGGTTTCACAAAGCCTGTTTTTTATCAGGCAACAAGGGGGATTGTATCCCCTGCCCCACAGCAGAACCTTCTGCATGAAAAGCTGAACAAACTGGTGATTCCGAAAAGGCAGGTGGAGCAGCATGGCATCCCGCTTCCCCGCGGCATGGCTGGATGAGCTCCGGTCCCGCGCGGATATTGTTCAGGTGATTCAATCCTACATGCCCCTGAAGAAGAACGGCCACCGCTATTGGGGTCTGTGTCCGTTCCACGGGGAAAAAACAGCATCGTTCTCGGTGGACAGCGAAAAGCAGCTGTACTACTGCTTCGGCTGCAAGGCCTCGGGCAGTGTCATCACCTTTGTGATGGATTATGAGCGGCTTTCCTTTCAGGAGGCGGTGAAGCTGCTGGCAGACAGGCAGCACATGCCCCTGCCGCAGATGGAAAACGACCCCGAATACCAGCAGAAGCGGGAGCACCGCAACCGCCTGCTGTAGGCCAACCGGGAGGCCGCAAGGTTCTTCCATTCCACCCTTTTTACCGAGGCCGGCAGAGCCAGCCTGGAGTACCTGAAGGGGCGCGGCCTGAGTGATGCGGTGATTAAGAAGTTCGGTCTCGGCGCCGCCCCGGATGACTGGGATGCGCTGACCAAACACCTGACGGACAAGGGCTACACCCTGCAGGAGCTGCGGCAGGCAGGCCTGACCGTCATCAAATAGGAAGAAACACTGCCGGACGGCACCGTAAAGCCGCGGCGTGTCTTCGATATGTTCCGTGCCCGGGCCATGTTCCCCATCATCGATCAGTACGGCAATGTGCTGGCCTTTGGCGGGCGGATACTGAAAAAGGCCGAGCCCAAGTACCTCAACACCTCCGACACACCGGTGTTCAACAAGCGCCTGGGCGTGTACGCCGCCAATCTCCTGCGCAAGGAGCGAAACCTTGACCACGTGACACTGGTCGAGGGCTACATGGATGTGGTGGCGCTGACCCAGTTCGGCGTTCCCGGTGTGTGTGCCACCCTCGGCACCGCCCTGACCCCCGAACAGGCGCGGCTGCTCAAGCGCTTCGCCCCCAAGGTTTTCCTTGGCTATGACGGTGACAGCGCCGGACAGCACGCCATCCTCCGCGGTCTGGACATCCTGCAGGCAGAGGGCATCCCCTGCCGGGTGCTGGATTTCCCCGACGGACAGGATCCGGATGAGTTCATCCGGGACAAGGGGCCCGAGGCATTCGCCGCCCTGCCGGCCATCTCGCCGGAAACCTATCGCCTGCGCCGGCTGAAGGAGCAGTTTGACCTTTCCACACAGGAAGGGCGGACGGACTATGCCAAGGGCGCCGCAGACATCCTGAAAAATCTGGAGCCGGTGGAGCTGGAAAACCATCTGCAGGACCTGATGGTGCAGACCGGCTTTACCCGGGATGTGCTGCTGGCCCAGATCGGCATCAAGCCGGCAAAGTCATCCTCCTCCACTGCCAATAAAACACCGGCACGGCCGGTCATCCGGGTGGAGTCGGAGGATGAAAAGAAAGCCCAGGAGCTGCTGCTGGCCCTGGCCGCCACAGGAAGAATTCCCGAGGGCGTGATGACACAAGAGGATTTTGAGGATCCCTTGTTGAAAGAATTATATCTCCGGCTTGCCTCCGGCTCCTCCCCCGCCGCCTTGGTGGAGGAACAGGAAACGGAGCAGGCACGGGCAAAGGTCAGCGCGCTGCTGCTGACCCCGCCGGGAGAGGACAAGGACCAGCTGATTCAGATGGCTCAGGATTGCCTGACCGCCCTGCGATTGCAGCGGATTGAAAAGCGGCTGGGCGAAATTATGCAGAGCATCAATTCCCTTACCGGCCCGGAAAAAACAGCAGCCATGGCAGAGGTTGCCGCGCTGAGCACCCGCAAGAAAGAACTGAAGCAAAAACATTAAGGACCAAGATAAAGGAGTGACGTAGGCTTGTCGCTTACTCAAGAGGCTCGTCAAAAGAAACTGGTGGAGCTGTTTGAGCTCGCCCGCAAAACCGGTACCCTGAGCACCCAGGACATTGCTGACTGCTGCCAGGGCATGGATTCCGAAACCGTGGATGAACTGCTGCATGAGCTGACCAACGAATGCAAGATTACCATCGTCAACGGCTCTGCCGCCCCCGGTGAAGAGGACATCCCCACCGATGAAGAACCCGTGGCCATGGTGGAGGAAACCGACTTTTTGCCCGACGATCCGGTGCGCATGTACCTGCATGAAATCGGCAGCATCCCCCTGCTTTCCGCCGAGGAAGAGGTGGAGCTGGCCAAGCGCATCGAGCAGGGCGACGAGGATGCCAAGCGTCAGCTTTCCGAGGCCAACCTGCGTCTGGTGGTTTCCATTGCCCGGCATTATGCAGGCCGCGGCATGCAGCTGCTGGACCTGATTCAGGAGGGCAATCTGGGCCTGATGAAGGCCGTGGAAAAGTTTGACTACACCCGCGGCTACAAGTTCTCCACCTATTCCACCTGGTGGATTCGCCAGGCCATCACCCGCGCCATTGCCGACCAGGCCCGCGTCATCCGCATCCCCGTGCACATGGTGGAAAACCTGAACAAGCTGACCCGCACCCAGCGCCAGATGACCCAAGAGCTGGGCCGCGAGCCCTCCTATGCAGAGCTGGGCGAAAAGCTGGGCTGGCCCTCCTCCCGTGTGAACGAAATCATGGCCATGGCCTCCGAGCCCCGGTCCATCGATGCCCCCGTGGGTGAAGAAGAGGACAGCAAGCTGGGCGACTTTATCCCCGACACCATGACCCCCTCCCCCGAGGATGTGGCTGCCCGCACCATGATGCGCGAGCAGATTCGCGATGCCCTGTCCACCCTTTCCGAGCGCGAACAGCAGGTGCTGGTGCTCCGCTACGGTCTGGATGACGGCCGCCTGCGCACCCTGGAGGAAGTGGGCACCTACTTCAACGTTACCCGTGAACGTGTCCGCCAGATTGAGGCCAAGGCCATCCGCAAGCTGGGTCAGCCCTCCCGCAGCCGCCCCCTCACCGGCTATCTGGATTAATCACGGCAGACAAGAACATAGGTTGGTTTTTCCGGGCCGCTGTGATGCCGCCCGCCGCAACATATCAAACAGAACCGATGCGACCGAGGTCCGGCGCTTTGATGGCGACCCGGACTGCCTGATGCTCCTCTCCGTTTGATATCTCTGCGGATGGGCATGCAAAGGAGTGGGTTCCATTGTCACCCTCAACCAACCTGAACGCCCCCGGTCTGGACGAGCTGCTGCAGGCCGCACAGGGCAGAACAACCATCACCCCCGAAGAAATCAAAGCATTGCTGAAAACCGACAGGCTGGATGACGAGCAGTTCGATATTATCACCGAGCTGCTCCGGGGCATCGGCGTTGCCGTGCAGCAAAAAGATACCCCCGCAAAGCCCGCCGCCCCTGCTCCCGCAGAGGATGACCTTTCAGTTCCGGAAGGCACGGCGGTGGATGATCCGGTGCGCATGTACCTGAAGGAAATCGGCAAAATTCCCCTGCTTTCCGCCGAGGAAGAGCTGGAGATCGCCGCCACTTTGAAAAACGGCACCCCCGAGGAGCAATAGGCCGCCCGGCAGAAGCTTTCCGAGGCCAATCTGCGGCTGGTGGTTTCCATCGCCAAGCGCTATGTGGGCCGGGGCATGTTCTTCCTTGATTTGATTCAGGAGGGCAACCTGGGCCTCATCAAGGCGGTGGAAAAGTTCGACTACACCAAGGGCTACAAGTTCTCCACCTACGCCACCTGGTGGATCCGGCAGGCCATCACCCGGTCCATTGCCGACCAGAGCCGCACCATCCGCATCCCCGTGCACATGGTGGAAACCATCAACAAGGTGCACCGCACCAGCCGGCAGCTGCTGCAGGATCTGGGCCGTGAGCCTACCCACGGGGAGATTGCCAAAGAGCTGGGCATCCCCGAAAACAGGGTGGGCGAAATCCTGAAAATTGCCCAGGAGCCGGTGAGCCTCGAAACGCCCATCGGCGAGGAGGACGACAGCCATCTGGGTGATTTCATCGCCGATGAATCCAGCCCGACCCCTGCCGATTCCGCCAGCTATCACCTGATGCGTGAGCAGCTGCGGGACATCCTCGATTCCCTGTCCCCCAGAGAAAAGAAGGTCATTGTGCTGCGCTTCGGCCTTGATGACGGCCGCCTGCGCACCCTTGAGGAAGTGGGCCGGGAGTTCAATGTCACCAGAGAACGCATCCGCCAGATTGAAGCCAAGGCCATCAAAAAGCTCCGTCAGCCTGCCCGTGCCAATCTGCTGCGTGACTATCTTGCATAATCATCATTCCCCTTCGGAATTATCCGAGGGGGAATGCTTGTTTTGTGGCACTTTTTTCTTTAAAAAGTGACCAGTTTTGCTCTCTTGCATCCAAGGCCATTCCGTGCTATAAACAATGGCTGTACAAGATACAAAACGACATGCAAGAGGTAACCTATGGCTAAATCCGCAACCCGCAATCTCACCGTCGGCAGCCCCATGAAGCTGATTGTCTCCTTCACGGTGCCGCTGCTGTTCGGCTTTGTATTTCAGCAATTCTACAACATCGCCGATACGGCCATCGTGGGCCGCTTCCTTGGCGCAGGCGCGCTGGCTGCCGTTGGCTCCACGGGCTCGCTGAACTTCCTGATTCTCGGCTTCTGCAACGGCCTGTGCGCCGGCTTCGCCATCCCCATCGCGCAGGCCTTCGGCGCCAACGACCGGGACAATGTGCGCCGCTATGTGTGGAACACGGTGTACCTGTGCGCCGTCATCAGCATCATTCTGGGCATTGTCACCGGGCTGATGAGCCGCACCCTGCTGCAGTGGATGAACACCCCGCCGGACATCCTCTACAGCGCCAACAGCTACATTCAGCTGATTTTCCTCGGCATCCCCGCCACGGTGATGTACAACATGGCCGGTGGCATCATGCGCTCCCTGGGCGACAGCAAAACGCCGGTGCTGTTCCTCATCATGGCCTCGCTGATTAACATCGTGCTGGACCTGGTGTTCATTCTGGTGCTGAAGCTGGGCGTGATGGGTGCCGCACTGGCAACGGTTATCAGCCAGCTGGTGGCAGGCGCCGCCTGCGTGGTGACCATCATCAAGCGGCTGCCCCTGCTCCACGGCGGCGACAGACGCTTTGACAGGCGCATCTGCAGCAAGCTGATGGGCATCGGCCTGCCCATGGGCCTGCAGTATTCCATCACCGCCATCGGCTCCGTGATTCTGCAAGTGGCTGTCAACGGTCTGGGCACCATGTATGTGGCCGCCGTGGCCGCCGCCGCCAAGATTTTCAACCTGTTCTGCTGCGTGTTTGATGCGCTGGCCACCACCTTGGCCACCTACGCCGGGCAGAACATCGGCGCCAAAAAGGTGGACCGCATCGGTCAGGGCCTGAAGGCCGCCACCATTATCGGCATTGCCTACTGTGTGGTGTGCGTGGTCACCATCGGTCTGTTCGGCCGCCAGCTGACCACCATCTTCCTTTCCGCAGGCGAAATCTATGTCATCGAAAAGGCGTACCGGTACATGTTCATTCAGGCGTGGTTCTACATCCCGCTGCTGTTTGTCAACATTCTGCGCCTGACCATTCAGGGCATGGGCTACACCAAGGTGGCCATTGTGGCCGGTGTGCTGGAGATGATTGCCCGCACCGCCGTGGCCTTCCTGCTGGTTCCTGCCCTTGGCTTTGATGCCGCCTGCTTCGCCAGCCCCTGTGCATGGCTTGCCGCCGATGCATTCCTGTTCCCCTGCTATTTCTCGGTCATCAAGAAAATGAAAAAGCGCCTGAAGGTCGCGGCATAAAGAAAGCCGGACAAGTGATTCGTCACCTGTCCGGCTTTTCTTATTTGAGGAATGTCTTATAATCCTCGTAGTTCTTCTTCAGCAGATTGGGTGTATCCAGCCCGTAGGGGCACTTGGCCTTGCACTTGCCGCAGTTGAGGCAGCCCTCGATTTTCTTCATCTTGGCCTGACCCTCGGGGGACAGGTGCTCGGCGGTGGGGCTGCGGCGCAGCAGCAGGGACATGCGGGCGCAGTTGTTGATTTCAATCCCTGCGGGGCAGGGCATGCAGTAGCCGCAGCCGCGGCAGAAATCGCCCACCAGCTCCGTGCGCTCCTTTGCGATAAAGGCGCGGAGGTCATCATCCATGGCAGGAGGATTGTCATTGAAGGCAAGGAAATCATCCAGCTCCGTCTCCCGCTGAATGCCCCAGATGGGCACCACCGGATACTGGCTGAGGTAGGCATAGGCGGCGCGGGCGTTGGTAATCAGGCCGCCGGCCAGCGCCTTCATGCAGATGAAGCCCACGTCCTTTTCCTCGCACAGGCGGACGAGCTGCTCCTCCTTTTCCCCCGCAAGGTAGGAGAAGGGGAACTGCAGCGTATCGTACAGGCCGGACAGCACAGCCTCCTCCGCCACATGATAGCGGTGATTGGTCAGGCCGATAAAGCGAATCTTTCCCTGAGCCTTTGCCTCCAGCATCGCCTCATACAGGCCGGTGCCGTCACCGGGCTTGGGGCAGAAGGCGGGATTGTGGAACTGGTAGATGTCGATGTAATCCGTCTTCAGCAGGCGGAGGCTTGTCTCCAGATGCTCCCAGAAGGTCTTTGCATCACCGGCATGGGTTTTGGTGGAGATGATGATATTCTCCCGCACATCGGCAAATGCCTTGCCCAGCTTTTCCTCGCTGTCCGTGTAGGCACGGGCGGTATCGTAGTAGGTGATGCCGTGATCATAGGCTTTGCGCAGCAGCGCCACCGCACCATCCATACCCACGCGCTGAACAGGCAGTGCGCCGAAGCTGTTGCGGGGCACGGTCAGGTTTGTGCGGCCCAGACGAACCATATCCATGGAAAATCTTCCCTCTTCCTTACTTGTTGTCAAAGGCAGCCAGCACGGCCTTGCCCATATCTTCCTTGTCACACTGGGCGGTATGGAGCACGGGCAGCGTGGGCAGAGCCTTTACCTGAGCGGGCACAGGCACACCGGCGGTGCGCTCCAGCACATCAGAGGCGGCAAAGGCATCCAGACCCTGCAGCGCCTCATCACCGGCCACAGCGGCCAGCACAGGCATGGCAAACTTGTAGGGGTTGGCGGTGGACAGCACCACCGTTACGGTATCATCCTCATTTTCTGCCCGGTAATCGCGCAGGACCTTGGAGGCAACGGCAGTGTGGGGGTCCATCAGGTAGCCGTTTTCCGTCAGGCAGCGCTTGATTTCTGCCCGGGTCTCTTCGTCATCCGCAGTACCGGCGGCGAAGGTCTGCAGCAGCGTGTACAGGTTTTCCGCGCCGATGTCGTAGCAGCCCTGGGTCTTCAGCTCCTCCATCCATGTGCGGACGCATTCGGCATCGCGGCCGGATACCTCGTACAGCAGCCGCTCCAGATTGGAGGACACCAGAATGTCCATGCTGGGGGAATCGGTCTTGTAGAATTCGCGCTGAACGGAATATTCGCCGGTGGCAAAGAAATCCGTCAGGACCTTGTTGCGGTTGCTGGCGCAAATCAGTTTGGCCACGGGCAGACCCATCTGCATGGCGTAGTAACCGGCCAGAATGTCACCGAAGTTGCCGGTGGGCACCACAAAGCTGACCTTGTCACCCAGAGTGATGGCTCCGGCCGCCAGCAAATCGGCATATGCGCTGAAGTAATACACCACCTGCGGCACCAGACGGCCGAAGTTGATGGAATTGGCAGAGGACAACACCTTGCCGCGGCTGTTCATGGCATCGGCAAATTCGCCGGATGCAAACAGCTTCTTCACGCCGGTCTGGGCATCATCAAAATTGCCGTGCACGGCGATGACATGGGTGTTCTTGCCGGCGGTGGTAGTCATCTGCAGCTGCTGCACGGGGCTTACGCCATCCAGAGGATAGAACACGGTACAGCTGGTGCCGGGCACATCGCCGAAGCCCTCCAGCGCGGCTTTTCCGGTATCGCCGCTGGTAGCCACCAGAATGCTGACCTCCCGCTCCTCGCCGTTCTTTTTGGCGGAAAGGCCGGTGAGATAGGGCAGCAGCTGCAGGGCCATGTCCTTAAAGGCCATGGTGGGGCCATGGAACAGCTCCAGCACAAAGGTGTTGTCATCCAGCTTTTTCACCGGCGCCACGGCAGGGTCATCAAACTTGCCGTCGGCATATGCACCGGCCACGGAGGCGGTAATCTCCTCGGAAGTAAAGTCATCCAGATAGCGGCTGAGGATACTGACAGCGCGCTCCCGGTAGCTCATCTGCTGCAGGGCAGCAATTTCATCAAGGGTCATTTGGGGGAATTCGCCGGGCACATACAGGCCGCCGTCGGGTGCAATGCCGCGAAGAATCGCCTGAGAAGCGGTAACGGCATCACTGCCGCGGGTGGAGAAGAAAGGCATGGATACATTCCTCCGATATCTTTGATTTTTCCCGCGCTGCTCGACATAAAACGCAGAAAGCGCCGCCCGGGAAATACGGGTTTTTCGTGATACATCTTTTATTGTATAAGAATTCCCCGCCGAATGCAACGCCTCAAAGGGGTCCGGCGGGGAAAAGCACAGCAAAAAAGCAAAATGGGAAGCGGTATTTCACCGTTTCCCATTTGCGTGATTGACTGGCAATCAGACAATATAAGTGCGAACGAAGTCGGGCAGGTTTGCGGGATCCTCGCTCATAGAGATAACGAAGTCCACGTTGTGCTTGCTGCACAGCTCTTCCAGCATGGCGAAGAAGGGCTGGGTGGTAGCCATATCGGCCTTGCACAGCTTCATGAAGGCATCGATTACGATGGTGCCGATGTCATAGTTCTGGCTCAGCATGCCGCACAGGAAGCCCAGGAACATATCAGGGGTCTGCACGTGATACTCGGAAGCATCCACAAAACGAACGTCGCGGTCAATATCATACATAAGACGCTTGTCATCATCGATGAAAACAACGTTTTTATCAGCCTTCTTGGCAGTGGTATTGGTGAATTCAATCAACCGCTTGGTCTTACCGGAACCCTTCTTACCTGCGATAACCTGAATCATTGGATTCTCCTCCTTTATTAAAGAGATGTGGTATGTGTGACTATTATAGCCTAAATCACACTTTTTTGCAACATGGATTTTTATTTTCGATGCAATTTTATACACTGATTACATAAAATCCGTTGTATTTTCCGTGTTTTCAGTTTCCGGCCGCGGGGCGTATTCATCCCTGAGCCGGGCCGTCAGCTCTTCGCGGCTGATTTTCTCCATCACCCGCACCGGCACGCTGCCGCCCATGGGATCGATGCCGCACAGGTCCGCGTAATCGCAGTACTGACAGGCGGTCCAGTCCCCTTCATCCGCCGCGGGAGAGGCTTCAATCACCCCGGCGCGGATGAAGGCGGCAAAGTCCGATGCTTTCTTCTGGGCGTGGTGCAGCAGCAGGCCGAAGCTTTCCTCATCAATGACGCTGCCGGTAAAACCGCCGTCCTTCTTTTTCAATTTGCCCAGAGAATAGCCGGGAATGTCCGCATCCATGGCATCGATGACCTCCACATCCGCCAGGGTGATGCCCTTGAGCTGCAGTGCCTTGGCAATGGCGGTCTCTGCCAGCTCCTGCACATCGCTTTCCACCGACACCAGCGGGTCATCCACCTTAAAGTAGAAGGCACCGGCCGGCTTCGTGCCCGCCTGACCCTCCACAGCGGCCTTCAGGTACAGCAGCAGCTGCAGCTGCAGACCGTGCCACATTTTTGTATCGTCCAGCGCCTTGGTGCTGCTCTTGTAGTCAATCACCCGCAGATAGGAGCCGCCTTCCCCGTCATAGCGGTCCAGACGGTCGATTTTGCCGCGCAGTGCCACCCGGCGGCCATCGGGCAGCTCCAGCACAATGGGCGGGAGACCGCCGCCCGATTCGCCGAAGGTCACCTCTGTGCCCACGGTGGCAAACCGGCTGTTTTTCGCCTGACGGGTCACCATTTTCGCCGCCCGGCGCACATCCCGCACATAGCCGTCCCCCAGCTGACGGCCCATAGCATCGTCCCGCAGGGGGCCGCCCTCCCATGCCTGTGTCATGGGGAGCAGAATCTCGTCCAGCAGACGGTCCACCTCGTCATCCTATAAATCGGGCCACTGGGGCAGCTGCATCACCGTCCGGGCATATTTCTCCAGCGCCTCGTGATAGAAGGACCCGGCATCGCTGGGCTGATACACAAATTCCTTGCGCGGCGTGGGCTTCAAGCCATAATCCACATAGTGATGGTAGGGGCATTCGGCAAACCGCTCCAATCGGGAGATGGAAACCCGGTCGCCGGAAAACAGCCTGACGGCCATCTCCTCCGGCAGCGCCGCCTTCACCGCATCGGGCTGGATGGTTTCCAGCAGCCGCCTTGCCGCCGGTGCATATGTGTCACTTTGCAGCAGCCAGCACAGTGCATCCTGCCACGGCTTGTCAAGGCCCTCCTGCAGACCGTCTGCCACGGCGCGCAGCTGCACGGAAAGCTCCTCCAGCGCGGGCAGGGGCGCGATGGGCTCCTCATTGCCGGATTTCAGCACGCCGCCGGTGCGGGTGCAGTGGGGGAACATGTGCTTCACATCCTCCAGCATGGCCGCAGGGCGAAGGGCACCGCCGTCCGCTTCGCTGAGAGAGCAGGACAGCACCAGCTCCCTTGCGGGCAGTGCCAGCGTGCGGTAAAAGTCACTCAGGCGCAGGGCGCTCTGCTCTGCCCGGGAGATGCCCACAGGCCGCCTGATGTTCTCCGACAGCGCGGTGCGCTCCTCATCGCTGAGCAGGCTGTCCATGGTGCTTTGCAGCATGCCGTCCTGCATGCCGATGACATACAGCGCCTCCAGCTCGCTGGTCATCAGGTGCCCGGCCTCGCCCACCATCACCACATCGGTAGCCGGCGGGAAGGCATTCAGCTCCGTGGCCCCCAGTGCGGCAGTCATCAAATCGGCAATGTCCTGCAGCGTCACCTTGCTGCCCGAAAGCAGTGCATGCAGCTGGTCCAGTGTTTCCGTCATCACCCGCCAGATCTGCCGGTTGCGGACGGCTTCATCCTCCATGCCCCGCGCCAGCAGCTGTGCCTCCCGCCCACGGAGCAGGGCGTAAGCATCCGTTTCCTCCAGAAAACGGTAGATGGCCGTTACCTTGTCACCAGCCTCCCCTGCCTTGCGCAGTGCCTGCTGCAGCCGCACCATGGGGTCAATCAGCTTTTGGCGAAGCGCTTCGGCCGCCTCCGCATCCTTGCCGCGGGTGATGGGCTTTGTCCATTTCCAGCGGTTGATGCCGTGCTCCAGGGCATAGTTTTCAAGGATGTCACTCTCATCCCGGGTCAATGCCGCAAAGCCGCTGCGGGCCGCCGCCAGCACATCTGCCGAGCGGAAGCCGTTGGCGATGGCGTTGAGGGAGGAGGTCACCATGCGCACCAGCCCGTGGCGCATCACGCTGTCGCTTTTGGACAGATACGCCGGAATGCCCGCCGAGGCCAGTGTTTCCATCAGCGCGGGGGAGGCAGGCTTGGCCAGTGCCACCGCCATTTTCTCCCACGGGATGCCGCTTTTGTGCCAGCGGGTCAGCACCTGCGCGCACCATGTGGCCTCCGCAAAGGGATTGGCCGCCTCATGCACCTGAATGCACTCGCTGCCCTCGCCGCCATACACCATGCGCTCGCGGGAAAACAGCTGATGCTCCAGATGCTGCAGTGCCGCCGTGCGCCCGGTATCCGCTGCGGGCAGATAGCGAACCTCCGCGCCGATACCCGCCTGCTGCAGCTGCTGGCAGAACCGCTGCACCGTGGCCCGCTGGGTATGGAACACCCGGGCATCCGCCGCGGATTCGCTGTCCATCACCATGCCCACGGTGATGCTCTCCGCAATACCGGCCGCGCGGGTCAGCAGGTCGCAGAAGGGGCGGCGCAGTACATCAAAGCCGTAGACGAACACCGCTGTGCCGTTCAGCACGCCGCTTTCCGGCAAGCGCCGCAGCAGGTCCGTGCGCTGAAGCTGCTCATCGGCAAAGCGTCCGTCGATGATGCGGCTGTAGTGCCGCCACACCAGCGCAAGGTCGGTCAGCTTGGCTTTGGTGGCCGGCCGTTCCGTGCCCTCTGCCTGCTGCGTGAGGGCCTCAGCATCCATGCCGGCCTGCTCCATATCTGTAAGCAGACTGCTGATTTTGTTGGGCAGCCCCGCAGAAAGCGCCACCTTGCGGTAGAACTGTAGGTCCTCCGTGCAGCTGCGCAAGGCACAGGCGATGGCCATGGAGCGGCCCCGGCTGTCCAGAGGTGTCAGGGGCAGTTTGCCCGCCGTCTCCCGGATTTTCTTGTCCAGCCGCGAAGGAGACAGCACATCCAGATCAAAAAAGCCCGGCAGCTGCAGCCGCTGCATAATTTCACGCTCTGCCTGCAGGGTAAACTGCTCCGGCACAATCATGATGACCCGCTTTCCGGCGCGGCTGCATTCCCCGATCCGGGCAATCAGCTGCGGCAGTACCTGACCGGCACGGCCTCCCAGTATCTGCACCTTTGCCATGGCGTGTTCCTCCTTGTGTTTGAAAGGGTCAGGCCACCCTGCGGAAGCCTGACCCAATGATTTTTATTCCTCCAGCGCCTTTTTCAGCCGCAGGATGCCCTCCCGGATATACCGGCGGGGGCAGCCGATGTTGATGCGCACAAAGCCCGCACCCTCCCGGCCAAAGATGGAGCCGTCGTTGAAATACACGCCGTGCTTGAGGCACCGCGCTTTCACTTCGCCGTCGGAAAGGCCATAGGCGCTCACATCCAGCCAGCACAGATAGGTGGCCTCCAGGGGCGTGAGCACCGCCCCGGGCAGCAGCTCACTGACTGCCTCGGCCAGCGCATTCCGGTTGCCCTCCAGATAGGGCACCAGTCCGTCCAGCCATGCATCGCCATGCTCATAGGCGGCACGGGTACCGGCCAGGGCAAACACATTGCCGCTGGTGATGCCCGTTCCCGCAATCACCTTGGCCACCCTTTCCCGCAGGGCAGCATCGGGGCATACGCACAGGGATTGCTGTAATCCGGCGGTATTGAAGGTCTTGCTGGCGGCGCACAGCATGATGACATTCTCCCGCATGATAGACAGGGCGGAAACATGCTTTCGGCCGTCAAACACAAAATCGGCGTGGATTTCATCGGAGATGACGGTCACCTGATGCCGCTTTGCCATGTCACACAGGCGGGTCAGCTCCTCTGCCGTCCATGCGCGGCCCACAGGATTGTGGGGATTGCACAGGACCACTGCCCTGGCACCGGCTGCAAAGGCAGCCTCCAGTGAAGCCTCGTCCATGGTGTAGCGGCCGTCATCATCCTTGATGAGGGGGCAGTTGACCAGCGTTCTGCCGGTGGCCTTCACCGATGCGGCAAAGGGATGGTACACGGGCGGCATAATCACCACGCCGTCCTTTTCCTCCGTGCAGGCGCGGATGGCCACCTTGATGCCCGTTACCACGCAGGGCAGCAGCTGCATTTCCTCGCGGCGAATGGTCAGGCCGTGGCGGCGGCGCCAGAAATCAATGGGCGCCTGCCAGTCCCCATCGGTCACCTCGGTATAGCCGTAGGTGGGATGCTTTGCCCGTTCGGCAATGGCCTCGGCCACAGCGGGCGGGCTGGGGAAATCCATATCCGCCACCCACATGGGCAGAATGTCTTCGCCATGCTCCCGTGCAAGGCCGTCCCACTTGACACAATCGGTTCCCCGGCGGTCGAGACCGGCATCGAAATACGCTTCGTCAAACAGCATCGGTATTCTCTCCCTGCTTCACCGGACCGGAAGCCTTCAGCACCCAGTAGCCGGCTGATTTATCCAGCTTCTCCACATTGGCAAAGAGTGTTTTGAGGTACTTCATGCAGCTTTCGGCACCCTGCTGCTTGCGGATAACCAGATACAGCGCGCCGTTTTCCCGCAGGACGCGGGCGCTGTCTGCAAACATCTGATAGATGACCTGCTTGCCGGCACGAATGGGCGGATTGGTGATGACCGCATCAAATTCGCGGTCCAGCAGGGCGCTCATGCCGTCGGATTCCAGCACCTCCACCGATGCGCCCAGGGCGGCGGCATTGCGGCGGGTCAGGTCCAGGGCGCGATGGTTCACATCGGCCATCACCACCCGGGCATCCTTGTTGGCCTTGGCCACGGAGATGCCGATGGGGCCCCAGCCGCAGCCCAGGTCCAGCACATCGCCGGAAAGGGCGGGCAGTGCATCCATCAGCAGCCGGCTGCCGGGGTCCAGCTCGCCCTTGGAGAACACACCGGCATCGGTGGTAAACATCATGCCGTGTCCGCGATACACAAAGGCGCAGGTCACCTCATTGGAGGCACAGGTGGGGTCCTTGGTATAATATTGTTCAGCCGTCATTTTGCTTCCTCCATACACGCATCGCGATACAGCGCGGCGATTTCGTCCTCCGTCAGCTCCCGCCACTGACCCACGGGCAGGGCTTCATCCAGCACAAGAGGACCGAAGCGCTCCCGATGCAGCTGGGTCACCGTGCGGCCCACTGCCTCAAACATGCGCTTGATTTGGTGGAACTTGCCCTCGTGCACGGTCACCTTCGCCGTGGCTTCCCCGGGAGAGGAGGTCAGAATCTCCAGCAGCGCACCGTCGGCGGTGAAATCACCCAGATCAAGGCCGCGGGCAAAGGCATCCACATGGGATGCATCCAGCGGTCCGTCCACCCGGGCGATGTAGACCTTGTCCACATGGCGCTGGGGGGACAGCAGGCGGTGGTTCAATTCTCCGTCACAGGTGAGCAGCAGCAGACCCGTGGTGTCCTTGTCCAGCCGTCCCACCGGCATACAGCCGATAGACTGGTACACCTCCGGCAGCAAATCCATGATGGTGGGCTGCTTTTTGTCCCGGGCGGCGGTCAGCAGTCCCGCAGGCTTGTGGAGCATCACATGGCGCATCAGCCGGCCATCCACCTCGCTGCCGCTGACATTCAGCCGGGCGGTTTTTTCATCCGTCAGCTTCCCGGGATCCTTTTCCATTTGTCCGTTCACGGCCACCGCACCGGAGCGCACCAGCCGCTGCACGTCCTTTCTGCTGCCGATGCCCAGCGTCACCAGCCAGCGATCCAGCCTCATCAAGCCTTATGCTCCCCTTCCGCAATCAGATTGACATAGCAGGAGGTCATCAGCTGCTTGAGGGGCACCAGCGGCAGAAGCAGCAGCACAAAGGCCGCCACGATGATGTACAGCTTGCCGTCAGGCTTGGGCAGAGAGAGACCGCCCATGATGTTGCTCAGGGCCTTCATCAGCTCCTGCACATAGGTAAAGCCTGCCGCACCGGCCACGGCGATGAAGGGCACCACCGTTACAAGGCCCAGCAGCCACACGGCAACCACGCCGCCCCGGTGACCCTTGATGATTTTGCGGTCACCCAGCGCATAGGCGTGGCGTGTACCGGAATGGAAGGCAAAGCCCGCCAGCACCGGCAGCAATGTTGCCAGATACATCAGCACCACATACTTCACGCCGGTCACCGTGGAGCCGCCGCCAATCTGGCGCACCAGCCGCATCACGGCAAACACATCCATGCCGCCCTGCTCGGGGTTGGCAGAATACACATAATACAGCAAGCCCGTGGAGGCGATGAACAGCAGCATCCAGGGCAGCATGCAGACAATGCCCATGAGCCCGCATCTCAGCTTGCATCCGTAATCCTTCACGGAAATCAGCCCGCGGACATACACGGTATCGTACTTCTGCAAATCCCGCATAATCATGGCCGCGTTCTGCCGCATGGGCAGCACCAGCAGTACAAACAGCACCGGGCAAAGCAGTGCCAGCAGGCGGGTGGCGGGATTGAGCAGGAACAGCAGCGGCGCAAGGCTCATCAGCACAACCATCAGCTGCACCACCAGCATCAGCAGCAATCCGCCGAAATGGCGGCGATATAAGCCCCAGGCACGGGACATGGCTTGTTTCAACATCAACTCAAGTCTCCTTTCGGTTCTCAACCTATTATACGGGATGGAAGGGGGAAATTCAAGGGTTGCCAGCCCGCACCAGACACAACGCAGCGCACAAAAAGCGGAGTCGACATGTGCATCCATCACAGCCGACTCCGTGCGTCAATTTTAGAGTTTTTTCAGCAGTTCCGTCTTTTTGGCTGAAAATTCTTTTTCAGTAATAATTCCCTTGTCTCGCAGAATTGCCAATCTTTCAATGACTGCAATCGGGTCATTTTCGGCACTGGCCGCAGGTTCCTTGGCAACAGGAATTGCATCAACTGTCTGCACGACCTCAGATTCTTCCCGTTCCTTCTGCTCGTTTTCCGCAGGTGTTTTCTGTTTTGCTCCAAAGAGCCCTGAAATGCTGTTGCCAAGATTCTGCAGTCCTTTTCCGGCTTCCTAAAAAAGATTGAACGGCTTTTGCTTCACCGGCTCGGAAGCTTCGGCTGCTTCTTCGATTGCTTCAGCATCTTCATCATCTGTTACGGGATTATATTCCAATTCATCCGACTCTTCAGCTACTTCCTACTCATAATTCACAGAGGATATGACCTCGTAGTCAGCAATAACCTCGTCCTCTGTGTAATCAAAGTTGGCATCGTCGAGTGCATCAATCAGCCTGTTTCCCATGGGCATCATGGAAGCAAAATTGATGGTTCCGGAAATAAAACCGGCAACAATCGGAATTGCTTTTGACGCTACCTTTGCAACACCACTCTTGGTTACCTTTACACCAATAGCTTTGCCAATCTGTTTTACAATCGGAAACCAAACCGTTTTTGTCAGTGCCTTCTGCGGAAGCTTTTTCAGTGTTGTCTGCGCAATCTTTGCCGAAAGCAAACGAACACCAGCTGCTGCGCCGCTCACACCAAACATTGTTCCGCAATACAGAATCAATTCATTGCGCACAGCCTATTCGTCCACGAAGCCATCCTGCCAAAAGTCTTTCCCGCCATACAGATAGACCAGTTCCTGCGCCATTCGCAGCGCGATACCGAAAAACTGGGTAATATCAGCAGGAATGCTGACAGCCATTGCCAAACCACCCGGAATACCGGTTGCAAAAGATGCTACAGACGAAATGCTCGTTAGCGAAAACACGATTGCCGATGCTTTCTTTTTCAAAAGTTCTCTCGAGCATCCGCTCTCAACCGGTCCGTCCTCCAAAAGCCTTTCCAAATCAACATTGTCATTTGCGAAAGTTTCAGCAAGAAATTGACGGCGGTCAATTTTAACGCCCGGCAGTGCAATCACCGTTGTTAAAACACTCTATAAAGAAAAACTATTTCCGGAAGCGTTTTGTATATCACTCATAAAAGCCACACCTCTTTATGCTCACAGATTTAACTTGAGTATAGCACATGTTTCAAAAATATCAAAGAACATATTTAGAACCAGCCATGCTTGAGTGTTCATTTGTCAATGATGTGAGACCGACTTAAGCGACCAAGCTGCAGCTGCC
>JAUNDF010000019.1 GCA_030526225.1 Clostridia bacterium
GGAGCACGGGCTGGAGGACGTGATGATGGACTTCTACGGCGGCAGCTATGATGTGCTGCTGTGCACCACCATCATCGAGAGCGGCCTTGACGTGCCCACTGCCAACACGCTGATTGTGTTTGATGCCGACCGGCTGGGCCTGAGCCAGATGTATCAGCTGCGGGGCCGCGTTGGCCGGAGCAACCGGCAAGCCTATGCCTACTTTACCGTCCGCCCGGACAAGATGCTCACCGAGGTGGCCGAGCAGCGGCTGACGGCCATCCGGGAGTTTACCGAATTCGGCGCAGGCTTCCGCGTGGCCATGCGCGATCTGGAAATCCGCGGCGCAGGCAACATCCTTGGACCCGAGCAGCACGGCCATCTGGCCACGGTGGGCTATGACATGTACTGCAAGCTGATTGAGGAAACCCTCCGCGAGGTGCAGGGCGTGAAGAGTGTGCAGAAGCCGCTGGAGACACGGGTGGAGCTGAAGGTGGATGCCTATCTGCCCGACGATTATGTGAAGGACGAGCGCCAGCGCATGGAGATGTACAAGCGCATCGCTTCCATCTCTACGCAGGAGGACCGCAACGACATCGAGGAGGAGCTGCTGGACCGCTTCGGTCAGCATCCCCCGGTGGTGGATACGCTGCTGGATATTGCCCAGCTGCGCGCACTGGCCAACCGGCTGGGCGTGATGATTATCCTGAAAAAGGGCAAAGACCTGACCATGCGGGTGGACAAGCGTTACGCCCCCAACGGCGACCTGATGCTCCGTGCCATGCAGGATACGGACGGCCGCCTGCGCATCACCACCGGCGCGGCGGAGGCCATATTGCTCAAGGACATCCCCGGCAGCGATGCCGATATGCTCCGTGAGGGCGTGGAGGTGCTGAAAAAGCTGGTGGTCCGTCTGGCCAAGCTGGAGGAGGAAAAGAAGGCCGCCGAAGAAGCTGAAAAGGCCGAAACCAACGCCTGATGACAGCGCGGCATGGAAACAACAAAAAAGCGCAAGCCCTTGCAAAATAAGGGCTTGCGCTGTGTGCGGCGGATGAATTAATGAATCACCTTGGTGGCATAGCCGTGGGCATCGGCGAAGCGGGCGGCGACAGTATCGGGGCCGTCGACCAGCACCAGCAGCTTGCTGCTGCAGCCGGTGAAGGCGGAAGCATCAATGCTCGTTACGCTTTGCGGGATGTAGATGCGGGTCATGGTGCTGTTCATGAAGGCACGGGCGCCGATGGTCTTCAGCGAGCGGGGCAGACGGATGTATTCGGCGCTGGCTTTGGCAAAGGCTTCAGCCTCGATGGCGGTGATGCCGTCGGGGATGGTCATCGGCTTGCCGCAGATTCTGCTGCCGGTGACATAGATGATATCGCTCCAGCCGTACAGCACGGACAAATCCCAAACGCCGCTGCTCAGCTCGATTTCATCCTGACTGTTGATGCAGTAGGTAATCATTTCACGCCGGATGATTTCACGCGCCGCAGGGCCGGGGAGCCCTGCAAGGGACACCCTGCCGGAGCCCTGCAGTGCATCTGCGATGCGGGGCTCCAGGAAGCTGACCCAGGCAGCCGCCGCGCCGCTCTTTATGTAATAGTTGCAGGCCATGCCATCGGCGGCGGTGAAATTGTGACCGTAGTGGTCATCGCGCATGATGCTGTCGGGGATAAAGCAGTAATCGTAGGTGCAGTAGCCCAGGGGAGCACCCTTGCCCGCAGGCGCGTAGCCGGGGCAGTCCCAGGTGACATCCGCCTCGTACCAGTCACCCTCCAGCTCCAGCGCATTCCATGCGTGGGACTGGGCATCGGAGGTTACCACACGGGCATCGATGCCCGCGGCCTAAAGCAAATCAAGGTAGGCGATGGCGAAGCTTTGGCACACACCGAAGCCGCGGAACAAAAGCACATCCGCCCCGTGATAGACCAGCGTGGAATCGTAATAGGAGTTCTTTGCCAGATACTCGTACAGGTACAGCGCCTTTTCGTAATCGCTGCTGCCGCTGCAGCCGGCCACCAGCTGCTTTGCCTTGGCGGCCACATAATCGTAGCCTGTCACATTCAGGTAGCAGTAGGCATAATCATAGCCTTCAATCTGGGCGACCAGCAGATAACGCCCGGGCTGATAAAAGCGGTAGTTGAATTTGGTTACATCGTTGCAGTAAACAACCTGATAGTAATCAGACCAGTCAACCTGCACTGCCAGCAGCATGGTGTGGGTATAGCCGGGGAAGCTGTAGGCCGATTGGATGCTGACTGCCTGCCCGGTGGTCAGCTTGCCGGTGATGACAAAATCAGCCGCACTCTTTTGCTGGATTTCATCCGTTGAAAAGGCAAAGGTGCCCGGCTCGCCCTCGGGCAATACCTGCAAAAAGCCGGGATTGCCGTCGGCCAAAGCCGTGGGCAGCAGGAACAGGACAAGCAGCAACAGCACAAGCGCGGCAAGTTTTTTCATACAGACGGCCTCCGATTCAGGTGCGAAACCAAACATAGCATTCACATAATACAATGATTGTATTATTTTTCATACAGGATGTCAATCATCCGTTTGTTTACAAATTGTTCACAATTCATTCCGAATGGCTTCACATTGCGGATGCAAGATAGAATGGCCGGGGTGGAATCATCCCGGGAGAGGAGCAAATCCCATGAACGATCCGAAAAAGAAAAAATGGCTGACGATTACCATCATTGCCTTTATCGCCATGGTCATCATCAACCAGCTGGTGGTGCTGCCCTTTGTCTCTGCGTCGGGGCAGGCGAAGGAAACCACCTACGACTTCATGCTCCGGGAGCTGGAGAAGAAAAACATCACCCATGTGGAAATCAACGGTGAAAAAATCTACTTCAAGCTGAAGGAAAGCAAGCCCGACAAGGATGCCAAGCTGCTGGATACGCTGCTGGCGGCGCAAAACAACAATGTGTACGTCACCACCGCCATGACCGATCTGGCGCTGGTGGAGCGGCTGTACCAGTCCGGGGCGGAATTCACCCAGGTGAATCAAAAGCAGATGTCCCCCATTGTGAGCATGCTGCTCAGCTACGGCTGCTTCATCCTGATTTATCTGGTGCTGATGCGGGTGATGATGAAGAAAATGGGCGGCGGCGGCTCGGTGATGAGCTTCGGCAAGTCCAACGCCCGCATCGTGGCCAACGATAAGGTGGATATCCGCTTCACCGATGTGGCCGGTCAGGAGGAAGCGAAGGAGAACCTGAAGGAAATTGTGGATTTCCTCCACGACCCGAAAAAATACGAGCAGATGGGTGCCGTGCTGCCCAAGGGCGCATTGCTTGTCGGCCCTCCCGGCACCGGTAAAACGCTGATTGCCAAGGCGGTGGCCGGTGAGGCCCATGTGCCCTTCTTCTCCATTTCCGGCTCGGAATTTGTGGAAATGTTTGTGGGCATGGGCGCGGCCAAGGTCCGCGACCTGTTCAAGCAGGCCAAGGAAAAGGCCCCCTGCATCATCTTCATTGATGAGATTGATGCCGTGGGCAAAAAGCGCGACACCGCCGGCATCGGCGGCAACGATGAACGGGAGCAGACCCTCAACCAGCTGCTTTCCGAAATGGACGGCTTTGACGGCAGCAAGGGCGTGATTCTGCTGGCTGCCACCAACCGCCCCGAAACACTGGACCCTGCGCTCCTGCGCCCCGGCCGCTTTGACCGCAGGGTACCCATGGAGCTGCCCGACCAGAAGGGCCGCGAGGCGGTGCTGCGGGTCCATGCCAAAAAGGTGAAGATGGCTGATACCGTGGACCTGGTGGCCATCGCCCGGTCAACCCCCGGCGCTTCCGGTGCGGATTTGGCCAACCTGATTAACGAATCCGCCCTGCAGGCCGTCCGTGCCGGGCACGACAAGGTGCAGCAGGAGGACATCGAGGCCAGCGTGGATGTGGTGTTGGCCGGTCAGCAGCGCAAGAGCACGGTCATCTCCCCCAGGGAGAAGCAGGTGATTGCCTACCACGAGGTGGGCCATGCTCTGACTGCCGCGCTGCAGGATGAATCCGCCCCCGTGCACAAGATTACCATCATCCCCCGGACCTCCGGCGCGCTGGGCTTTACCATGCAGCTGGATGAGGAGGAGCGCTTCCTGCACACCAAGCCAGAGCTGACGGCGCGGCTGGTAACCCTGTGCGGCGGCCGCGCAGCGGAAATGCTGGTGTTCGGCAAGGCCACCACCGGTGCCGCCAACGATATTGAGCAGGCCACCCGCATGGCCCGCGCCATGGTAACCCGCTACGGCATGAGCGATTCCTTCGGTATGGTGGCACTGGAGGCCAATGCCAACCGCTATCTGGGCGGTGACGGCGAGCTGACCTGCTCCGGCACCACTGCCGCCCGGATTGATGACGAGGTGATTGCCCTGGTGCAGGATGCCTTCCAGCAGGCAAGCAAAATCATTGCCGAGCACTGGTCTGCCTTGACCCGCATTGCCGATCAGCTGATCAGGCAGGAAAATATGTCCGGCGAGGAGTTCAAAAAGCTGCTGGACGAGGAATTGGAAACCAAGCGCCTCGCGGCACAGGAAGCCGCCGGTGAGGGCAAGGAAAATGAAGTGAGTGAGTAAAAAGACAGGGCCGTGAAAATGATTCACAGCCCTGTTTCTTATTCCGCGAACATCAGCTTTCCCTGACGGTCATATACCGCCATAACCTCCCTGTCCAACTCGGGAATTTCGTACATGACGATGATGCCGTTGGCGTCAATGGTGATATCGTGGGGGTGGATGATGTCATCCCGGCTGGGGTTGGATTGCCACAGCACGCGCCCATCCATGGTGATGGCCACGGGATGGGGGCCGTAGTAGCCGCAGATGTACATGGTTCCGTCCCAGTCCACGGCGTGAGAGATGCCGGCACCAAGGGAGACCTTGCTTCTGCCCAGCTGCCACAGGCGGCGTCCGTTGGGCAAATCGTACAGGCTCAATCCTGTTTCGGTGTTGTAGATGGCCAGCGCGGGCTGCTGCTCTGTGCCGGCGATGAACACCGAGGTGCTTGTCAGCTCACCCACCTCGTAGACGAATTCCGTTCTGGCCCACACGCAGGAGCGGTCGGCGCGGTACACGCCCACCGTCAGCCGTTCGCAGGCACTGTTTTCCAGCCGCCGGGCCACCACGCGAAGACTGCCGCAGGGGGTATCCATCAACAGCTTGCCCTTTTTCTGCATGTCGGCAAAGCTGACAGGCTCGGTGGATTCGCGGTAGGTTCCACCGGGATTGGCAGGGGTCAGATAGCTTGACAGAATGTAGCCCTTTTTGCCGTTGTATTCGGCATAGGTGTAGTCCGCATCATAAGGGGCGCAGCCGGTGACCACCTCGTCCAGCGGAACCTTGACCAGCACCTTGCCGGAGGAGGACGGCCTTGCGCGCAGGGAGACCCACTCACTGCAGTTGGTCACCCGCATGTCCTCACCAAGGGCGGCGGCAGCAAGCAGCAGGGAAAAAGCAAAGCAGATAAAGCAGACAAGGATGAAGCGCTTTCGCATATTCGGGCCTCCTTTGGGGGATGAAAAACAGGGACTGTGAATCATTTTCACAGCCCCTGTTGCTTATCTCCCCTGATACGGTACGTCGTTGATGCTGTCCAGCCGGCCGCCCTTGAAGGTCAGCTTCACCGCATCGCCTACCTTGAAGGATTGCCACTGCTCCAGGGGCAGGGTGGCTGTGTAGGTCTTGTTGTTCTTGTCGGCGAAGGTAACGGTGTACAGCTCCTCGCGGCCGCCCTCGCGCTGTTTGTTGGTCAGGGTGAATTCGCCCCACTTGGGCTCATCATCCTTGCCGGCGGTCTTGATGACATCGGCTTGCAGCCAGCGGTCAATTTCGTAGGTGTACTGGGTTTTATAGATGGGCTCATCCCGGTAGACGGGCTGCTTTTCGCGCTCGGTGTAGTACTCGGTCTTGTACCGGGGCGTTTTGACCTCCTTGGAGGTAAAGGTACCGTCACCGTTGTTGACGTACTGGGTGGAGGTGTCATAGCCATCCTGAACCTGACGGCTCTTTTTGACGGTGACATACTCGTAGTGGTCCACCACCTTTTCGTAGTGGTGGATGGCCTGACTGGTTTTGATGAGCCTTGCCCCCTCGGGCAGCTGCCAGTCCGCCTCGGTGACGGTGGTGTATTCCTCAATGCTGACGGCACGGGCCCATGCCTTTTCCAGCACGGTGGTGTCGGCGTTTTTGGGAATCAGGTTGATGACCAGGGCGATGACCAGCACGGCCAGCAGCAGCAGGGGCCACCAGCGCTTTTTCTTCGGGGCCGGGGCGGGCTGCATGGCGGCGGCCTTGGCGGCAGCCTTGGCTTTCAGCTTTTCCTCGTTGGTGAAATAATCGTCCTTGCTGTCGGTTTTGGCACTGCCGCAGTTGGTGCAGTAGGCGGCGGTGATGCGGTTCATGGTGCCGCAGTTGGCGCAGAGCCAGTCGGCGCCCTGTCCGTACTTGGCGGCGGTATCATCATCCAGGAAGGCGTTTTTCTCCTCCGGCAGATAGAATACCGTGTTCTCATGCTGGGGCTTGCCGCAGCCCGGGCAGGATTTGGTCAGGCCGCCGATGCCCTTATTGCCGCAAAAGGGGCAGTCCCACAAGGCTTCAATCTTTTTGCTCATATGCATCTCTCCGTATTGACAATAATCATGGGGAACGCCGGTTCACTACTATTATCATACAACAAATATTGGAAAATTGCAAAGAAAAATGCAGCGGTTGCACATAGGCCTGATTTTTGGTATACTATATCCATCTATGTACAATTTGGCACAATCGGGAGTGAAAACAACATGAAAAAAATTTCAGCGCTGCTGATGCTCATCTGTGCTGCCCTGCTGCTGTGTGCCTGCACCGGGGAAAAACCTGCAGCGGAGGAAGCCGCGCCTATCGTCATCGGCTTTTCCCAGCTGGGTTCGGAAAGCAGCTGGCGCATCGGCAACACCAAGGACATGACCGAGGCAGCCGAGCGCGCGGGCATCACCATGATGCTGAAGGATGGCCGCCAGAAGCAGGAAAACCAGATTGCCGCCATCCGCGAATTCATCGCCCACAGGGTGGATGTGATTGTGTTTTCCCCCATCGTGGAGGATGGCTGGGACAATGTTCTCAGGGAGGCAAAGCAGGCGGGCATTCCGGTGCTGCTGATTGACCGCATTATCCAGACCACCGATGACAGCCTGTACGCCGGGTGTATCGGCGCTGATTTTTATCTGGAGGGGCGCAACGCCGGTGAATATCTGCTGAAAAAGGCGGATGCCATGGGCGCGAAGGAGCTGCACGTGGTGGAAATCACCGGCACGGAGGACTCCACCCCCATGCGCCAGCGCATGAAGGGCTTCCACAGCGTGGTGGACGGTGACAGCCGCATCGTGACATTGGAATCGGTCAACGGCGATTTCCTCCGTTCACGCGGGCGGGAGTGCATGGAATATCTGCTGAAGAAGTACGACGGGGAAATCGATGTGGTCTACTCCCACAACGATTCCATGACCCTTGGCGCCATTGAGGCGCTGGAGGCAGCCGGAGTCAAGCCGGGGCAGGATGTGATTATCATCACCGTGGACGGCGAACAGGCGGCCATCGACCTGCTGAAGGAGGGCAAAATCAACTGCGTGGTGGAATGCACCCCCATGCTGGGCGATGAGGTGATGCGCCTTTGCACCAAATTGGCCGGCGGCGAAAAAATCGTGAAGCTGACCCATCCCGTGGAGCAGGTGTTTACCGATTTTGATGACCTGACACAGATTGGCCCCCGTGGCTACTGATGCAGGGCGGAGCGATGAGATTGTGATGAACAAGCGCGAAAAGACAAGGAGCATGGGCAGTCAGCTGCTGCAGTTTTCCCGATTGCTGACGGTGGTGCTGGCGGTGCCGGCGGTTATCAGTCTTGTGATGATGCTGGTGTCCAGCTCCATCTACCACCACACCCTCAGCCAGATGGAGCGGGTGGCCCAGCTGCAGCCGGTTATCAAGACAGACATTCCGGAGGCGGTGTGGTATGCCGTGGCCGGACGCACCTCCTTTGAGGAGGGCAATGTGTGGGGCATGGTGCGGCAGGTGACGGACACGCTGGATGACATGATTCTGGCGGATGAGAGCGAGGGCCTGTCCCTGACCATCGCCCGGCGCACCATGGATACCATGGCCGGGTATATCACGCAGATTGAGACAGAGATGGCCAACCGCATGCCCGTGGTGGAGCTGTAGAGCATGGTGGAGGAGGTCCGCAGCGTGGGTGCGCTGGTGGAATCCATCCTGCAGGAATACATTACCGGCTCCATCGGGTCGGCGGCAACCATCAACAACGGCCTGCGCAAGCAGACCATGGTGTTTGCGGCGGTGGAAATCCTGCTGCTGATTGTGGCCTCCGTGGCGGCACAGCGCAACCGCAAGCGGCTGATGAATCAGCTGCTGAACCCCATTGAAAATGTGGAAAACTTTACGGCACAGGTGGCCGGCGGCGATTTATCAGCACCGCGGCTGCCCAAAGCAGAAATGACCGAGCTGGTGCCGCTGACGGAATCCATCAACTCCATGGCCGACCGGCTGGAATCGCTGTTCGGGCAAATCAAGCGGGAGCAGGACAACCTGCGCAAGGCAGAGCTTCGGACACTGCAGGCGCAGATTAACCCGCACTTCCTTTATAATACGCTGGATGCCATTGTGTGGCAGGCGGAGGAGGGCCGCAATGATGAGGTCATCCGCACCACCCGCGCCCTCAGTGACTTTTTCCGCATTTCCCTGTCCTCCGGCGATGACTGGATTCCCGTATCGCAATAGCTGCAGCACCTGTCGGGCTATCTGCTCATCCAGCGCACCCGCTACCGGGATATCCTCCGCTACGAAATCGATGTGGATGAAAAAATGCAGGACCTGATGATTTTGAAGCTTCTGCTCCAGCCGCTGGTGGAAAATGCGCTGTACCACGGCATCAAGTTCAAGCGGGGCGGCGGCACCATCCGGGTGGAGGGGAGGCTGGAGGATGACCACATGGTCTTCCGGGTCACCGATACAGGCAAGGGCATGCCCCCATAGCGGCTGAAGGCCGTGGTGGACAGCATGCACGGCGAGGCACCGCCCCTGACGGCAGAGTTTGCCCAGGGCGGCTCCGGATTCGGGCTTCGCAACGTAAACCAGCGCATCAAGCTGTACTACCGGCAGCAGGAAGGGCTGCAGATTGAAAGCGGAAGCGGCGGCACCGCCGTGACCTTCCGCGTACCTGTTTTAAGAAAGGGGGAGACCGACCGTGGTGAAGGTATTTCTGGTGGATGACGAAATCGTTTTCCGGGAGGGTGTGCGCAACTCCTTCCCCTGGGATGAAAGCGGCTATACCCTGGTCGGCGAGGCCCCGGACGGCGAAATCGCCCTGACCATGATCCGCGACCAGAACCCGGACATCATCGTCACCGACATCCGCATGCCCTTTATGGACGGGCTGCAGCTGTGCGCCGAAATCCGCCGCATCATGCCCTGGGCGGGCATCATCATCCTCTCCGGATACGATGATTTCACCTACGCCCGCAAGGCCATGGCCATGGGGGTGCAGGAGTATCTGCTCAAGCCCGTGAACGTCACCGAGCTGCGGGATGCGCTGGACCGGGTGTACGGCCGCATGCAGGAGGAAAAGCGCCTGCGGGAAAATGCCCGGGGCATCCGGGAAAGAATGGGTGCCAACAACCGCTTTGTCAAGGACAAGCTGCTCTTTGCATTGCTGGCAGACGAGCTGGATGAAAAAAGCGCCGCCACCATGATTGAGCAGCTGCGGAAAATCGGCATCAATCTGTTTGCCCAGCGCTATGCGGTGCTGGATATCTCCTTTGAGCAAAACGAAAACCAGACAAGGGACAAGGCCATGGATGTGCTGTACTCCCTGTCCGATGCGTCCTCTGGGGCGGCTATGGTCTGCACGGGCAAAAAGGGCGCGCTGGCCATTATCCTTGGGGACAGCGATGCGGATACGGAGGAGCGGGCCTACGGCTTTGCGGATTCCGCCGTGAAGGCGCTGGAGGAAAGCGGCTTCCGGCGGGTGCTGGTGACGGTGGGGGACACCGTGACCCGGCTGACGGAGCTGCCCGCAAGCATGAAGGCCGCCCGTCATCTGCGCCATCTGCACACCCTTGGCGAGCAGACAGAGCTGCGGGTGGTGGGCAGCCGGGACATCGGCAGTGCCCCGGAGAAAAAACGGCAGATGACCATTCGTCCCCTGCATGAGCAGATTCAGTATATCAGCGCCTCCCAGCTGGATTCCCTGTTCGACAGCTATGTGCAGTCACTGGATGCGGGGGATTTGCACGCCTATGTGGTCAGCGATTACCTGCAGGTGGAGGCTATGCTGACGGCCAACCGCATCGTGCTGGATGCCGGCGGCGACCCCGAGCAGGTACTGGGCAGCAAGGAAAGCATGTCCTTCGGCGATCACGATTTTGCCGCCGCCCGGGGCCTCCTGCGAAAGGCCATCGAGTACCGCGACAAAAACGCCACCCACAAGACCAACCCGGCCATCGCCCGGGCAAGAAGCTACATGTCCCAGCATTTTCAGGACCCGAACCTGATGCTGCAGGATGTGGCCGACCATGTGGGCATGTCCTCCAGCCGCTTTTCCACCGTGTTTTCGCAGGAGACGGGCTACACCTTCACCGAATACCTCACCGAGCTGCGCCTGAGCAAGGCCAAGGAGCTGCTCCGCGCCACCCAGCTGCGCTCTCACCAAATCTGCGAGATGGTGGGCTACAACGACCCCCACTACTTCAGCTACCTGTTCCGCAAAAACACCGGCGTCACTCCCAGCGAGTACAGAAGGGCAGAGAAGGGGTGAGAGGGCTCCCAGTTACATCCCTTCCATACAAGCTGTCAAACACATGCAACGGAAATGTATTTGATGGCCAAACAAAAACCATATCAAACAAACAGGCGATAGAAAAATCAACTGTTTGTGAAATAATTTTCAACCTTTGACAGCAAAACGGATTCCGATGGGAAATATTCAACCAAAATTGAAATGTTTGTGCATTTGCTTTTGTTTTCGTGTGTGCTATCATCAAGACAACGGCAGAAGCCGAAAAGAGATTTTTGGAGGTACTCATCATGAAGAAACTGTTTGCTGTCGCTATGGCGCTGGTCCTGGCATTGAGCCTGTGTGTGACCGCTATGGCCGATACCATCACCGTTGGTATCGTCAACAATCCCCCTTCCGAATCCGGTTACCGTGAAGCCAACGTAAAGGATTTTGAGCGCGTGTTCTGCGAAGACAACGGCTACACCGCCAAGACCGCTTACAGCCTGAAGAACGACGAGCAGCTGAGCGCCGCTCAGCAGTTCATCACCGACGGCGTTGATTACCTGCTGGTATCCGCCGCTGAAACCACCGGTTGGGACGTTGTGCTGGCAGCTGCTCAGGAAGCCGGCATCCCCGTGTTCCTGTTCGACCGCACCATCGATTGCGACGACAGCCTGTATGAGGCAGCTGTTGTTTCCGACATGCGCAATGGCTGAAGGGCCTGGGCCTGGACTCCTACAAGATCGTGCACATTCAGGGCGCTATGGGCTCCGACGCTCAGATCGGCCGTACCAATCCCCTGACCGAGCAGGTTGCTGCTGACGATGCCTGGACCCTGGTTGTGGAACAGACCGCTACCTGGGACGAAGCTGAAGCCAAGAAGATTACCGAGTCCGTCATCAACTCCGGCGAACCCTTCAACATCATCTACGCTGAAAACGACGGCATGGCACGCGGTGCTGTTGCTGCTCTGGACGAAGCCGGCATCACCCACGGCAAGGACGGCGACGTGATCGTGATGGGCTTTGACTGCAACACCTGGGCTCTGGAAGAAGTGCTCAAGGGCGCTTGGAACTATGATGGTCAGTGCTCTCCCTTCCAGGCTGATGTCATCGACGGCATGATCAAGAAGCTGGAAGCCGGCGAAACCCTGACCGAGAAGAAGATCATCTCCGAAGAAAAGGGCTTCGACTGCAACACCATCACCGCTGAAGACGTGGCCAACTACGGCATCTAATCCAACAAAACAAAGGGCGCGGTGCGGCGGAAAAACCGCACCGCGCTTTTTTCAGAAATCATCAGCGCCGCTGCAACGGTAAATCCTTAGGATAAAGGAGTCCTGACCATGCAAGACAACATCGTCCTCACCATGCGAGGCATATGCAAATCATTCCCCGGCGTTCGTGCCCTGAACAACGTGGATTTTACCCTCCGCAAGGGTGAGATTCATGCGCTGATGGGCGAAAACGGCGCAGGAAAATCAACCTTGATCAAGGTGCTCACCGGTGTGTATTCCCGTGATGCGGGTCAGGTGAACATCGCGGGCATCGAGGGCGATGTGGCCATCCGCTCCCCCAAGGATGCACAGGCCGTGGGCATTTCCACCGTGTATCAGGAAATCACGCTTTGCCCCAACCTGTCCGTGGCGGAAAACATCTACATCGGCCGGGACAAGCGCACCCTGATTCACTGGAAGGAGCGGGAGAAGAAGGCGGATGCCATCCTGCAGAGCCTGGGCATCCCGGCACGGGCGGCACAGCAGTTGGGCAGCTGCTCTCTTGCTGTGCAGCAGATGGTGGCCATCGCCCGGGCGGTGGATGCCGACTGCAAGGTGCTCATCCTCGACGAGCCCACCTCCTCCCTTGATGAAAAGGAAGTGAACATGCTCTTCAAGCTGATGCGGGAGCTGAAGGAGCGCGGCGTGGGCATCATTTTCGTTACCCACTTCCTGGAGCAGGTGTACGCGGTGTGCGACCGCATCACCGTGCTTCGCAACGGCGAACTGGTGGGCGAGTACCCCATCGAAGAGCTGCCGCAGGTGGAGCTGGTCTCCAAGATGATGGGCAAGGCGCTGGAGGACCTTTCCGGCATGAAGAAGAAGGAATTCACCCCCGACAGCACGGAGGAGGCTGTGTACGAGGCACACAACCTGTCCAGCAATCAGGGTGTCAAGCCCTTTGACTTCCGTATCCGCGCCGGTGAGGTCAACGGCTTTACGGGCCTGCTGGGCTCGGGCCGCAGTGAGAGCGTTCGCGCCATTTTCGGTGCCGACCATGTGACCGGCGGCGTGGTGACCATGCATGGCAAGCGGGTCAAGGTTTCCAACCCCCGTGAGGCTATGAAGCACGGCATCGCGTATCTGCCCGAGGACCGCAAGGATGACGGCATCATCGCCGACCTGTCCGTGCGGGAAAACATCATGCTGGCCATGCAGGTGATGAACGGCTTCTGGAAGCCCGTATCCCGGGCAAAGCAGGAGGAATTTGCCCGGCAGTACATCGATGCCCTGCAGATTAAAACCGCATCGGCCGAAACGCCCATCAAATCCCTGTCGGGCGGCAATCAGCAGAAGGTCATTCTGGCCCGCTGGCTGCTGCTGCACCCCGACTACCTGATTCTTGATGAGCCCACCCGCGGCATTGACGTGGGTACAAAAACGGAAATTCAGAAGCTTGTTCTGAAGCTGGCAGAGGAGGGCACCGGCGTAACCTTTATCTCCTCCGAGATTGAGGAAATGCTGCGCACCTGCTCAAGGCTGATTGTCATGCGCGACCGCAACATTGTCGGCGAGCTGCGCGGTGACGAGCTCAGTCAGGACAACGTGATGAAGACCATCGCAGGAGGCAACCGCACATGAAAAAAATCAAGCAAAGCCTGATGAAGTTGCGTTCCTCGCAGCTGCTGGTGCCATGTATCGCCGTGGCACTGCTGGTGATCTTCAACCTGATTCGTGATCCTTCCTTCTTCTCTGTATCCCTTGCGGCCAACAACAACGGCGACCCGGTGCTGACCGGCAACCTGATTGCCATCCTCAACGGCGCATCCGAGCTGGTGATTCTGGCCATGGGCATGACGCTGGTCACCGCGGCCTCCGGCGGACAGGATATCGCCGTGGGCGCCACTGCCGCCATTGCGGGCAGTGTGTTTGTCAAGGTGCTCTCCGGCGGACCCATCACCGGCGGCACCATCCTGCTGGGCTTTGTGTGCTGCTGTCTGGTGGCCATGCTCTTCGGTGCCTTTAACGGCACGCTGGTGGCCGTATTCCGCATCCAGCCCATGATTGCCACGCTGATTCTCTTCACCTGCGGCCGCTCCATCGCTTACTGGATTAACGGCGGCGCCACCCCCACGGTGGAAAGCCCCATCGTCACCGCCATCGGCAGCTTTATCCCCGGTGTGCCGGTGCCCACCCCCATTTTCATTGTCCTTGCGGTGGGATTGATTTTCGCCCTGCTGTTCCGCTTCACCAATCTGGGCCTGTACACCCAGACCGTGGGCATCAACCAGCGGGCAGCCCGCCTCAACGGCCTGAACCCCACGGCCATCAAGCTGCTGGCCTTTGTCATCCTCGGTGCCTGCTGCGCCGTGGCCGGTGTCATCTCCGTATCCCGCCTGAGCCTGATTAACCACGAAACGCTGCTGCTGGAAATTGAGATGGATGCCATTCTGGCCGTGGCCATCGGCGGCAACTCCCTGGGCGGCGGCAAATTCAAGCTGTCCGGCTCCATCATCGGCGCCTATGCCATCCGCATGCTGACCACCACCCTCTACGCCATGAAGGTGCCTTCCACCTCCGTTAAGGCATACAAGGCCGTGGTCATCATCCTGCTGGTGGTGATGGGCTCTCCCGTGGTGAAGCAGTTCTTCGGGAAGCTGAGCGCAAAAATCAAGGCGAAGACCGCCGGAAAGGAGGCCCGGGCATGAACAAGCAGCCTAAACTCCGTCAAAGAGAGCCCATGAGTGAAACGCAGCTGCTGATGACCATTGCCATCTGCATTTTTGTGGTGATGTACGGTCTGGCCATCGTTTTCCTGGGCGGCGGCTTCCAGCGGACACAGCAGTTCTTCAACATCCTCAATGACAACGCGGCATTGCTGATTATCTCCTGCTCCCTGACCATCGTCATGATCTGCGGCGGCATTGATATTTCCGTCGGCGGCGTCATCGGCCTTGTGGTGATGACCTGCGTGGTGTACCTGAATTCTGCGGGCGCCAGCATCCCGGTGGCACTGCTGATTGCCCTTGGCATCGGCGCGGCCTTCGGTGTGGTGCAGGGCTTCCTTGTATCGTATCTGGAGATTCAGCCCTTCATCGTAACCCTTGCCGGCATGTTCTTTGCCAGAGGCATGACCACCATCGTCAGCGTCAATCCTCAAAAGGTGGCTCACGAGGGCTTCCTTGCGCTGATGAAGCAGAAGATTGAAATCCCCTGGCTGGGCTATGTGGCCAAGAAGGGCAATCTGGTGCCTGCCCGATTGGAAATCGGTGTCATCATCGCGCTGGCGGTGGTGGTGCTGGTGTATGTGCTGCTGCGCTACACCAAGCTGGGCCGCGGCTTCTATGCCATCGGCGGCAACCAGCAGAGCGCACTGATGCTGGGCGTAAACATCAAGCGCACCCGCTTTATTGCCCATACCCTGTCCGGTCTGCTGGCCGGTCTTGCGGGCTTTGTGTTCCTGATGCACACCGGTGCCGGCAACGCCACCAACGCATCCGCGGCGGAAATGAACGCCATTGCCTCCTCCATCATCGGCGGCACGCTGCTCACCGGCGGCGTGGGCAATGTGTTCGGCACCCTCTTCGGCGTGCTGACGCTTGCCACCATCAAGGCCATCGTGCCTGCCTCCGGTCTGACCGAGCCCTGGTGGCAGTCCATCACCACCGGCGCCATGCTGTGCTTCTTCATCCTGCTGCAGAGCGTGGTGCTGAAAAAGCGCGGCAGCAAAAAGGCAAAGGCTGCCAAGGAATAACCGTTTTGCAGAGGTGTCCGCCGGGCGGGCATCTCTGCTTGCGCCTGTGAAAGATTTCTGCCGGGAAAAGGATTATGACGGCTGTATGGAGAAATTCTTTTCACAGAAGATGAGGGGAGTCGAACCCCTGTCCGAAACAAGCGAAACAAATACCCCAACAATCAATCGGAGGGACTAAAATATGGAAAACACCCGCATTGCCGAATATATTGCCTCCGGCCTTGCATCGGCCGGTATCGAGCTGGGCTCCACCCGCATCAAGGCGGTGCTCATCGGTGACGATTTTGCCCCCATCGCCCAGGGCGACCATGCATGGGAAAACCGGCTGGAGAACGGCGTATGGACCTATCATCTGGAGGATGTATGGGCGGGCATTCAGGATGCCTTTGCCAACCTGAAAAAGGATGTGGAAAGCCGCTACGGCGTTCAGCTGACGAAGCTGGCAGGCCTCGGTATTTCCGCCATGATGCACGGCTATCTGGTCTTTGACAAGGACGGAAAGCAGCTGGCGGAGTTCCGCACATGGCGCAACACCATGACCGGCCCTGCCGCCGAAAAGCTGACGGCCATGTTCGGCTTCAACATCCCACAGCGGTGGACCATTGCCCATCTGGGGCAGGCCATCCTGAACAAGGAAGGCCATGTGGGGGATATCGACCAGCTGACCACCCTGGCCGGTTATGTGCATGCAAAGCTCACCGGCTGCAAGGTGGTGGGCGTTGGCGAGGCCAGCGGCATCTTCCCCATTGATGACAAGGGCCAATACGATGCGGCCATGGTTGAAAAGTTCGATGCGTTTGCCCATGAGGCTGGCTATGGGTGGAAGCTGACGGACATCCTGCCCGGCGTGCTTTCCGCCGGTGATGATGCCGGTACCCTGACAGCTGCCGGCGCACTGCTGTTGGATCCTACGGGACAGCTGCAGCCCGGCACACTGATGGCACCCCCCGAGGGCGATGCCGGCACCGGCATGGTGGCCACCAATTCCGTGGCCGCCAGAACCGGCAATGTAAGCGCCGGCACCTCCGTGTTTGCCATGATTGTGATGGAAAAGGCGCTGTCGAAGGTGTACCCGGAAATCGATATGGTCACCACGCCCACAGGCCGTCCTGTGGCCATGGTGCACTGCAACAACTGCACCAGCGATATCAACGCATGGGCCGGCATGCTGCAGGGCTTTGCGCAGGCCATGGGCATGGATGCCTCTCTGGGTGACATTTTCCCCGCCATGTTCAAGGCCGCCGCTTTGGGCGACAAGGACTGCGGCGGCGTGATTAACTACAACTACTTCTCCGGCGAGCCGGTAACCGGGCTGGATGAAGGCCGACCCATGCTTGTCCGCATGCCCGATGCGAAGCTGTCCTTCCAGAACCTGTGCCGCTCGCTGGTGTTCGGCGCGGTGGCTTCCCTGAAGCTGGGTATGGATATCCTGACCGGGGAAAAGGTGGCCATTGACCGGCTGCTGGGCCACGGCGGCTTCTTCAAAACACCTGAGGTGGGCCAGCGGATTCTGTCCTCCGCCCTCGGCACCCCCGTTTCCTGCATGACCACCGCCGGTGAAGGCGGCCCCTGGGGCATGGCCATTCTGGCGGCCTATCGGGTCAACGGCAGCGGCATGGCGCTGGAGGATTACCTGACGGAGAAGGTCTTCGCCGGTGCCGACTGCACCACCATCGCCCCCGATGCGGAGGATGCCGACGGCTTCGCCAAATACATCGCCCGCTATGCCGAGGGCCTGAAGGCCGAACAGGCGGCTGTGGACAGCCTGAAATAAGGGGAGGAAACCGACATGATGCTACCCGAACTTCGCCGCGTGGTGTATGAGCAGAACATGGAGCTGCAAAAGCGCGGTCTTGTGACCTACACCTGGGGCAATGTATCCGGCATTGACCGGGACAAGGGCGTGTTTATCATCAAGCCCTCCGGCGTGGATTATGACAAGCTGTCCCCGGAGAATATGGTGATTGTGGACCTGGAGGGAAAGCGGGTGGAGGGTGATTTGAACCCCTCCTCCGACATGCTGACCCATCTGGAGCTGTACAACCACTTCCCGGAAATCGGCGGCGTGGTGCACACCCATTCCCCCTATGCGGTGGCATGGGCGCAGGCAGGGCGGGACATTCCCTGCTACGGCACCACCCACGCGGATTACTTCTACGGCACCATCCCCTGCACCCGCAGCCTGACCCCGGAGGAAATCGATGCCGGGTACGAGCGCAACACCGGCGTGGTGATTATCGAGACCCTTGAGGAACGGAAAATCAACCCCATCCACACCCCCGGCATCATCTGCCGCAACCATGGCCCCTTCGCCTATGGCAAAAATGCGGAGGATGCGGTGTATCACGCGGTGGTGCTGGAGGAGGTGGCCAAAATGGCCCTGTTCACCAAGCAGATTAACCCCGATGCAGGCCCCGCGCCCAAGCACATTATGGATAAGCACTTCCTGCGCAAGCACGGTCCCAATGCGTACTACGGGCAGAAGAAATAACAGGCAAGTCCCCTGCAGTGAACGCCGCAGGGGATTTTGCTTGACAGCGGCGGGCGTATCCGTGATAATACAAGCATCAGTAAAACGGGAGGATGTCCCATGAATAATGAAGCAATCCGTCAGCGGGTGGAAGCACTGCTGGCGCAGATGACATTGGAGGAAAAGGTGGCCCAGCTGGTGCAGGTGCCCTATGCCCATAACGGCCGTGAGGAAAGCTTGCGCTGGGCAAAGATGGGTGCAGGCTCCTTCCTGCATATTCTGGGGGATGATGCCCGGGAGGTGCAGCAGACGGCGCTGCAGTCCCGACTGGGGATTCCGGTGATTTTCGGCATCGATGCCATCCATGGCCACGGCCTGAACCCCAACGCCACCATCTTCCCCAGCCAGCTGGCCTGTGCCTGCAGCTGGGATGCGGATACGGCGCGCACCATGGGCAGGGATACCGCCCGGGAGGTGGCCACCGACGGCCTGCACTGGACCTTTTCGCCGGTGCTGTGTCTGGGCCGTGATACACGCTGGGGCCGCATTGACGAGACCTTCGGCGAGGATCCGTATCTGGCGGCTGAGCTGGGCGCGGCCATTATCGAAGGGTATCAGGGCGATGACCTGAGCGATGACGAGCATATTCTGGCCTGTGCCAAGCACTACCTTGGCTACGGCGAAGCCACCGGCGCCCGGGATGCCGTGGATACGGAATGCACCGAGCGCAAGATTCGCGAGGTGTTTCTGCCGCCCTTCAAACGGGCGGTGGAGGCGGGCTGTGCCACCATCATGACGGCATACGGAGCCATCGACGGTACGCCTTTGACATCCAATAAGCGCATGCTCAAGGACATCCTCCGGGATGAGCTGGGCTTTGACGGCTTCGTGGTTACCGACTGGGACAACGCGGCCTCTTTGGTGACCAATCAGCACACGGCGGCAGACCTGAAGGAAGCCTCCCGGCAGGCGGCCGAGGCGGGCAACGACATGATGATGACTACCCTGGGCTTTTATGAGCATGCGGTGCAGGCCGTGCGGGAGGGAAGCCTTGACGAGGGCGTGATTGATGATGCTGTGCGCCATATCCTGACCATCAAATGCCGCATGGGCTTGTTTGAAAAGTGCGAAAAGACCGGCAGACCCGGCTGCATCGGCTGTGAGGAGCACCGCATGGATGCCCTGAATGCTGCCCGAAAGAGCGTAACGCTGCTGCGCAACAGCGGCATCCTGCCCCTGAAGGATGTAAAGAAGCTGGCTGTGGTGGGTGCCAATGCGGATGATATCCGTGCCCAGTACGGCGACTGGACCTACTTCACCCATCCCATTGCGGATGAGAACCGTCCGGCTGTGCGCCCCTATGTCACGCTGAAGGAAGGGCTGGTACAGATTTGCGCTGACAAGGGCATCGAAATGGTATATGCCCGTGGCTGCGGACCCATCGCAGATGACAGGGATGACATCCCCGCGGCACTGGCGGCGGCTGAGGGTGCCGATGCAGTGGTGCTGTGCGTGGGCGATACATGGGCCCAGCATGGCGAAACAAAGGACAGAGCCAACCTGACCCTGTCCGGCAGACAGCTGGCGCTGTATCGGGCGCTGAAGCAGCAGGGGCACAAGGTTATCACGGTGCTGGTGGCCTCCAAGCCCCTGTGCATGGAGGAGGCGGCATAGGCCGATGCGGTGCTGTGCGGCTTTAACGGCGGCATGTACGGCGGTCAGGCGCTGGCAGAGGCCATCTTCGGCATCATCAATCCGGAGGGACGGCTGCCCATCACCTTCCCGCGTCATTCCGGTCAGCTGCCGGTGTACTACAATCAGCTCCCCGGCTGGCATGGCGGCAAATACTGCGATTTGCCCGAAACGCCCCTGTTCGCCTTTGGCGAGGGCATGGGCTATGCACCCTTCCGCTACGACAGCGCGGCCTTTGACAAGGACACCATGACCGTGCAGGTGCAGCTGACCAACACCGGCGACATCCCCGGCACGGAAACCGTGCAGGTGTATGTGCACGATGTGGTTTCCAGCGTAATGCAGCCGGTGAAGCGGCTGGTGAAGTTTGCCAAGGTTACGCTGGCTGCGGGGGAAACGAAGACCGTCTCCCTGCCCCTGACCATGGAGGACTTCTCCCTTGTCAACGCTGCCTGTCAGCGCGTGGTTGAGCCGGGCCTGTTTGAAATCATGGCCGGGCATTCCAGCAAGGACGAGGATTTGCTGAAAACGGAAGTTGAATGGTAACAAAAATGCCCTGCACAGGCAGGGCGGTTAAGATACGGAAGCATATTCAAAGCTGTTGGCGTACATGTATTCCGGCGAGCAGTCGATATCACCGTCCAGCCAGGTGACAACGCCGTGGTCCAGCTGTGCGTTTTTGAACACCTCAATGTCCTTCAGCGGCTGGAATACGGGTCCCTGCAGGAGCGTGGCATCAAACAAACGCTGTTCGCCGGTGGAAAAGGTCAGAATCATCATAAAATCATCCAGCGGCTTTACCTTCACGATTTTGATGGGGCCGGAAGGCTGACCGCCATAAACATATCCGTCTTTGATGTACATGGTGTCCTCCTTTATTTCAGCGGGTCGATTTTGTCAAAGGGCATGGAGCGCACGGCTTTGTTCCATGCCTCATACAATTCATCTTCGTGGATTGCCATCCAGCCGGACAGCATGCGATACTGCTTCACCGGAAGACGGCCTTCAAGGATTTCACCGTCAAGGCCGACAGATGCTTCGTCCTCACCGTAGTAAACATGGACATGAGGCTTGTGATGCTTATCGTTGTCGTTGAATAACATTTTGATGACCAGCCCGAAGAATCGGCTTAATTCCGGCATTGAAATCCCTCCCTGCAGCATATGCTTTCTATCTTCATTATACCGAATCCTGCATAAAACTCAAGTAGAGCAACAATCGAGGTACAACGATGATTCGCATGGAAATTGCGCTGCTTCTGGTGCTGTTGTTTGTGGCGTTCAACTACTTCACGGCATGGAAAAAGCAGACACCCCTGCATGCCACCTTTGCGGTGCTGCTGGTAACGGCCATCTACCATGTGGCGCTGGATGGCATCAGCGTGTACACGGTGGCGCGGCTGGATACCATCCCCCTGTGGATAAACGATCTGGTGCACCGGTTCTTTATCGGCACCATGATTCTGGTGGTCTATCTGTTTTATCAGTACATCTCCACTTTGGTGGAGGATGAAACGGGCAAGCCGTCCCCAAGGCTGAACGCCTTTGCCAGAATCTACCTGATGATGGCATAGGCCGGGGCGGCTTTCCTGCCGGTGCACTACGCGGTCACGCCTTTGGGCAACTACTCCGACGGCATTCATGCCATGAGCTGCTACGTGCATGTCAGCTTTTATCTGGTGCTGTGCGTGATTATGCTGGCGGTGAACTGGAAGCAGATTTCCGTCAAAAAGCGGAATGTCATCGGCTCGGCCATGGCCATTGAGATGATTATTTCGCTGCTGCAGTCCTTCAACCCCACATGGCTGATTTCCTCCATGGGCATCACCCTGATGACACTGGCCTTCTACCTGACGCTGGAAAATCCGGATATCCTTCGCGGCGAGCTGGTGGAGCAGAAGATGTCCATGCTGTACCTGAAAAGTCAGGTCAATCCTCATTTCCTGTACAACACATTAGGGGCTATCCGCATTCAGGCAGAGCTTGACGGCGACAAAAAGGTGGCTGATTTGCTGATGCGGCTGGCGGATTTTTTTCGCATGAGCGTGAAGGTGGACCGGCCCATGGTATAGCTGGAAAGCGAACTGGATATGCTGGATGCGTACATGGATTTGATGTGCTACCGCTATCCGGAGCTGCACTACGAGTGTGACATCGAGCCGGAGCTGTATGAAGCGGCGGTGCCCAATTTCATCCTCCAGCCCATGGTGGAAAACAGCCTGCTCCACGGCTTGAAGAACAAGGGCTACCGCGGCACTGTGGCGGTGACGGCCCGGGCAACGGAGCAGGGCATGGAAATCACCGTGAAGGACAACGGCGCGGGCTTTGCCGAAGGGAAAAAGGCCGCCATCGATGCCATGCTTCGCCACTACGCCAAGCATGCCCCCAAGCTGGAGGGCAACAGCATCGGTGTGCTGAATGTGCAAAAGCGCATCAAGCTGCTGTGCGGCAAACAGTACGGCCTCAGCTATACGGAAAACCCTGACGGCGGCGTAACGGCGCATCTGCTGCTGCCGCTGGAAAAGGAGAAGGTGCAATGAACAAACTGCGTGTATTGCTTGTGGATGACGAAATCATGGTCCGGGAGGGCTTCAAGCGGCTGTTTGACTGGGAGGCCCATGACTGTCAGGTGGTGGGCGAGGCGGCTGACGGCATGGAGGCCCTCAGCCGGCTGGATGCCCTGAACCCCGACATCGTGATTATGGACATCAACATCCCCATCATGAACGGGCTGAAGGTGATTCAGGTCGGGCGCATCAAGCATCCGGACACGGCGTTCATCATCGTTTCCGGCTATGATGATTTTGCCTACTGCCGGGAAGCCCTGCGGCTGCAGATTACCGATTACATCCTCAAGCCCGTCAATTACGAGGAATTCGGCGAGTGCATCGACCGGCTGAAGATTTCCATGTTCCGCCGCCACAGCGAGGAAGCGGTGGAGGCAGGGGAGGAGCGGCCCATCAACCAGATTACCCGCTATATGCAGGAGCATCTGGAGGAGGACATCACCCTGTCGGTGCTGGCGGATGAATTCCACATGAACGGCCAGTACATCAGCCAGCTGTTTAAAAACGAGATTGGCGTGGGCTTTCTGACCTACCTGACCAACATCCGCATGGAGAAGGCCAAAAAGCTGCTGCTGTCCACCTCCCTTTCCATTGCGGATGTGGCGGCCAAATCCGGCTATGGCGATTACCGCGTGTTCACCAAGACCTTCCGCAAGCAGGAGGGGATTACCCCGTCCCAGTTCCGCCGCGATTTTTTGAGCAGCGAATAAAGTTGTGTTTACATCTCTAAATCGGACACAATCAACTGCAAAAATACTGTATAGAAATAAGTGCGCCTGTCGTACAATAGCAGTGTCGAAAGGGAATCCGAAACGATGACAAATAAATCCCTTTACACAAAGGAGAATGCATATGAACATCAAGGAAACACTGCGGAGCAAGCGCCTTTATAAGAGCCGTGACAACAAGATGATTACCGGTGTGTGCGGCGGCGTGGCCGAATATCTGGACCTGGACCCCACCATCATCCGGCTGGTGTGGACCATCCTGTGCGCCGTGGCCGGCAGCGGGATTCTGTGCTACATTGTGGCCAGCCTGATTATCCCCGACCGCACGGATGATGAGAATGATTTTGGGAAGGAAGTGCGCTGAAATGATTGCATTCATCAAGGCGGCACTGCCGTGGATTCTCTGCGGATTGCCCATTGCCATCATCTGCAGCCGCGATTTCAAGGTCAGGCAATCAGGCGGCAAGGTGGATCCTGCCATCCTTGCGGGCCTCGGTCTTGGCCTTGTGGGCGGTGTGGCCCTCAATCGGGTGGGTCTGTGGGATAACCACATCTTCGGCATCGCCATCGGCGTGCTATGGGGGCTTGCGATTGTGATAAGCCGCAAACCGAAGGAAACGGAAGAATAAGAAAGCCCGCGCATCTCCGAAAATGGGGATGCGCGGGTTTTTATGCCTTCTTCAGCAATTTCCGGTATGTGGTATCAATGGCAAAGGCACCAAGCGGTGCGGTGAGGACGATGGCCAGCACGGCGGCGGTCAGGACGGTGTCGCCGCAGGCAAGGCCGAGGGCCAGCGGAATGCCGCCGATGGCTGCCTGCACGGTGGCCTTGGGGGTGTAGGCCAGCATGGTAAACAGGCGCTCACCGGAGGTCAATGGCGTTTTGACCACACACAGCAGCACACCCAGCATGCGGAAAATGAGGGCGAAAACAATCAGCAGCAGCGCAGGCATGCCCACATGGGTGATATAGCCGATGTTCACCGCTGCGCCCACCAGCACAAACAGGAACACCTCTGCGCCGACCCACAGCTTGCCATACTTTGCGCTGATGCGCCCGGCCAGCTCCGGCCTTGATTGCTTCAGCCCGATGCCCGTAAACATCACGGCAATCAGTGCGGAAAAGGTGATGGCCGTCTGCAGTGAATCCTCGAGGGTGACAAGCAGGAAGGACAGGCTGAGGAGAATCATCACCTTGGCCGTATCCCGGATGTGGAAGCGGGTGAACAGCACCGTCATCAGCCGGCCTGCCATCAGCCCGATGATGATGCCCAGCAGGATGGACACGGGGATGTTGACGAACTGCATCACCGATGCGCCCTGTCCCTGCAGCATGCCCACAAAGGTGGAGAACAGAACGATGACATACACATCATCCACCGAAGCACCGGCGAGAATCAGCTGCGGGATGCCCTCGCGGGTGCCATAGCCTTCGTCCATCAGCCGGACCATCCGCGGCACCACCACCGCCGGAGAGACGGCGGCCAGCACGGCGCCCAGCACCGCGGCCTCCTGCAGGGAAAGCCCCAGGAGCAGGGGACCCAGCAGCATGGTGCCCAACAGCTCCATGGTGGCGGGGACAAAGCACATCATCAGCGCGGGCCGCCCCAGCTTTTTCAGGGCGGACAGGTCAAGCCCCAGCCCGGCTCTGGTGAGGATGATAATCAGCGCGATTTTTCTCAATTCCGCCGATACAGACAGGATGGATGCATCCAGCAGGTTCAGGGCGCAGGGGCCCAGCAGAATGCCCGTGGCCAGCATGCCCAGCAGCGGCGGCAGCTTCAAACGGCGGCAGACCCAGCCGGTGAGCATGCCCGGCAGAAGAATCAAGGCGATGGATAACAGCATGTGGTTCCTCCTTCATGCGCAAAAAAAGCTGGTGCTCCTGCGCAGTCATCGCAGAAGTCATCAGCCTGAAAAAGCGGTTTCGGCAGCAAACTGCCGCGGGAGAACTTCATTCCCGTTTGCGGCGATAGTGTAGCACAACATGGGGCGGCAGGTCAAGAGGGGGAGAGATGCATTTCCGGTATTTGCCAAATCTCTAAATTATAGTATAATAATCTTTACCGGTCGTTTTGCGGCCGGGTGGGAGAGTGTGAATTTCTTCTATATATAGTGATTGATACTGGAGATGATCCCCGATATGGAACCCCGCAGCATAAAGGTGGGCCTGCCCCGGGCGTTTTTGTACCACCGGTACAAGGACATGTGGAAGGCCTTTTTCGATGCACTGGGCGTGGAAACGGTTGTATCCGCACCCACGGTCCGCGCAGACCTTGACAACGGCAGTGCCGTGGCCATTGACGAAACCTGCGTCAGCGAAAAAATCTGGTTCGGCCATGTGCAGCAGCTCATCGGCAAGTGCGACCACATTCTGGTGCCCCGCATTTCTTCCGTGGGGAAGGAACGCATTTTCTGCACCCGCTTTGAGGCGCTGCCCGACATCACCCGGGCGGTGTTCTATGCCTCCGGCCAGAGCATTGTGGATTACAACATCGACGTGCAGAAGAAATCCTCCGAGGAGGATGCCTTCATCGACCTTGGCGTGAAGCTGGGCTTTGCGCCCCGTGAGGCCAAGCGCGCCTATAAGGATGCGCTCCGTGCGGATGCGAAAATCTGGAAGCAGCGCGTTGCCGCCGAGGAAAAGAAGCTGACCGGGCCGGGCATGAAGGTGCTCATCTGCGCCCACAGCTATGTGCTGGAGGACAGCTACATCGGCAAGCCTGTGCTGGATTTCCTGCGGGAAAACGATGTGAAGGCCATTCGTGCCGACATCTGCGACCGTGATGCCGCCCGCCGCAAGTGCGCCGCCCTGTCGCCCACCTGCCACTGGGAGCTGAACTGCGAAATCATGGGCTCTGCCGCCCTGCGCGCCGACAAGGTGGACGGCGTCATCCTGATGAGCGCCTTCCCCTGCGGCCCCGATTCCATGGTCAACGAAATGATGATGCGCAAAATCAAGGGTGTGCCCATGCTCAACATTGTGCTGGACGGACAGAACGGCACCGCCGGTCTGGAAACGCGGCTGGAGAGCTTTATCGACATTATCCGCTTCAAGGAGGGATTGCTGTGAAAAGCGCACTCGATCAGCGCAAGCGCTGTGCATTGCCCCGCTACGGCAATTACAACTGCGTGTTCCGCTACCTGCTTGAGAAGGGCGTGAATGTCAAGTGCATCCTGCCCCCGGAAATCACCCGGAAGACCGTTGACATCGGTGCCAGAAACAGCCCTGACTTTGTCTGCGTGCCCTTCAAAACCTTGCTGGGCAGCATGATTGAAGCATTGGAGGCCGGTGCCGACACGCTGATTATGCCCGGTGGTGCCTGCCGCCTTGGCTACTATGGCGAGCTGCATGAGCAGATTCTGCGGGACATGGGCTACGAGTTTGAGATGATCAACATTGCCGAGTATGGCGATCTGGGCAAGAACATCCTCAAGATTATCAAGCGCATCAACCCCAAGGCCAAGGTGTCCGCCTTCCTGATGGCGGCACTGGATGCGGTGAAGATGCTGGACTATGTGGATGAAATCACCGCGCAGATGTATCAAAACTGCGGCTTTGAAATCAACAAGGGCGAGTACAAAAAGGCGTACAACCGCTTTCTGTCGGATATGTTCCGCGCTGAATCCCGCAATGACATTGAGGATGGCTACAAGCGCGTGAAGGATGCCTTTGCCGCCATCGCCATCGACAAGCCGGAGCATCCCCTGCGGGTGGGCCTTTTGGGCGAATACTTTACCATCATGGACCCGCCCTCCAACCTGTATATTGAAGAGAAGCTGGCGGACATGGGCGTGGAGGTGTGGCGCTGGCTGAACCTCTCCAACCGCCAGTTTAAGGAAAACAGCGACCGCAACCTGCATGTGCGCATCCGCGACCTGTGCCGCTATGACATGGGCCCCACCTCCACGGAGACGCTGTGGTCTGCCAAGAAGTGGGCCGAGGACGGCTTTGACGGGCTGATTCATGTCAAGTCCGCCAACTGCACGCCGGAGATTGACCTGATGCCCATGCTGCAGCGGGTGGGGCAGGAGCATAAGCTGCCCATCCTGTTCCAGAATTACGATACGCAGACCAGCGATGTGGGCCTGATGACCCGGCTGGAGGCGTTCTATGACATGATTTCGATGAAGAAGAGGGTTTAAGCAATGGAGCATGCATATCTTGGCATCGACGTGGGTTCCATCTCCACCAAGGGTGCCATCCTTGATAAACAGAATCACATTCTGGCTTCTGCCTACATCTGGACCGAGGGCGATCCCATCGGTGCGGTGAAGAAGCTGGTGCATCTGCTGGGCGAACAGCTGGACCGCGACCGCTACAAGGTGGTGGCGGTGGGCACCACCGGCTCTGCCCGCAAGCTGGCCGGCACCATTGCCGGTGCCACCATGGTGAAAAACGAAATCACCGCCCATGCGGTGGGCACCACGGCCTTCTATCCCAATGTGCGCACGATTCTGGAAATCGGCGGTCAGGACTCCAAGATTATTCTGGTGGAAAACGGCGTGGCGGTGGATTACGCCATGAATACCCTGTGCGCCGCCGGTACCGGTGCGTTCCTGTCCAGCCAGGCCAAGCGGCTGGGCATCGAGGTGGAGAACATCAGCGAATGGGCGCTGCGTTCCACCCATCCCACCCCCATTGCCGCCCGCTGCACCGTGTTTGCCGAGAGCGATCTGGTGCACAAGATTCAGATGGGCTATCCCAAGGAGGATATCATCGCGGGCGTGTGCAACGCCGTGGTGGCAAACTACCTCAACAACGTGGGCAAGGGCAAAAAGATTCAGCCCCCTGTGGTATTTCAGGGCGGCGTGAGCAAGAACAAGGGTGTGGTGGCTGCCTTTGAGCGCACGCTGGGCTTCCCGGTGATTGTGGACGAAAACGGTCACCTGATGGGCGCCATCGGCTCTGCCATTCTGGCCCGGCAGTCCACCAAGCGCTGTGTGTTTGACTTCGGCATGGAGGACATGGAGTTCACCACCCGTGAGGTGGGCTGTGGCCAGTGCTCCAACAATTGCGAAATCATCTGCGTGTACCGCAACGAAAAGCTGATTGATGCCTGGGGCAACCGCTGTGAGCGGGGACAGATTAACGTAAAGTAACGCAAGAGCAAGCAAATTGCATCAGCAACAGAGGTGTGCTTCGGCATGACTCTGTTTTTTGCTATCTACTTTTTTAGCAGCTATAAAACAGACACAACCGCATGAAGAATCGGCCTATCAGGGAAGTGCTGTCTGCTGTACAATAACGATTGTAAGCTGATAAAGGAGAGATACACGATGAAGAAGATATGTGCTGTGATGCTGCTGATGGTGCTGCTGGTGACCCTCGCCTCCTGCCGGGTGAACAGACGCGGCGGTGAAGTGAGCGGCTGGGATGACAAGGCGTATCAAATCGGGGATGCGGAAATCACCGATGTGATTGATACCATCGACATCGGCTGGAGCAGCGGCAGTGTGACGGTGGTGCCTGCCAAGGGGAAAAACATCACCCTGACGGAGGTCATCACGGGCACGGTCACCGATGAAAAACGCATGCACTGGCAGGTGGAGGGCAAAACGCTGCGCATCCGGTATTCGGCCCCGGGGATGAACATCACGCTGCCCATGAATTGCGAAAAGCGGCTGACGGTGGCCGTGCCGGAGAATGTGCAGCTGACCGGGCTGAGCATTTCCTCCGCATCTGCGCAGGTCAATGTGGAGGGCATCGCGGCTGACCGCATGGCGCTGGCCTCCGCGTCCGGCAGGCTGGACATTACAGCGGACGCCCGGGACATGAGCATCAGCACCGCTTCCGGCAAGGTTGTGCTGAAGCAGCAGGGGACCATGGACAGCCTTGCGCTTTCCACCGCATCCGGCAAAGTGGAGGCTGACTTGGCCCATGTGAAGGATGCCGCCATGTCCTCGGCCTCCGGGAGCTTTGTCATCAAAGCCGGTGCAGCGGAAACCCTGACGGTGCAGACCGCCAGCGGCAAAATCAACTGCAGCTTTGCATCGACCCCGAAAAAGGTGCGCCTGGAATGCACCTCCGGCGATGTCACCCTTGCCATGCCGGAGGCGAATGGCTTTACCGCCCGGGTGGAGACGGGATCCGGCAGCTTTGATACGGGCATCGCCGTGCGCAAGCAGGGCAAGACCTATCTATGCGGCGACGGCAAGGCGGAAATCGACATCAGCACCACCTCCGGCGATGTGTTTATCAGCCAGAGCAAATGAGCATCAGGCACTGACATTTTTTGCATTTCATGCTGACTTTCCCTTTACATCATCCGCCGCAGGGATTATAATATTTTGGTATGTGTTTTTTCTTTGCATAAGAACGGAAGGATGGGAAAAGACAGATGAACATCGGATTTGACAATGACCTGTACCTGAAAACGCAATCCGAACACATCCGTGAACGCATCAGCCATTTTGACAACAAGCTGTACCTGGAATTCGGCGGCAAGCTGTTTGACGATTATCACGCATCCCGCGTGCTGCCCGGCTTCCAGCCCGATTCCAAGCTGCAGATGCTGCTCCAGCTGCGCGACCAGGCCGAGGTGGTGGTGGTCATCAACGCAGATGACATCCAGAGCGGCAAAATCCGCGGCGACTACGGCATCACCTACGATGTGGATGTGCTGCGCCTGATTGGCGAATTCCAGAAAATCGGCCTGTATGTGGGCAGCGTTTGCCTGACCCGCTATGCCGAGCAGCCCGCCGCCATCGCATTCCGCCAGAAGCTTTCCGGCAAGGGCATCCGCTCCTATTGCCACTATTCCATCCCCGATTATCCCGCCAACGTGCGCCGCATCATCAGCGATGAGGGCTATGGCCGCAACGATTACATCGAGACCACCCGCCCTCTGGTGATTGTAACCGCACCCGGCCCCGGCAGCGGCAAGATGGCCACCTGCCTCAGCCAGCTGTATCACGAATACAAGCGCGGCGTGAAGGCCGGCTACGCCAAGTTCGAGACCTTCCCCATCTGGAACCTGCCCCTGGAGCACCCTGTCAATCTGGCTTATGAAGCTGCCACCGCCGACCTTGGCGACGTGAACATGATTGACTCCTTCCACCTGAAGGCCTACGGTGTGCCCACGGTCAACTACAACCGCGATATCGAAATTTTCCCCGTGGTCAACGCCATGTTTGAGATGATTGCCGGGGCCAGCCCCTACAAATCTCCCACGGACATGGGCGTGAACATGGCCGGCAACTGCATTGTGGATGATGACTGTTGCTGCCGCGCCGCCAATCAGGAGATTCTGCGCCGGTATTATGACTGCCTGTGCGCCGAAAAGCGTTCCGGCCTGCCCGGCAAGGAGCGCTATCGTCTGGAGCTGCTGCTGAACAAGGCAGGTCTGGTGGCGGCCGACCGCGTGTGCCGCGATGAGGCCCTTGCCCGGGAGGAAGAGATGGGCGGCCAGCCCGCTGCAGCCATTCAGCTGCCCGACGGACGCATTGTCACCGGCAAAACCGGCGAACTGCTGGGTGCATCTGCCGCGGCCCTGCTCAATTCCCTGAAGGTACTGGCCGGCATTGATGATGAAATCGACCTGATTTCTCCCAGTGCCATCGAGCCCATTACCCGGCTGAAGACCCAGTTCCTGGGCAGCACCAACCCCCGCCTGCACACCGATGAGGTGCTGATTGCGCTGTCTGCTTCCACCGCTGACAGCGAGCCTGCCCGCGCCGCCATGCAGCAGCTGTACAATCTGCGCGGCTGTGAGGTGCATTCCTCCGTGCTGCTGTCCCCCGTGGATGAAAAGACCTTCAAGCGTCTGGGCCTGCACCTGACCTGCGAGCCCAAGTACATGGTGCATCCCGCTGCACAGGACTGATGATAGAATATTTTGGCTGATTTTCAGGCAAGTGATGTAATAATCGCTTGCCTGTTTTTGTTTGCTTCCATATAGAAGAGCGCTGATTGGGATTGCAATTCCCGTGCGGATGATTATGCGGATTATGCAAATGAATGTTTTGTGCGCAGGAAAGGGAGTCTGAAACGCGTCTGTGACAAGGGGTTCATGTGTAAAATGGGAGTAAAGAAAATGGGACTGCACAAAAATGCATATTCACTGCAAAAAGTTGCAAAAATGTTTGAAAAAACTTCAAAAAAGGGGTTGACAAAGTCTTGAAGCTATTGTATTATATCCAAGCTGACTGACGCGCTGAGCCGCTGAGGTCAGGAACGAACCTT
>JAUNDF010000106.1 GCA_030526225.1 Clostridia bacterium
TGGCTGATGGACATCCTCTTAAAGGTGGAGGAGCAGCTGGATACCTCGTCCTACTCGGCATCCGACCTGCGGGTATATGGCTATCTGGCAGAGCGCCTGCTGGATGTGTGGGTCAATCATCATCATATCCGCTATGTGGAATGCCCGGTGAAGAACCTTGAAAACCAGCATTGGTTTAAGAAAATATTCAATTTTCTCAAACGGAAGTTTACCAAAAAAGGGCCGCAGAAATGAATCTGCGGTCCTTTTGGCATGGGCTGAATCAAATCAGGCTGACGGTGAACCATGCCTTGAAGCAGCGGCCGGGCTCCAGCTTGATGACATGGGGCTTTTCTTCCATGGTGTTGGTTTCCTCGGCATGCTCAGGGGTGCCAATCCAGGGCTCGAGGCAGAGATAGGGGGCGTTCTTCTTGGGCATGGACCAGATGGCCAGCATGGGGAACTTGGGGAATGCAAAGTGAATGCCCTTGCCGGTATCCTTGTGCACAACATCCACACTGCGGCTGTTGATATCCTCCAGCAGCAATGCGTCGCGTTCGTCAAACAGAGCATGGTTCAGGGGAAGTACCTTGCCATCCGCCAGCTCTGTCAGCTTTTCACGGGCAGTGATGATGCCGCCGCCGGGAGCCAGAGAATTGATGCCTTCTTCCTGCTTTTCAAACACAATCTGATAATCCTCATAGGCAGCGCCGTCAGCCATGGGGACATTGAAGCCGGGATGACCGCCGATGCAGAAGGGCATTACGCGGCTGCCCTTGTTTTCCACCAGGAAGGTGCAGGTAACGCCGTTTTCAAAAAGCGTGTAGGTTACATGCAGCACAAAGTCAAAGGGATACATGTTGTCGGTTTCGGGGCGGCGGCCAAGCACCAGCTCCACAAAATCCTCGCCGATGCGGGCCACTTCAAAGGGAGCGGTACGGACAAAGCCGTGCTTGGGCATGTCATAGGTCACGCCGCCGATTTTGATGTGCGCATCCCGTGCAGTACCGCAAACAGGAAACATAATCGGTCCGTGCTGGGGCCATACGGCAGGATCGGCCTGCCAGATAACCTCGCGTCCGTTGGTCCCCTTAAAGGATGCCAGCTGTGCGCCTGCCAGCTGAACCTCGGCGGTGCAGCCCTTGTAGGAAAGCTTGATGTGTTCCATGATTCAAAACCTCCATTATTCTTTTCGGTATTCCATGCTGCGGAATACCGTTGGTTGCTATGAGCCGTTGGGATAGAACAAAATATTGTTCTGATAAATCATCACCACACCGCTGGAGCCGCGGACCTGTCCGTGCTGCAGCAGGAGCTGAATGATTTTGTCATTCAGGACGGGGCCGCCGCCGCGGGTGAGGCAATCCTTCCACAGGGTAAAGCAGCAGCCCGGCTTGCCATGGTCACAGCTGAAGGCCAGCCTGCTTTCGTTCACTGCGCCCTGACCGCACAGCGGGCATTTCACACCCTCCACCGGCGAAGCAGGGAATGACTTGCCGCGTTTTCGGCTGTCCTGTCCGGCGAAACGCATGGCCTTGCTGCCGCTGATGGCATATTTTGTGACCGATGTGGTCAGCTGCTTGATGCCGTCCAGAAATTGCTCTGCATCCTGCTGGCCGCTGCTGATTTGCTCCAGTGCCAGCTCCCATTTGCCTGTCATGGCAGGGGATGACAGCTCCTCGGGCATGATTTCTATCAGCTGCACACCCTTGTCGGTGGCGATGATGGTTTTGCCCTTGCGCTCGGCGTACCCGACCTTCAACAGCCGCTAAATGATGGCGGCGCGAGTGGCCGGTGTGCCGATGCCGCTGCCCTTCATCTGCTTTTGCAGCTCTTCGTCATCCAGATCCTTGCCGCATTTCTCCATGGCATTCAGGAGGCTTGCATCGTTATGGTGGGCGGGCGGCGTTGTTGCCTCCTGCTTGATGGTCGTTTTTGCAACCGTCCGCGTATCCCCGAGGGCGACAGGCGGAAGCAGTGTTTCTTCCTCCTCAGCAGACTTCTTTTTCTTTCCCTTGACGGGCTTGGCCAGCGGCGGAACAGCCTTCCAGCCCTGGTCAATCACAACCCGCCCTGTTGTTTTGAACAAATGCCCTTCAACCGTTGTCTGGATTTCGGTGGCATCATACACACAAGGGGGATAAAAGGCCTGCAGCATCCGGCGAACCACCATATCATACAGCAAGCGTTCATCCTCATCAAATCCTGCGGGATTCACCCGCTGGGCGGTGGGGATGATGGCATGGTGATCGGTCACCTTGGAGGCATCAATGGTCCTCTTGCTGATGTTCAGCTTGTCGCCGTTAAACGCACCGCCAATCATGCCCTGATAGCTTTCCGGCAGCTGCTTCATGGTTTGCACCACACGGGGAATCATATCCGGCGGCAGATAGCGGCTGTCGGTACGGGGATAGGTCAGCGCTTTGCGTGTTTCATACAGGCTCTGGGCGATTTTCAGCGTTTTGTTGGCGGTAAAGCCCAGCATTCTGTTGGCATCCCGCTGGAGTGTTGTCAGGTCATACAGCTGGGGCGCCGCATCCTGCTTGCGTTTTGTTTCTGCCAGGGTAACGGTGCCTGCCTTTCCCTTTACGGCAGCTGCGATTTCTTCAGCGGCTTCCTTAGTCGGGATGTGGGTGGTGTTTTCTTCCTTGGGGTTGAACCACATGCCCTTGTAATCGCCAAAGTCGGCGGTCAGCAGGCAGTAATCCTAAGGCACAAAAGCCTCGATTTCCTTTCTGCGCTTCACCAGCAGTGCAAGGGTCGGCGTTTGAACACGGCCGACAGACAGCAGTGTGTTGTACCGGAGGGTAAAAGCGCGGCTGGCATTCATGCCCACAAGCCAGTCAGCCACAGAACGGCATTTGGCGCTTTGATACAGGCCGTTGTAGTTGCTGCCGGGCTGTATCTTCCGGAAGCCCTCCTTGATGGCTTCATCGGTCATGGAGCTGATCCACAGCCGCTGGAACGGCTTTTTGCAGCCGCTCTTTTCATAAATATACCGGAATATCAATTCACCCTCGCGCCCTGCGTCTGTGGCGCAGACAAGAGAATCGGTATTCTCACTGTTCATCAGCTGTTTTACGATGTTGTATTGGTCTTTGGAGGAGGGGATGACCTTCAGCGGGATTCGCTCGGGCAGTATCGGCAAATCTGCCGTGTTCCATTTCTTGTATTTTTCGTCCAGTTCATCCGGCTCGACCAGGGTGACCAGATGGCCCACTGCCCAGGTTACGATATACTGATCTCCGGAAAGATATCCCTTTGAGGAGCTGTTTTTGCAGCCGAGCACCCGGGCGATATCCTTGCCAACGCTTGGCTTTTCGGCAATCACAACAATCTGCCCCAAATTATCACAATCCTTTCATTTCCGTCAAATGAAGTATAACAGAGTTTGTTTTTCACTTCAAGCAGTTGAAAACAAAATGAACCGATGGTATGATGGTGATATGTTGAAGGGATGGGTGAATGATGAAGAAGCTTCGTGTGGGGATAATCACCTTTTTGCACAACCGGAATTACGGGTCGACTCTGCAGGCGTATGCACTGCAGCGGGCAATCAATCAGATGGGCTGTGAAGCCGAGCATATTGATTATCATCCCGATCCGGTTGAAAAAATCATAAATCTGCTCAAGGGGCCCAACTCTCCCGCTTTGGTTTTTGAAGGCATTCAAAAGAAAAAAACGGTGCACAGCGAAAAAGCCGAATAGCGCAAAACAGCCGGCTTCCGGGATTTCTATCGGGAAAATATGCAATTGTCTGTCCGATGCAAAAACGGGCAGCAGCTCAAGGCGCAAAGCAAATCATACGATGTGCTGATTGCCGGCAGTGATCAGATTTGGTCGCCGGTTTGGTTCAACCCTGCTTACTATCTTGACTTTGCGGATGATGTTCCAAAGGTTTCCTATGCGGCTTCTCTTGGCGTCAGGGAAATCCGGAGCAGCATCAAGCGCAGGAAAATCCGGCGGCTGATTCAGCCCTATTCCGCCATTTCCGTCAGGGAAGAGGAAGGCGCAGCTCTTTTGCAGTCCATGACACAAAAGCAGGTGGCGGTTATGCCTGACCCGGTGATGCTGCTGACCCGGGAGCAGTGGGCGCAGATTGAAAAAGCCCCCAATCAGAAAGAGCCGTACATCGTCTGCTATTTTATCGGAAACCGCGATGATTACTGGGACACTGTCCGGCAAACGGCACAAAGCACCGGCAGCCGGGTGGTGGTCATCCCTGTCACCGATGCATCCTATCATCAGGGCTATGAGCTTGCGGAAGGTCTGTCACCGCAGGAGTGGCTCGGCATGCTTCATCATGCGGAATGCGTGATTACAGACAGCTTTCATGCCGCAGCCTTTTCAGTGATTTTCGGCACACGCCTGAAGGTGATTCGCCGATATAGCGAAATTGATCCTGCATCCAAGAACAGCAGAATCGACCAGCTTTTCAGAAACATCGGTCTTGAATTCGGCACAGAGGAGACGGATAGCGCAGTCGTTACGGAAAGGCTGACAGCACTCCGTCAGCAGGGCTTGCAATATCTGCAAACAGCTTTTGAAGAAATTCCCGGGAAGCGGGAATAAGGTTTGTCAATTCCTCCGGGGGCATGGATTTGATAAAAATCATGCTGCCGATCACCGGATGGCGCAAAGCCAGTACGGCTGAATGCAGTGCGAACCTTCTGGGCAATTCGTCAAGCTATGTGCCGTATAAAAAATCACCGCAGACAGGACAGCCCGTGGATGACAGATGCACCCTAATTTGATGGGTGCGCCCTGTTTCAAGCCCCAGCAGGAACAGGCTGCGGCCGCCATCGCTCATCAGCACCTGATAATGGGTGATGGAGGGCTTTCCGTCTTCTGCTGTGATGCGTTTGATGGTGGCGGCAT
>JAUNDF010000020.1:0-3214 GCA_030526225.1 Clostridia bacterium
AGCGAAAACATCCATCAGGATGAATAGGTGCTGGATACCTGGTTCTCCTCAGCCCTGTGGCCCTTCTCTACCCTGGGATGGCCGGACAACACCGAGGACCTGAAGTACTTCTATCCCACCGACATGCTGGTAACCGGCTACGATATCATCTTCTTCTGGGTGGCCAGAATGATTTTCTCCGGCATCGAGAACATGGGTGATGTGCCCTTCCACACCGTGCTGATTCACGGTCTGGTGCGCGATGAGCAGGGCCGCAAGATGTCCAAGTCCCTGGGCAACGGCGTGGATCCGCTGGTGGTCATCGACCAGTACGGTGCCGATGCCCTGCGCTTCTCCCTGACCCTGGGCGTATCCCCCGGCAATGACACCCGCTACATCGAAAGCAAGGTGGAGGCTGCCCGCAACTTTGCCAACAAGGTGTGGAACGCCAGCCGCTTTGTGCTGATGAACGTGGACCAGCGCTACGACATTGATGTCACCAAGCTGACCGAGGCCGACAAGTGGATTCTCAACCGCTTCCAGGATGCTGTCCGCGACATCTCCCTGCACAATGAAGAGGGCGATTTCGGCCTGTCCGCCAACAAGATTTATGACTTTGCATGGAGCGAATTCTGCGACTGGTACATCGAGCTGAGCAAGGCCCGCCTCATGGGCGATGATGCCGAGGCCCGTCAGGCTGTACAGGCCGTGCTGCTGTATGTGCTGGAAGGCCTGCTGAAGCTGCTGCATCCCTTCATGCCCTTCCTCACCGAGCAGCTGTACAAGTACCTGCCCGGCAGCGAAGGCTTCCTGATGCTGCAGTCCTGGCCGGAAGTGAAGCCCGAATACGATTTCGTGGAGGATGCCGCAAAGATGGAGGGCGTGATGGAGGTCATCCGCGCCATCCGCAACCTGCGCGTAGAAATGAACGTGGCCAACGGCAAGCGCACCCGCCTGCTGCTGCTGCCCGGCGAGGGCTGGAAGGACACGCTGGTGACCGCTGCCCCCAACTTCAACCGCATGGCATGGATTTCCGAAACCGGCTTCATTGCCTCCGCTGAGGAAATCACCGAGAAGACCGTCAGCGCCATCACCAAGGCCGGCACCCTGTACATCCCTCTGGGCGATCTGGTGGACTTTGAAAAGGAACTGGCCCGCCTGCAGAAGGAACAGGACAACCTGAACAAGGAAATCGCCCGTGCCGAAGGCAAGCTGAACAATCAGGGCTTTGTTTCCAAGGCACCTGCCCAGCTGATTGAGCAGGAAAAGGCCAAGCTGGCCACCAATCAGGAAAAGCTGGCTGCCCTGCTGGCCCGCATTGAAGAACTGAAAGAAAGCATGTAAAAATCTCATGAAGTCAGAAGAAATCATTTCTGTCATTCATGGCTCATATGCGACCGGGAGCAAAAACGGCCTGCGCAACATGGAAATGCTGCTGCAGGCCCTGCTCCCGTCCAAGCCGGCTGTGCCTGTCATTCATGTGGCAGGCACAAACGGTAAGGGGAGCATCTGCGCCATGCTGGAAAGCGTACTGCGCCATGCGGGCTACCGCACGGGGCTGTACACATCCCCCTTCCTGCAGGTGTATCAGGAGCGGATTCGCCTTGACGGCAAGCCCATCTCCGATGCGCTGATGGAAAAATACGGCACGCCGCTGGTCAAGGCTTATGAAAAGCTGCAGGCACAGGGCGTGACCGCCACCCCCTTTGAGCTGGGGACAGCGCTGGCCCTTTCCGCCTTTGAAGGGGAAAAGGTTGATTTTGCCATTGTGGAGGTAGGTCTGGGCGGCCGCCTTGACCCCACCAACATCGTCAGCCCCATTCTGTGCGGCATTGCGGCCATCGGCCGGGATCACATGCAGTTTTTGGGCGATACGGTGGAGGAGATTGCCGCGGAGAAGGCGGGCATCATCAAGGAAAACGTGCCTGTGGTCTGCCATCCGGCGGTGCCCTCTGTGGCCGCTGTTTTCCGCCGCACGGCGGAGGAAAAGCACGCCCCGCTCACTCAGCTGCATTACGGCATGCTGGGGGATGCGGCCTATGGCCTTCGCGGCTCCACGGCAGACTTTATCCTGTCCCGCCCCTATGAGGATGTATCTGTCAGCCTGCCCGGTGAGCATCAGCTGACCAACACCCTGACCGTGGTGGCCATGGTGGAGCAGCTGCGCGCACAGGGCTATGAAATCACCGACGAGGCTCTGCGTGAGGGCCTTCAAAATACCCACTGGCCTGCCCGGTTGGAGTGGTGCGGCAACATCCTCATCGATGGGGCACACAACCAGCAGGGGATTGCGGCACTGCGCAAGTTTGTTCAGTCTCAGCTGGCAGGGAAAAAGCGCGTGCTGGTCACCGGCATTTTGACGGAAAAGGTGACCGATGCCATGCTGGGCGACCTGTGTGCCATTGCCGACACGGCGGTGACGGTGACCCCCGACACGCCCCGGGCTATGGAAGCGGCGGATTATGCCGCCCTGCTCCGGAAGGCCGGCATCAGCGCAGAGCCTGCCGACAACGTGACCGAGGCACTGGAAAAGGCCGCGGCACTGGCAGGGGATGAGGGCATCATTGTGGCCTCCGGCTCCCTGTATTTTGCCGGCATGGTCAGAAACGCCCTGCATCTGAATGCCATTTGACATGGTCGCAAAAGCGCGGCTGAATCATCAACCGAACCTGATTGCAGAAGGAGACGAAGCATGGAGTTTGTACATGTGCCCGTTTTATTTGATGAGGTCATGACATGGATGAATGTCCGCCCCGACGGCGTGTATGCCGACGGCACATTGGGCGGCGGCGGTCACAGCGAGGGGATGCTGAAGCTCTCCGGCGGCACGGCGAAGCTGTACGGCATCGACCGGGATGAAACCGCCATTGCCGCCGCCTCTGCCCGGCTGAAGGACTACCCCGGCTTTACGGCGCTGCACGGCAACTTCCATGATGCAAAGCAGCTGCTGCAATCCGCCGGTGCCCCGCTGCTGGATGGCGCATTGCTGGACCTTGGTGTTTCGTCTCCCCAGCTGGACCGGGGTGAGCGCGGCTTTTCCTACCATGAGGATGCGCCGCTGGATATGCGCATGGACCGCTCCATCGGCCTGACGGCGGCGGACCTGCTCAACACCCTGTCCGAAAAGGAGCTGTGCCGCATCATCACCGATTACGGTGAAGAAAAATGGGCAGCCCGCATTGCCAAGCTGATTGTGGAGCACCGGGCGCAGAAGCCCTACGAGACCACCTTCGAT
>JAUNDF010000020.1:3241-30666 GCA_030526225.1 Clostridia bacterium
CACGGTGGATGCGGCCATCCCCAAGGCAGTCCGCCGCAAGGATGACGGCCACCCCGCCCGCCGCACCTTTCAGGCCATCCGCATCGCGGTCAACGATGAGCTGGACCCCCTTGACAAGGCGGTGTGCGACATGATTGACTGCCTGAAGCCCGGCGGCAGAATGCTGGTCATCACCTTCCATTCTCTGGAGGACCGGATGATCAAGCGCTGCTTCCAACGGCTGCAGAATCCCTGCACCTGCCCGCCCAAGGCACCCATCTGCACCTGCGGCAAGAAGCCCGTGGTGAAGGTGCTGGCCAAGGGTGCGGTAGCCCCGAGCAAGGAAGAAATCGAGCGCAATCCCCGGGCACGCAGTGCCAAGCTGCGGGTGTGCGAAAAGCTGGAGGTGGAGTAAATGCCCACGCTGTATGTAGTGGCAACCCCCATCGGCAACCTGCAGGACATGTCTCCCCGGGCGGTGGAAACGCTGAAAACCGTGCAGCTGATTGCCGCCGAGGATACCCGGGTGACCATGAAGCTGTGTCAGGTGTTTGATATTCACACCAAGCTGACCAGCTGCCACCAGCACAACGAGGATACCAAGGGCGAATGGTTGGCGGAAAAGATGCTGGCCGAGCAGATTGATGTGGCCATCACCACCGATGCCGGTACCCCCTGCGTTTCCGACCCGGGCTACGGGCTGGTGAAGGCCGCGGTGGAGCGGGGCATCGAGGTTGTGCCTGTTCCCGGCTGCTGTGCCGCCGTATCCGCACTGTCTGTCAGCGGCTTTGATACACGGGAGTTTGCATTTTACGGCTTCCTGCCCCGGGAGAAGAAGGACCTGAAGGCGAAGCTGCTGGATCTGCTGAAGGGTCCTGCGGTGGCGGTGGTCCATGAATCCCCCTACCGCATCATCGAGCTGATGGAGACCATTGCGGCCACCCTGCCGGGGGTTCGCGTATCGGCCAGCTGTGATTTGACCAAGCTGCACGAGAAGACCATCCGCGGCACGGCTGATGAGGTGCTGCAGCAGATGCGGGATAATCCCAAAACCGAAAAGGGCGAGTACTGCATTGTACTGGACCTGCATGAGGTGACCGTGGAGGTGCTGGAAAAGCCGGCAGCGGATGTATCCATTGAGGCGCGGCTGTTTGAGCAGCTGCTGGACGGTCTTTCCCTGCGGGATGCCCAGTCTGAGCTGGTGCTGCAGGGAGAAAAGAAAAACGCCGTCAAGGCGGCGGCTCTGCGCGTGAAGAAAATCTTTGAGGAGTGGGAAGCATGAGAGAGATTGATGCAAAGCTCATTACCGATACCGTGGCCCGCCTGTGCGTGGAGGCCAACCGCAACCTGCCCGGCGATGTGGCCTGTGCGCTGGAAAAGGCGGCAGGGGAGGAGACCTTCGCCCCGGCAAAGGACCTGCTGGACATCCTCATCCGCAACAAGGACATTGCCCGCGAGGAGCAAATGCCCATCTGTCAGGACACCGGCATGGCCATCATCTTTGCGGAAATCGGTCAGGAGGTGCACATCCTCGGCGACTTTACCGAGGCCGTGAACAAGGGCGTCAGCATCGGCTACACCGAGGGCCTGCTCCGCAAGAGCGTGGTGCGCGACCCCCTGCGCCGAGTCAACACCGGCGACAACACTCCCGCCGTGATTCATACAACCCTTGTCCCCGGTGACAAAATTACCATCACCGTGGCCCCCAAGGGCTTTGGCAGTGAAAACATGTCCCGGCTGGCCATGCTGCCCCCTGCAAAGGGCATTGAGGGCGTGAAGGCCTTTGTGCGGGAGACCGTGCAGCTGGCCGGTGCCAATCCCTGCCCGCCCATGGTGCTGGGCGTGGGCATCGGTGCCGATTTTGAGGGCGTGGCTGAGCTGGCCAAGCGTGCGCTGATGGTGCCCCTGACCGAGCAGAACCCCGATCCCTTCTACGCCGAGCTGGAGCAGGCACTGCTGGAGATTGCCAACGAGACTGGCGTAGGTCCTCAGGGACTGGGCGGCAAAACCACCTGTCTGGGCGTCCACGTGCTGGCTGCCCCCACCCACATCGCCAGCCTGCCTGTGGCTGTGAATGTTTCCTGCCATGTGACCCGCCATCAAACGGCTGTGATTTAAGGAGGGACGAACCATGAGAAAGCTGACCACACCCCTGACCGAGGAGGTCGTTCGTTCCCTGCATGCCGGTGACCATGTGCTGCTCTCCGGTGTGGTGTATACCGCCCGTGATGCGGCCCATCTGCGGATGCTGGAGTGCCTTGAAAAGGGCGAGCCTCTGCCCATGCCCCTGGAGGGACAGGTGATTTATTACGCCGGCCCCACCCCCACGCCGGAAGGCCGTCCCGTGGGCTCCATCGGCCCCACCACCTCTACCCGCATGGATGCTTCCACCCCCACGCTTTTGTCCTTGGGCCTGAAGGGCATGATTGGCAAGGGCATGCGCGGCAAGAATGTGATGGATGCCATGCAGCAGTACCCCTCTGTGTATTTTGCCGCAGTGGGCGGCGCAGCGGCCCTGATGGCCAAGTGCGTCACCTCGCTGGAGGTTGTTGCATGGGATGACCTGGGCCCCGAATCCGTCAAGCGCCTGACCCTGGAGGAGCTGCCGCTGGTGGTGGCGGCTGACTGCTATGGCAATGATGCCTTTGAGCTGGGCCAGAGGGCTTATCTGGAGACACTTGAATAATTGATGCTTCACTCCGTCCGTTTCGGGCGGAGTTTTTGTAAATGCGAACAAATTACATTGCGAAACTGTGAATGTTCGTGAAAACGATGATTTTTTGCCGTTTTTCGTAAAAAATCGAAGAAATCAGCGGGAAAGTATTCACAAGGCATGGAAAATAGTGTAGAATAATAAAGATAAGGTTATATTGCCCGTTTTGCGGGCATTTGCACTTATCTTGCCCGACAAAACGGGCAAAACCGGGTATCCTTTTCATTGAATCCCCGAAGTCTACAGTTCACAACGACAGATGAAGGAGCAAACATGAGCAAAAAAGGTTATCTGCTGCTTGCGGACGGACGCCTGTTTGAAGGTGAGCTTCACGGCGCCCAGAAGTCCGTTGAAGCCGAGCTGGTGTTTACCACCGGTATGGTCGGCTATCTGGAAACCATCACCGACCCCAGCTATGAGGGCGAAATTGTCATCCAGACATTCCCCGCCATCGGCAACTATGGTTTAATCAAGGAAGATTTTGAAAGCAAGTGCCCCGGTCTTTCCGGCTATGTGGTGCGCGAGCTGTGCGATACCCCCTGCAATTTCCGCTGCGAGGGCACGCTGGAGGATTATCTGCGGGAGAATGATATTCCCGTGCTCACCGGCGTGGATACCCGTGCGCTGACGAAGATTATCCGCAGCGCCGGCGTGATGAATGCCGCCATCCTCACCGAGCTGCCGGCAGATATTGCCGCCAAGGCAGAGGAGCTGCGCAAGCTGCCCTTCCATCCCCGCATCGAGGATGTGACCTGTGACGGCGTGAAGCCCTCCGAAAAGGAACAGGGCCTCAATGTGGTCCTGTGGGACTTCGGTGCCAAGGACAACATCCGCCGGGAGCTGGAAAAGCGCGGCTGCCGGGTGACCACCGTGCCCTGCTCTGCCACCTGTGAGGAGATTCTGGCCCTGAACCCCGACGGCATCATGCTCTCCAATGGCCCCGGCGACCCTGCCGACAATGTGGGCGTCATTGAGGAGCTGCGCAAGCTGTGCGCCGCCAAGCTGCCCATGTTCGGCATTTGTCTGGGCCACCAGCTGCTGGCACTGTGTCAGGGTGCCCGCACCGGCAAGCTGAAGTACGGCCACCGCGGTGCCAACCAGCCCGCCAAGGACCTGAAGACCGGCCTGAGCTACATGACCAGCCAGAACCACGGCTATGCCGTTGATGTGGATACACTGCCGCAGAACGCATCCCTGCGCTTTGTCAACGGCAACGACGGTACCTGTGAGGGTCTGGATTATCTGGATATGCCTGCCTTCTCCGTGCAGTTCCACCCCGAAGCCGCAGGCGGCCCTCTGGACACCCGATTCCTCTTCGACCGCTTTATCGCCATGATGGGAGGTAACAAGGAATGCCGCTGAATCCGGAACTTCACCGCGTAATGATTATCGGCTCCGGCCCCATTGTCATCGGCCAGGCTGCCGAGTTTGACTATGCCGGTTCCCAGGCCTGCCGTGCCCTGAAGGAGGCCGGTCTGGAGGTGGTGCTGGTTAACCCCAACCCCGCCACCATCATGACCGACCATACCTCTGCCGACAAGATTTATATCGAGCCCCTGACCCTTGAAACCTTGCGCCGCATCATCATCAAGGAAAAGCCCGACAGCCTGCTGAGCACCCTGGGCGGTCAGAACGGTCTGACCCTGTCCATGCAGCTGGCCAAGGAGGGCTTCCTGGAGCAGCACGGCGTAAAGCTGCTGGGCGCCAAGTGCGAGACCATTGAAAAGGCAGAGGACCGTCTGCTGTTCAAGGAAACCATGCAGTCCATCCATCAGCCTGTGATTCCCTCCGAGGTGGTGGAAAATGTGCCCGATGCTGTGGCCTTTGCCCGCAGCATCGGCTATCCCGTCATTGTCCGCCCTGCTTATACCCTGGGCGGCAGCGGCGGCGGCATCTGCCAGACAGAGGAAGAGCTGCTGGAGATTGCCGAAAACGGTCTGCGCCTGTCTCCCATCACCCAGATTCTGGTGGAAAAGTGCATCTCCGGCTGGAAGGAAATCGAGTTTGAGGTAATGCGCGACTCCATCGGCAACGTGGTGGCCGTCTGCTCCATGGAAAACATCGACCCCGTGGGCGTGCATACCGGCGACTCCGTGGTGGTTGCTCCCGCCCTGACGCTGGCCGACAAGGAGTATCAGATGCTCCGCCGGGCCGCACTGGATATCATCACCGCCCTGGGCGTGGAAGGCGGCTGCAACTGCCAGTTCGCCCTGAACCCCGATTCCTTTGATTATGCTGTTATCGAGGTGAACCCCCGCGTCAGCCGTTCCTCCGCACTGGCCTCCAAGGCAACGGGCTACCCCATTGCCAAGTGCGCCGCCCAGATTGCCATCGGCTACACGCTGGATGAAATGAAGAACGCCGTGACCGGCAAGACCTGCGCCTGCTTCGAGCCTGCGCTGGACTACATTGTGGCCAAGCTGCCCAAGTGGCCCTTTGACAAGTTCGTCTACGGTAAGCGCAATCTGGGCACCCAGATGAAGGCCACCGGCGAAGTGATGGCTATCGGCGTCAGCGTGGAGCAGGCACTGATGAAGGCCGTCCGCGGTGCCGAAATCGGCTGTGATACCCTGCGTATGCGCGCTATGGCCGAGCTGGACAACGATGCCCTGCTGGCATTGATTGCCGAGTGCACCGACCAGCGCATGTTTGCCGTATACGAGGCCATTGCCCGCGGCATCAGCCTGGAGCAGCTGCACAAGATTACGAAGATTGACTACTTCTTCCTCAACAAATTCCTCAATCTGTACAAGATGGAGGAAACCCTGGCCAAGGGCGGCATCGATGCCGATACCTACCTGAAGGCCAAGAAGATGGGCTTCCCGGATGTGGCCATCGAGCGCCTGTCCGGCGAAAAGGTACCCGCCCACCGCGACCCTGTGTATAAGATGGTGGATACCTGCGCGGCCGAGTTTGCCGCCGAGACCCCCTACTTCTACGCCACCTATGATGAGGAGAACGAGGCCGCCGAGTTCCTTGCCGAAAAGCAGGACAAGAAGCCCTGCGTGGTGGTGCTTGGCTCCGGTCCCATCCGCATCGGTCAGGGCATTGAGTTTGACTACGCCAGCGTTCACTGTGTGCGCACCCTGCGTGCCCGCGGTTATGACGTGGTGATGATCAACAACAACCCCGAAACCGTTTCCACCGACTTTGATACCGCCGACCGGCTGTACTTCGAGCCCCTCACCCCCGAGGATGTGCTGGGCGTGATTGCCACCGAAAAGCCTGTGGGCGTGGTAGCTGCCTTCGGCGGCCAGACGGCCATCAAGCTGACCCGCAGCCTGCAGCAGGCCGGTGTGCGCATTCTGGGCACCTCTGCCGATGCCATCGATGCCGCCGAGGACCGTGAACGCTTTGATGCGGCCATGGAGCGCAACGGCATCAAACGCCCCCAGGGCCGCACGGTGATGACCTGCGAGGAGGCCCTTGCCGCCGCCAACGAGCTGGGCTATCCTGTGCTGGTGCGTCCCTCCTACGTGCTGGGCGGTCAGAACATGATTATCGCCTATCAGGACAGCGATATCACCGAGTACATGAAGATTATCCTGGAGCAGGGCATCACCAACCCCATCCTCATCGACCAGTATCTCATGGGTGTTGAGGCCGAGGCCGATGCCATCTGCGACGGCGAGGATGTGCTGATTCCCGGCATCATGGAGCATGTGGAGCGTACCGGCGTGCACTCCGGCGACTCCATTGCCGTGTATCCCGCATGGAATCTGACCGGTACCGTGTATCAGCGCCTGATTGACGTGACCCGCGCCATTGCACTGGAGCTGGGCACTGTGGGCTTGATCAACATCCAGTACATCGTGTACCACAACGAGGTCTACATCATCGAGGCCAACCCCCGCGCCAGCCGCACCGTGCCCTACATCAGCAAGGTGACCGGCGTGCCCATGGTGGAGCTGGCCGTGCGCGCCATGCTGGGCGAAAAGATTAAGGACATGGGCTATGGCACGGGTCTGTATCGCCAGAGCCCCTACTACGCCGTCAAGGTGCCCTGCTTCTCCTTTGAAAAGCTGGCCGACGTGGATACCCATCTGGGCCCGGAAATGAAGTCCACCGGCGAGGTGCTGGGCATCGGCGTATCCCTGCAGGAGGCCATCTACAAGGGACTGGTGGCCGCCGGCTACAAGATGAGCCATCGCGGCGGCGTATTGATTTCCGTGCGCGATGTGGATAAGCCCGAGACCTGCGAGGTGGCCCGCCGCTTTGCCGAGGCAGGCTTCAGCCTGTTTGCAACCCCCGGCACCGCCAAGGCCCTGTCCGAGCGCGGTTTGTTTGCCGCCACCGTGCAGCGTGAAAACATGGTGCACATGCTGGAGCTGGATCAGGTGTCCTACATCATCTCCACCTCCAGAAAGGGCCGCAGCCCCAAGCTGGATTCCGTGCGTATGCGCCGCAAGGCCGTGGAGCGCGGCATCCCGCTGTTTACCAGCCTTGATACCGCCAATGCTTTGGCCCGCGCATTGACCAGCCGCTACAGCCTGCAGAACGTGGAGCTGGTGGATATCAATGACATGCGCAAGGAAAAGAAGAAGCTTCATTTCCTGAAGATGCGCGGCACCGGCAACGATTACCTGTACTTCGACTGCTTCGATGAAATGCTGGAGAGCCCCGAGTCCCTGGCTGTGCGCCTGTGCGACCGCAAGAACGGCATCGGTGCCGACGGCATTGTGCTGATGATGCCCTCGGGCCGCGCTGATGCCAAGATGGTGGTCTACAACGCCGACGGCACCGAAGGCGGCCCCGGCAACGCCATCCGCTGCACGGCCAAGTACCTGTACGAATCCGGCCGCGTGGTCAAGCCCAACATGACCATCGAGAGCGCCGGCAGCATCAAGACCCTGCAGCTGTTCATCCGCGAGAACATCGTGTTCTCCGTGCTGGTGGATATGGGCAAGCCTGAATTTGCCCCCGAGCGCGTGCCTGTCAAGCTGGACGGCGACCGCATCCTGATGCGCAAGGTGCTGCTGGCCGGTGAAGAGCGCACCATCAACTGCCTGTCCATGGGCAACCCCCATGTGGTTATGTTTGTGGATGATGTGGACCGCATCCCCGTGGACCGCATCGGCCGCGCCATCGAAACCGACAAGCTGTTCCCCCAGCGCGTAACGGCAACCTTTGCCTCTGTGGTGGACCGCAATGTCATCAAGATGCGCGTGTGGGAGCGTGGCGTGGGTGAAACCGCTGCCTGCGGTACCGCCGCCTGCGCAGCCGCTGTTACCGCCGTGGAAAACGGCCTGTGCAGCCGCGCCATCGACATCGACCTGCGCCTCCCCGGCGGCACCCTGGTGGTCCGCTATGACGAGGACGGCCGCGTATGGATGACCGGCGATGCCCACAAGGATTTCGAGGGCGTTGTGGAAATCTGATTTTCAATCGCATACAAAAGCAGCCCGGACGAAATTGCTCGTCCGGGCTTTTGCCATATGATTCAAGATTATTCCGCGTCCTCAAAGTTTTCCATAAACAGCTCGTACACCACATCTACGGCCCAGCGGGCAGGGGTTACGTAGTTGTCATCGCCGTCCTCATCGGTGACAACCTGCAGAATCAGCAGATCGTCATTGTCCTCATCGGTGGAAACAAGCACGGCAAAGCGGTCATCGCCGATGACGGCCTCCCACACGATTTCCATATCGTTGGCGGTGCCGTCCTCATCGGTGATGGACAAAATCACCGGCTCGTCATCCTCGTAAATGTCCTCCAGCTCGCTGCGCATATAGGCCAGAAATTCCCGGGCGGATACGATTTCGTCCGTATCGTCATCTGCCAGATCAGCGGTGCGGATGTCTTCCCCCAGCACCGTCAGCAAGGCGGATTCCAGATCATCGCAGAATTGGGACAGCTCCTCGTTTTCCGTTACCTCCGCATTGGCGCGCAGTGCGTTGGACCAGACCAGCACGGTGGCGATGGGGTTGGCGTCGGTGGGCTCGCCCTTCAGGTACTGCGCGAAATGCTTCGGAAGGCTGCCGTGCACCGTTTGGAAGACAGCGGTATCATCCGCATTGGCCACAGCGGCCTGTGTGTCGGTGACATCGGGTACGCCTTCCACGGGCAGAGGGGTCAGCCCGCGGTCGATTTCATGGCCGGCGGCACTGCACTGCACTGCGGCGGCAAAGGGGGTCAGGGCGGCGCTGTCATCACGGGGGACGGAAACTGTTTTCAGGTTCACAAAGGGGAGCAGCAGCATTTCCTTTACATCGGTCCAGAGCACATGGGCCATTTCGTCGCCGCAAATCTCGGCGATGGGTGCTGTCATGGGTACTTTTTTCACGGTAGCCTCCATAATGAATAAATGTTGATGCGTTCAGGACCGGAGCTTCACCGTCTGGGCGAGAACCTCCAGCATTTTGGGGACCTCGATGGGCTTGGCCAGATGGCCGTTCATGCCCACCTCGGCGGCCTTCTTCTTGTCTTCGTCAAAGGCGTTGGCCGTCATGGCGATGATGGGGATGGATGCCTTGTCCGGGTCGGGCAGACCGCGGATGATGCTGGTGGCGGTGTAGCCGTCCATGTCGGGCATCTGGATGTCCATCAGAATCAAATCATAGGTGCCGGGCTGAGCGCGGCAGAGCATCTCCACGCACACGCTGCCGTCATCGGCGCGGTCAACGGTCAGCCCCAGATCGGACAGGATGGAGATGGCGATTTCGGCGTTCAGGTCGTTGTCCTCGGCCAGCAGAATGCGCCGACCTTTCAGCGCTTCAGCCTGCAGGGCATCGGTTGTATGCTGTGTCTGGCGGCGGATTTCATCCGCATCCGGCAGGCGGTGCTTCAGAGATACGGTAAACACTGAGCCCTTGCCCGGCTCGCTTGTCACCTCAATGGTGCCGCCCAGCAAATCCACCAGCTATTTCACAATGGAAAGGCCAAGGCCGCTGCCGGCCACCTTGCCGGTGGTGGTGTTGCGCTCCCGGGAGAAGGAATCGAAAATGTGGGGGAGGAATTCCTCGCTGATGCCGATGCCCGTATCCCGGATGACGGTGCGGTAGATGGAATACCCGGGCTCCTCGCAGGGGATTTCCTCAATCACTGCGGAAACGGTGCCGCCGGCAGGCGTATACTTGATGGCGTTGCTGACGATGTTGATGTAGATTTCCTTCAGCTTGGTCAGGTCGCAGTAAATATGCTCGTGGGTGATGCGGATGTCATACAGCATCTGAATGCCCTTCTTCTGCGCCTCCTGACCGAACACGGTCAGAATATCCGCCGGGATGGAGGGCACGCTGACGATGGTTTCGTGCAGCTCTGTTTTGCCCGATTCAATGCGGGCCATATCCAGCACATGGTTGATGATGGACAGCAGCAGACTGCCGGAATGCTCAATCTTCTCCTGATAATCCAGCAGCTTCGGATCGGTCAGCTCTTTTTTCATCAGCTGGCTGAAGCCCAGCATGGCGTTCATGGGGGTGCGGATGTCGTGGCTCATGCTGAAGAGGAAGTTGGTCTTTGCCTCGTTGGCGCGGCGGGCCTCCTCGGCCGCGGCCTCCAGCTCCTGCTGATAGGCCAGCTCCTTGGTTTTCTGCTCGTTGATGGTGCGCACGGCCCAGATGATATGGCGGCAATTGTCCTCGCCATCATGGTTGGCGGGGACGAACATGCCTTCCACCCAGCCGGAATTGGGGCCGAAAAACTGGGTAATCAGCCAGGGGCGGCCCTTCAGCCTGTCGGGCAGGGTGGTCAGGTCAGTGAAGGCGCGCATTTCCTCGGCATACTCGGGCGTGACAAGGTATTTGCACATGCTCTCGAAGGCTGCGGGCGCATTGCCCTTTTCGCCGATGACCGTGTGCACCTCATTCACCGTGGAGCCCAGCTGGATAAAGGAATAATCCGCCATGTCGATATAATAAATGGCGTGGAATACCTTGGCTACGGTGTTGATGATGTTCAGCTGGCTGCGGAGCATGCCGCTGTAATCCCGGGCCTGCTTTTCGCTCTCCAGCAGCGCCTGCTTGAAGCGCTCCTCCTCCCGCATGAAGGAGGTGATGTCGGAGATGGTGCCCTGAATGCAGGGGATGCCGCGGATGACCGATTCGGTGGCGCTGCCGGTGACCCAGATGTAGCCGTTTTTGCCCAGCAGACGGTATACCTTGTCCTCCTTGCCCAGGTCGTTTTCTCCGGGGGTGATGGCGTGGTATTTCAGCCCGTGTGCGCGGTCATCCGGATGCACCATTTCGGTGAATTTGCCATCGAACCGGGTGCGGATTTCCTCCCGTGTCCAGCCGACAATCTCCAGAAAGCGGGGGCTGATGTAGACAAAGGGATAGCCGTTTGCTTCATCGGCGATGCAGCAGTGATAGCCGCCGGGGATCTGGTCGAGGATGTCTACGGGGAGCTGCAGTTGATTGAGCATTGCTTCCATAGCAGTCGCTCCTTCAAGATAAAATACCGGCCATCGGTGCCGCAGAAGGCTGCCGGTGCGGGGGAAAGCGTGATATGGACATAATCATTCAATTTTATTATAGCACCCGAGGGAAAATATGCAAACATGGTTTATGGAAAAATGCACAGAAATGTGCTATACTGAAATCAGCTTTTTGCGGCTGATGATTTTCCGCGGCAAAGCGGTATCATCGGGCTGATTGGAGGAATACCATGCTTCGCAATATGCATAAACGGATTACCATGATTTCCTTTGGCATGGCACTGCTGTGCATTATTCTGTCTACGATTTTCAGCATGTTTGCCATCAGCCATATGGGCAAGGAGAACCAGAAGGAGATGAACCTGCTTTTGGCCGCCCGGGTGCACGACAGCATCAACAGCGCCCTGACGGAGCCCATCATGGCCGCCAAGACCATGGCTTATTCCCAGGCACTGATTGACTTCCTCTCCGGCATGGAAAGCGCCGATGCCGAGCAGGAAAACGTGGCGTATATGCAGTCGGCTCTGGCCCGCATCAAGGCAGGGCTGGGCTATGATTCCGCCTTTGTGGTGTCCTCCGGCACGAACCGCTATTATACCTACGATGGTCTGAACAAAATCGTGGACCCGGTCAATGATCCCCACGATGTGTGGTACTCCATCTTTCTGGAAAAGAACAAGGAATATGACCTTGACGTGGATGTGGACGAGGTCAACGGCAATGTGTGGACCGTTTTTGTCAATGCCCGGGTCATGCATGAGGGCAAAACCCTGGGCGTTTGCGGTGTGGGCGTGCAGATGACCCAGCTGCAGGAAACGATTGCCGCATACGAGCGGGAATACGGCGTAAAAATCAACCTGATTGATGCCAACGGTCTGGTGCAGGTGGATACCGATGCGGTCAACATTGAGGCTGCCCATTTGGAGGATATCCCCGTCAGCGTGAAGGACAGCCGCGAGTATGTCTATACCGAACAGGCGGACGGCGATTTTGCCGTCAGCAAATATGTGGATAATCTGGGCTGGTATCTGGTGGTGCAAAGCCGTCAGCCCAAGGTTGACCCTCAGGTGATGCAGCTGATTATCATCAATGCCGTCCTGTTCCTCACAGCGGCGCTGGTGTTCGTGATTTTCAGCATCGCATCCCACCGCAGAACGCGGATTCTGATTAACTCCTCCTACTACGATCAGCTGACCGGTCTGCAGAATCGCCGGGCTTATGAGGAATCGCTGGCGACCCTCAATGCCGGCAGGCTGCGGCCCGATCTGGTCTGTGCCATCGTGGACCTGAACGGCCTGAAGAAGGCAAACGATTCCATCGGCCATGCGGCAGGCGATGAAATCATCAAGGGTGCCGCCCAGTGCATAGAAAAGGCTCTGAGCCCCTACGGTGAAGTGTTCCGCATCGGCGGTGACGAGTTTGCCGCATTGCTGAAGGTCAGCCCCCAGGAGCAGGAGGAGGCCATTGCCGCCCTGCGCAGGGAAGTGGATGCATGGGAAGGCATGCGGGTGAAGGAGCTGTCCGTTTCCGTGGGCTGTGCCGCCCGCCGCGAAAGCAAAACCATGACCCTGCAGGACATGGTTCAGCTGGCGGACAAGCGCATGTATGAGGACAAGAAGGCGTGGTATGCGCTCCCGGGCAATGACCGCAGAAGAAGATAACACAATGAAACACAAAGGACTGTGAACGCAGATGGTTCACAGTCCTTTTGCTATGGTTATATGAATCATATTTCGTCATGCTCAAAAAAGCCAAACCATCTGTGAAATATCGATAAAAACCGCAAAAATTGCCGGTTGGCTGTATTGATTTCTTCTATTGAAATGGTATAATTTAAATTGGGGATTTGTGATGATGGCATAACCTGTGCCGCTTCCGGATTCCGGCCGGATCTGATGATAACAGAATACCGCAAAATGCCCGAAAGGGTATGACGCAAAGCTGTAGGACCTGAAATGTGAGTATGGTAGCCAGTTGCAAAAAAACTAAGGTGCGCTGGGCTTTCATGCCGGGGCACCTTTTTGCACGGCGTTTTGCGATAAAGGGGAAGCATAATGAAAGAAAAATCAAAGTGGATGTATCTGGGCGTTGACAAAAATGCATACAGTCAGGTAGCACAGGCATTCCTGAAGCCCAACAGCGCCATGCTGCGGATGGTGTCGCTGTTCTCCTTCTTTGCGCTGTTTGCCTTCGGGCTGCTGTGCGTGGGCGATGCGTCCCTGGTGGGCAGCAGAAACATGTACTTCATCACCAGCATTGTCAGCCTGCTGGTGTTCCTGCTGGCGTGGGACAAGGAAAAGGCGACCATCCGGCGAACCGGGCTGCTGATTGCTATCCACTCCCTGACGCTGTACGCAGCCGGTATTTACGAGGGCACAGTGGCCTCGCCTGACCAGTTTGCGGTGCTGTTTATCGTGGAGGTCATTGTTATCCCCCTGATATACAACGGACTGCCGGTGCTGCTGCTGGGCGAAATGGCGGCGGCCACGGCGGTGTTCATCCTCTTTGCCGTCATCCATGACACGCCTTATGTTGCGTATTTTGATACGGCGGATGCCCTTGCCTTCTGTTTGCTCAGCGTTGCGCTCAACCACCACATGTGCAGGTACCGCATCAACAGCTGCCTGACGGAAAAGCACTCCGAGGATGCCAACCGCACCCTGAAGGCCCGAATGAAGAACATTCAGGCCATGAGCGGCATTTACACCTCCATGTACGATATTGATATGGCCACCGGCTGGTATGTGGAGCTTTCCGCCCTGGAGGATGTGGAAAGCCAAATCCCCAATGTGGGCAACACGCAGGTGACCTTCCCCCATTTCTGCAAGCACATGATGCTGCCGGAGTTCGCCGATGAAATGATGGCCTTCCTGAATTTGTCCACGCTGGATGAGCGCATGGGCGACCGCAAGTTTATTTCCAAGCAGTATCTGAGCACCATCCCCATCCCCGGCTATGACGAAAAGCAGGGCATCTGGACGGAGGTCTGCCTGATTGAAGGGGAGCGCACCGCCGACGGCAGGCTGTCCCATGTGCTGTTTACCACCCGCACCGTGCATGATGCGGTCATCCGCGAGCAGCAGCACCAGCACGAGATGGAGCAGATGCTTGTGCAGGTGAACCGCAGCCAGCAGACCCATCTGGCAGAAATTGAAAAGTACAATGCCGAACTGAACAACAGCATGAACATCTTCCGCTCCCTGGGCGAAATCTATGCGGCGCTTTATTATGTGGATTTGACCGACTACAGCTACATCGAGCTGGCTGTGGAGCCGGAGGTAAAGGAATATGTGGGCGACTTCCGCAATGCGCAGGAAGGACTTTCCTTCTTTGTGGAAACGCTGATGCCCGGCGAATACAAAGCAGCCATGCAGGCCTTTACGGACCTGTCCACGCTGTCACAGCGCTTTGGGGACAACAAAACCCTGACCATGGAGTACAGAAGCGTTGTCTATCAGGATGAAACCGCCGCAACAAAGGAGACGTGGCGGCAGGCGGTCTTTATTGATGCCGGCCGGGATGCTGAAGGCCGCGTGAACCGGGTCATCTTCGCCACCCAGTCCATTCAGGAGGCAAAAATCCGTGAGCTGGATGCCAAGGAAAATCTGGAAAAGGCACTGCAGGCGGCAGAGGCGGCCAGCAAGGCCAAGACCGACTTCCTGTTCAACATGAGCCATGACATCCGCACCCCCATGAACGCCATTATGGGCTTCCGTGATCTGCTGGAGAAGCATCAGGATGAGCCGGAAAAGCGCCGCGGCTATCTGGAAAAAATCAAAACGGCTAACGAGGTGCTGCTGTCCATCATCAACAATGTGCTGGAAATGACCCGCATTGAGCAGGGTGCGGTGGAGATTGACGAAGTTCCCGGCGGCGTGGAGCAGTTCCGCAACGGCATCGAGTCCATCTTTGCAGAAATGATGGCGGAAAAGCAGCTGACCTTCTCGGTAGACGTGGATGTGCAGCATGACTTTGTGTACTGCGATATCACCAAAATCCGCGAGGTATTCATCAACCTCCTGTCCAATGCCTGCAAGTACACCAATCCCGGCGGCAGTGTGACGATGCGGATTGAGGAAATCGCGCCCATCCGCGAGGGCTGGGTCACCTTCCGCACGGTGGTATCCGATACGGGCATCGGCATGAGCGAGGAGTTCCTGCCCCATGTGTTTGAGGAATTCACCCGGGAAAACACCACCACCGATGCCAAGGTGGAGGGCACCGGTCTGGGCATGCCCATCGTCAAGCGGCTGGTCAGCCTGATGGGCGGCACCATTGAGGTGGAAAGCAAAAAGGGCGTCGGCACCGCGGTGACGGTGATTCTGTCCCACCGCATTGCCGAGGCCGGGGACTGCACCGCCCAGACGGAAATGGATGCGGATCCTGCCCTGTTTGAGGGCAAGCGCATCCTGCTGGCAGAGGATAACGACCTGAATGCCGAAATCGCCACGGAAATCCTGCAGGAAACCGGCTTTGCGGTGGAGCGGGCAGAGGACGGCAACATCTGCTGTGAGATGCTGCAGCAGGCGGCGCCCGGATATTATGATTTGATTTTGATGGACATCCAGATGCCCAACATGAACGGCTACGAGGCCGCGGTGACCATCCGCAAGCTGACCGACCCGGTCAAGGCATCCATCCCCATTGTGGCCATGACGGCCAACGCCTTTGAGGAGGACCGGAAGGAGGCCTTCCGCTGCGGTATGAACGGTCATCTGGCCAAGCCTGTCAACGTGAAGGATGTTCTGCGCCAGCTGTCCCGGCTGCTGCAGGACAAGGCAGAATAAATCTGTAAATGAGGCATATTGCATGACAAAACGCATACCGTCTGCACAGCGGCGGAAGAATCTGCACCGGATGACGGCGCTTCTGCTGGGCCTGATGCTGATGATATCACTCATCCCTCTGCAGGCCATGGCAGAAACAACGAAACCAAAGGTGGTCCGGCTGGGCTATGTCAACTCTGCCGGCTACGAAGAGGGGCTGGCGGGGGAGCCGAAATCCGGCTTTGGCTACGAATATTTCCAGAAGATTTCGTATTTCACCGGCTGGGAATACCAGTATGTCTACGGCTCCTTTTCCACGCTGATTGACATGCTGGCCAGGGGCGAAATCGACATTCTGGGCGATGTGAGCTACATCCCCGAGCGGGCGGAGACGATGCTGTTTTCCTCCTATCCCATGGGCGGGGAAAAGCTGTTCCTGTTTGCCGCCGGTGACAACACGGTCTACTCCGGTGCCAATCCCGCCTCCATGAACGGGGCCCGCATCGGCTATGAGCCCAACAAATCCACATGGCAAACCGCCCGGGAATGGGTGGAAAAGTTCGGGTTGGATGTCTCCTGGGTGCCCTGCGAAAGCTTTGATGAGGTGCAGGAGAAGATGTCCGTCGGGCAGATTGACCTGATGATTATGACCGATACCGCCGAAAGCTTCGGCTATATGCCGGTGCAGCTGGTGGGCACGCAGGACATCTTCTTTGCCGTGGCCAAGGACCGGCCGGATTTGCTGGAGGAACTGAACAACGCTCTGGGCGTGATTCAGGGCAACACCCCCAACTACAATGTGATTGTGCACGATACCTATCTGCCGGCCACCGTGGGCACCCGTTATCTGGGCAGTATGGAAAAGGAATGGCTGGCTGCGCACAACAACACCATCGTGCTGGGCTACCTGATTCACAACCTGCCCTTCTCCGATATGGATGATGAGGGCAGGCCCACGGGCTATATTGCCTCTGTCATCCGTGAAATGGAGGAGACCCACGGCATTCATGTGGTGACCCGCGGCTTTGATGACATGCACCGGATGTATGATGCGGCCGCGGCGGGCGAGGTGGATGTATTCGGTCCTGCGCCCTCTACCTTCTACCTGTCAGAGCAGTACAATGCCATGCAGAGCACTGCCATCATCGATACCAATCTGGTGCTGGTGTTCAAGGACGATGTGCCCAAAACCGACCGCATTGCCGTAACCAACAGCAGCATGGTGTTTGACTCCACCATCAAGGCGTATTATCCTGAATCGACACAGGTGGTCTGCGAGAATCTGGAGGGCTGCATCAGCGCTCTGATGGATGGCCGTGCGGATTGTCTGGCCATCCCTGCGGCGCAGATGAATCAGGTGCGCGCCTTCCGGGCCATCCGGGAGCTGAACTTCCGCGACACCCCCACAGAGCTGCACATCAGCCTGTTTGCCATGAAGGGCAACCCGGGGCTGCTGATGATTCTGGACAAGTGCATCAGCCGTGCCGCCGGGAATCTGCAGGGTGTTGAGTTTATGGTCAATACCTATCTGCCCACAGAGCGCAGCGCATGGGATTTTATCCTTGACCATTTTGCCATCATTTTTTCTGTGGCGCTGATTGGTTTTGTGTTCATGACGCTTTGTCTGCTTTTGACATGGCATTCCCGGCAGAATGTTCTCCGGCTGAATCTATAGCTGGAGGATGCGCTGAAGGCCGCCAACGAGGCCAACCGGGCCAAAACCCAGTTCTTCAGCAGCATGAGCCATGATATGCGCACCCCCATGAACGCCATCATGGGCTTTACGCACATTGCCCGCAAGCATGTCATCAGCGATGAAACCCGCAGCTGTCTGGAAAAGATCGATGAAAGCTCCGAGCATCTGCTCAGCCTGATCAACGATGTGCTGGACATCAGCCATATCGAGAGCGGTGCGCTGGTCATCAAGCCCGCGGCGGTGGATTTGAATGAAATGGTCGGGCATATGGAGCACATGGCCCACAGCATGATGGTCGACCGCGACCTGACGCTGACCGGCAAGCGGACCGCAACCGACCGCCCCTGGGTCATGGCTGATGTGGACCGCATTCAGGATGTCCTGATGCACATCCTTGGCAACGCGGTCAAGTTTACCCCCGACGGCGGCGTGATTCGCTTTGATACCCGGGTGCGAAACGGCGCCGACCGGGCGCATGTGGTGCTGATGTGCACCGTGGGCGACACGGGCATCGGCATCAATCCGGAATTTTTGGCCCACATTTACGAGCCCTTTGCGCAGGAAAACATGGGTGCCCGCACCCACTATCAGGGCACCGGCCTTGGCATGGCCATCACGAAAAAATATGTGGATATGCTGGGCGGCACCATTTCGGTTGTGAGTGAAAAGGGCAAGGGCACCACGGTGACGGTCACCTTCCCCCTTGAAATCACCGATGCGGACAGCGTGCAGTCCCTGCCTGCGGTGCAGGACAAGCTGAACGGCATCCGTGTGCTGCTGGCCGAGGATAACGAACTGAACGCCGAGCTGGCCGCCATCCAGCTGGAGGAGGCCGGCATGCAGGTGACCCATGCGCCGGACGGCGCACAGGCGGTGGCTATGTTCCGCGACCATCCTGCCGGCACCTACGATGTGATTTTGATGGACATCATGATGCCCAACATGAACGGCTATGAGGCCACAAGGGCCATCCGTGCCATGGAGGGCCGCCCCGACGGACAGCGGATTCCCATTCTGGCGGTTACCGCCAATGCCTTTGCCGAGGATGTGCAGGCATCCATCAGCGCCGGCATGAACGGCCACCTTTCCAAGCCGCTGGTGATGGGCGAGGTAACCGCCGCCATTGCCCGGAATCTGTAACCCCCCAATGCAGGCAGAACAATACACTGGAGGATTATCATGCATTCCCTTTACATTTCACAGGCAAGCCAGGAGGAAGCCATCAGAAGCTTTCTGGATTTGCTGAACAGAAGCCCGGAGGAGTGCCTGACCATCGATGAGCAGGTGGAACAGGTGGGCTTGTATTTCGGTGCCGACCGCTCCTATATTTTTGAGGAAAGCCCTGACGGCACCTATGTGGACAACACTTTTGAGTGGTGTGCGCCGGGGATTTACCCCGAAAAGGAAAATCTGCAGCAGGTGCCGGTGGAGGTCGTTGAAATCTGGAAGCAGAACTTCCGCAAAAGCGGCGCGTTTCTGCTGGAGATGAATGAGGATCTGAAGGTCAACGATCCCTTGGCCTATGAAACGCTGGAGCCGCAGAATATCCATTGTCTGATGGCGGCGCCCTTCTCCCGGGGCGGCAAGCTGGTGGGCTTTTTCGGCGTGGACAACCCCAGCCGCCATACGGACCAGCTGCTGCTGCTGTCGGTCATTGCGTCCTCTGTGTTCAAGGAGCTGTCCTCCGTGCGGGAGGAAGAAAAGCGGACCCAGCATCTGCAGGAGATTGAAAAGCTCAATCAGGACCTGAGCCATCAGCTGCACGTGGTGGAAACCCATCGCGCATCTGCGGTGCAGAGCAACGAAATCATTTCCGCCATTGCCAAGATGTACTTCTCCATTTTCCGCATCGACCTTGAGCGGGACTTTTACGAGGAGATTGCCAGCGACAACGAGGTGCATACCCTTACCGGCCACGAGGGCACCGCATCCACCAGAATGATGGAGCTGTGCGACAGCTTTGTGGATGAGGATTACCGGCAGGAGGTTCGTGAGTTCTTCGACCTGACCACCCTGGCCGACCGGCTGGCTGACAGCGATTTGGTGGACATGAACTACCGCGCCAAGGACGGCAACTGGCATGCCACCGGCTTTATCGCCAAAAAGCGGGACAGCAGCGGCCGGGCCATCCATGTGCTGTATGTGACCCGACTGGTCAGCCCCATGAAGGTGCAGCAGATTGAGCAGTCCGTTATGCTGAAGGAGGAAAAGCTGGCTGCCGAGCGGGCCAACAGGGCCAAGTCCATCTTCCTGTTCAACATGAGCCATGACATCCGCACGCCCATGAATGCCATCATCGGCTATGCGGAGCTGATGGAAAAATACAACGATGACAAGACGCGCTGCATGGGCTATCTGCGCAAGCTGCGCAGCGCCAGCGATTTCCTGCTGTCGCTGATCAATAACGTGCTGGAAATGGCCCGCATTGAATCGGGCAAAATGGCGCTGGATGAGGTGCCCTCCGTGGCCGCCGATATCTGCAGTGAGGTGGCTGATGTATACACCGAGCTGATGGAAAAGAAGGGCATTGACTTCAGCCTGACCACCGACATTCAAACGCCTTACATCTTCTGCGACAAGGTGAAAATCAACGAAATCTACCTGAACCTTGTTTCCAATGCCTACAAGTATACCTCCGAGGGCGGCACCGTGCGGATGGAAATCCGCGAGCTGCCTTCCGGCGCGGATGATACGGTGATGATGCAGACCACCGTGACCGACACGGGCATCGGCATGTCGGCAGAATTCCTGCCCTCGCTGTTTGATGAGTTCACCCGGGAGTACACCTTTACGGAAAACAAGGTGCAGGGCACGGGCCTGGGCATGCCCATTGTGAAGAAGCTGGTGGAGCTGATGGGCGGCACCATCACCGTGGACAGCGAGCTGGGCAGGGGCACCACCTTTGTGGTCACCCTGCCGCACCGGATTGCCCATGAGGTTGTGCCGGATATGGAGCACATGCCCCATCTGGACAATGACCGGTTTACCGGCAAACGGATTCTGCTGGCCGAGGACAACGAGCTGAACACGGAAATCATCACCGAAATCCTTTTGGAAGCCGGTTTTGAAATCGAGCATGCCGCGGATGGCATCATCTGCGTGGATATGCTGTCCAAGGCGGCCCCCGGCTACTATGACATGATTTTGATGGACATCCAGATGCCCAACATGGATGGCTACAGGGCCACGGAAAAGATTCGCCGCATGCACAGCGAATACTGCCGCAATATCCCCATCATCGCCATGACGGCCAATGCCTTTGAGGAGGACAGGCAGAATGCCCTCCGTGCCGGCATGAACGGTCATCTGGCCAAGCCCATCGACATCACCAGACTGATGGAGACGCTGACTGAAACGCTGGCAAAATAAAAATCCCCCCGTTTCCCTTTGCGGATGAAAGAACACATCCGGAAAAAGGAAACGGGGTTTTTGCTTACATGGCAATCCAGCCGAAGGCGTTGGCCACGGAGGACAGCAGAATAATGGCGGCGAAAATGGGGCACACAAAGCGAATCATCACCGAGAAAACACGCTTGCGCTTAAAGGTGCCGCTGCCCTTGCACATTTCCTGCTCAATCCGGTCAAGCCCCACCACGCGGGAGACCAGCACACAGGTGGCGATGGCGGCAATGGGCATCATGACAGAATTGGTGAGGAAATCGAAGAAATCAAGGAAGGGCATGCCGAGGATGGTGATGTTTGCCAACGGGCCATAGCCCAGTGAGGACAGGCTGCCCAGCACCAGCATGATGAATGCCAGCACCACAACGGACTTTTTCCGCCCCCAGCCCAGCTCATCCTCAAAGGTGGAAACAGCGCTTTCCGTCAGGGCGATGGAGCTGGTCAGGGCCGCGCACAGCACCAGGAAGAAGAACAGCACGCCGATGAAGGTGCCCAGCCCCATGCTGGCAAACACCTTGGGGATGGTGATGAACATCAGCGCCGGACCGGCCTGCAGCGTTTCGGGGTCACCGCCGGAGAAGGCGAACACGGCGGGGATGATAATCAGACCGGCCATGACGGCGATGCCGGTGTCGAAGATTTCCACGGATTCGGTGGATTTTTCGATGGACACGTCATCCTTCATGTAGGAGCCGAAGGTGATCAAAATGCCCATGGCGATGGACAGGGAGTAGAACATCTGCCCCATGGCCGTGACGATGGTCATCCATGAGAAGTTCTCCACCTGAGGCACCAGAAAATACTTTACGCCTGCCAGCGCACCGGGGCGGGTGACAGAGTAGCCCATGATGATGACCGCCAGCACCACCAGCACCGGCATCATCATTTTGGATACCCGCTCCACACCGCTGCGCAGGCCGCAGAAAATCACGGCCACGGTCATCAGCATGAAGATGATGAAGCACACTTCGGCCGATAATCCGCCGGTGATGAACTGGGTGAAATAGCCGTCCTCCGCCAGCATGGCCCCCTGTCCGGCACAGTAGGCCGCCAGATACTTGATGACCCAGCCGCCGATGACGGAGTAGTAGGGGACAATCAGAATGGGGATGATGGCGTTGATCCAGCCGCCCGCAGAGAACCATTTTGTTTTGCCCATGGCATGATAGGCACCCACCGGGCTTTTGCGGGTCATGCGGCCCAAAGCGGTTTCGGCGGTAATCATGGTATAGCCGAAGGTCAGGGCCAAAAGCAGATAGACGATGAAGAAAATGCCGCCGCCGTACCGTGCAGCCAGATAGGGAAAGCGCCAGATGTTGCCCAGCCCCACGGACGCGCCCGCCGCGGCCAGCACGAATCCCAGCTTGCCGGAGAAGGTGCTTCGTTTCTGTTGATGCTCCATGTTGTATCTCCTGTGTTGCTTTGATAACAAGACTCCTTCCATAGTATCCGATTTGCGCGGGCAAAGCAATACAAAAAGGGAGAAAAAGAAGCGGAATCGGACAAAAAATACTGGATACAGGATGCGGGGAAGAGAGTGCATCATCCATTGACATCCCCCTCTGCCTGCTGAACTGCGGGACATGGATTTCCTGCCCGATACCTCTGCCTTCAATCCGGAAAACGCCGGGAAAAACTTTGGCGAGGTGTTCCCTGAAATCCAGAAGGAATGGGAGCAGGAGCGCACCAATCTGGTGGCTTTGCTGGAGAAATACGGGGTGGAGGTGCTTCGGCCCCGCAAGATGACAGACAACGAAAAAACCTCTGTCGGCGCCTTTGGTGCCAGCAACTTCTTTGTCCGCGATCCCTTCTTTACCGTGGGCCGGTATGTGATTGAAGGCTCCATGCGCTTTTTCCACCGCCGCAATGAGGTACTGCCGGTGCGGCCCGTTTTGACGGCCCAGACCATGGACAGCGATGCCGTGTATGTGGCCGTTCCCCGGGCAGATACCTCCGAGGGCTTCGATTCCGAGGCCGGTCCCTTTTTGGAAGGCGGTGATGTGCTGGTATACGGCAAAAAGGTGTTTGTGGGCAATTCCGGTCTGGCCAGCAACGAAGCGGGCTATCTGTGGCTGAAGAATCTGCTGAAGCATGACGGCTACGAGGTGACCATGGTCCCCCTGCTGCCCAATGTGCTACATCTGGACTGCGCCATGAGCCTTGTGCGCGACGGATTGATGATTGTGGCCGAAAAGGCGCTGCTGAATGGCATCCCGGATACCTTTGCCGACTGGGACAAAATTATCCTGGAGCCGGAAACCATCCAGTACCTGACCATCAATGGCCTGCCCATCAACGAGAGCACCTACATTGCCGACCCTGCCTTTAAGGACAATGTGGGCGTGGAGCTGGAAAAGCGCGGCATCAAGGTGGAATACATCGATTTCCACAATTCCCGCGGCTTCGGCGGCTCCTTCCGCTGCAGCACCCAGCCCCTGCTGCGGGAATAATCCGCTTCATCATCAAACAAAGAAATCAAACAAAGCAAGCCTGCCCCGATGTGATGTGCATCCGTGGGGCAGGCTTTTGTGTGCTCTGGAAGGATTAAACGGCAGGGGCGAGGGTTTCCATAATCTGGCCGGACAGGGCGGCAGCCTCTTCGGTGGTGAAGCAGAAGCTGAAATTGATGTACCAGCCATTGGCCACATAGAAATAAGACACGAAGCTGTATTCCTCAGTTTCACCCACAAGGAACAGGGTAGGCAGACCGTTGATTTCGGTGATGCCACTGGAGGTGATGCCTTCGGTCTGCTCCAGCTCTGCCTTCATGTCATCCAGGGTCAGGCCCTCGGCGGTATCCATGTGGACCACCATGGACAGGGTTTCATCCTTGCTCAGGCAGGCCAGCATCAGGGTGCCGTCAGGATCATCGGAGATGTCAAGCTCCACCATTTCATCGGGCACAACGATGGCCACATCAATTTCCTCAAAGATGTGGGTGGCATCCGCAAAGGCGGAGAAGGGAATCATCAGCAGTACAAGGAAAAGGGCAATCAGCTTTTTCATGGGTCATTCCTCCTGTTTACAGTACAAAATCAATGGGGTCGGAAAGGTTAAAATCGCCGAAGATGTCGTTGAGGACGAAGCAGAACTGCCAGGTGGTGGGGTCGCTGTCATCCTTCAGGGATTCATAGGTGACGGTCATGCCGCTGTGCCAGGTGATGGGGTCGCCCAGGAAATCCGTTTCCTGCATGTCCTCATCATCCGTTTCATCGGCATAGTTGCTGTAATACATGGTGTAGGTGGGAATGATGATGTCTCCCTCCTGCAGGGGCGTGATGCTGCGGATGGGCAGCCCATGCTCGTTGTAGCCGGCATTGTGGCCAAGGATTCTGCCGGTCTTTTCATCGCCGGTAAAGGAGACAATCAGGTAGGTTGGTTCGCCGTTGACGGTCACGGGAATCATGCTTCGGCGCATATTTCCGGTGACGGACTGGTCATACATGACCACCAGCTGTCCATCAAGGGTGGGCCAGCTGCCGTCAAACATACTGTACACCGTTTGGTCGTTCCAGTCAATCCATGCATTTTGCAGATAGCCCATATCCACCAGATAAATGCCGTCCTCGTCGGACAGGTCCATCATCAGGAGACCCTCTGCGTAGCTCAGGTTGTCCAGCTCGTCTGCGGATACCTGCAGGGAGAAGGCAAGGCTGTTTTCCGTGATGCTTTCCGGGCTGACGGATGCCGAAACACTGCCGGCGATAAAGCCGGGGATGGTGCCGGAGGGCTCAGCCGGTGCGGCTGTGGCGGCAGGGGCGTCACTGCCCACAGGTACGCCGGGGATGAAGGAGGGCCGGTCGGTGCTGCCGGTTTGCTGGGTGGTGGCGGACTGAATCACGCCGGGGATGAAGCTGACCCCGGACAGGGAAGAAAGGAAGCTGTCGGAGGTCATGTCGCTCTGCGCCACCATGGTGGGGGACTGGGGCGCAAAGGTGTAGCTGCCGCCGGCCATGCTTTCGGCATAGTCCGTGACAAAGGCAACATACTGGGGGAACCGGGCCGCGGCGCTGTAGTCGGGCAGAATCTGCCGGATGTCATCCAGATTGGTCAGGGGCAGGTAGATGGAAAGGCCGCAGGCGCTGGGCACCTGAGGAGAAGCGTAGCTGATGACAACAGCCTGCTCCAGCGCAGCCTTTGCCTGCTGGGCGGATGCTTCGTCAAACTGGGCCGCCATGTCAATCACCGACAGCAAATCCACCATGTCGGAGGCAGAATTGTCATAGGCGCCGAAAATGTTCACGCGGCGGTGCATACGGTTGATGGTGTTCAGATGGCCGCCCTCAATGGCACCGTTGAGGCTGCCGGCCACCTGCTCCACGCAGTCGGTCAGGGCATCGATGGCGGACAAACGGACGGCGCTGAGGGTGGACAGCCAGTCGGGTGCGTTCTCCTCGCAGTAGGCCTGATAGGTCCTGACCACGGCGGTGCAAAGCTCCTCGTCGGTCATGGCGGGATTTTTGCCCAGCGTGCTGAGCCATGCGGTGTAGTCCCAGCCACATTGCGGCTCCAGCTCCTCGCTGGCGATGAGATAATCGGCATAGGGGGCGCAGACGGAGGCCGTTTCAAAGCCGGCCATCAGGCAGGCATCCATGCCCACGATGTTCAGCCGGAAGTGTTCATCCCGGCTGCGCAGGGTTGCGAAGGCCGTATCCAGCTCGGCCAGCGTCAGGGGGTCATCGTCATACACCTCGTCAAAGCAAAGGCCGTACTGGCTGCCGTTGCCGTGGTTCCACAGCACCAGCATGGTGCGGTCGGCGGGATGCTCCTTCATGGCGTAGGACACAAAGGCGGCCAGCGTTTCAGGCTCGCCCATGCTGCCCTTCCCGAAGGAGGTAACCTCGCTGACGCCGCTGCCGTTGATGGTCATGTAGTTCAGCTCTTTGGTGGAAAAGCCGGGATAATCCCACTTAAGGGCGCCGCCTGCCAGGATGGAGACGGTCACATCATCCCCCAGCACGGCCTACGTCATTTCCTGAATGTCATCAAGGCAGCTGCTCTGCAGATCGGAGCCGCACATGTACATCATCACATGGGTGTCGGCCAGCGCAGAGCCTGCGGCAAACATCAGCAGCAGTGCCAAAAGCAGAGCCAGCTTTGTTTTCAAAAACACCACATCCCTTCCGGATTGTCTGAAATCGGATTCAACATAAATCATCAATTTCCTTACTGTTTATCATATCAGATTTGCCGTTTTATGCAACTGTCCATAGGTATAAATTTACAAAACGGGGAATTGATAAACAAAAAGGGACTGTGAAAAGTGTTTTCACAGTCCGGAATGTGCTTATTTTCCTTCGCGGATTTTCAGCGCCGCACCGATAAAGCCCATGAACAGGGGATGCACCTTGTTGGGGCGGGACTTGAACTCGGGGTGGTACTGCACGCCCACATGGAAGGGACGGTCCGTCAGCTCGATGGTTTCTACCAGTCGGCCGTCGGGGCTGAGGCCGGAGAGGGTCAGGCCCTTTTCGGTCATGATGTCACGGTATTCGTTGTTGAATTCGTAGCGGTGACGGTGCCGCTCGGAGATTTCTTCTGCGCCATAGCAGCGGGCCATGGTGGTGCCGGGGGCAATGCGGCAGGGATAGGCGCCCAGACGCAGGGTGCCGCCCTTGTCGATGTCATCGCTCTGGCCGGGCATAAAGTCAATCACCTTGTGCTTGCACAGCTCATCAAACTCGCCGGAATTGGCATCGGCAAAGCCGCAGACATGGCGGGCAAACTCGATGGCGGCAATCTGCATGCCAAGGCAGATGCCGAAATAGGGCACATGATGCTCCCGGGCATATTTCGCGGCCAGAATCATGCCCTCAATGCCGCGGCTGCCAAAGCCGCCGGGGACCAGAATGCCGTCCATGGGGGAGAGGATTTCATCCGCGGTTTCGGGGGTGATGGTTTCGGAATCAATCCAGCGGATATCCACCTGTGCATCCTGGGCGTAGGAGGCATGGCGAAGGGCCTCGGCCACGGAGAGGTAGGCATCGTGCAGCTGCACATACTTGCCCACAAGGCCGATGGTCACCTGACGGTGGGCATTCTTGATTTTGTCCACCATTTCCGTCCATTCTGTCAGGTCGGGGGTGGGGGTATCAAGGTTCAGCTCGCGGCAGACCACGCTGGAGAAATCGGACTGCTCCAGCATCAGCGGAGCCTCGTACAGGCAGGGCAGGGTGATGTTTTCCAGCACGCAGTCGGGCTTGACATTGCAGAACATGGCAATCTTCTGGAAGATGCCCTCCTCCAGCGGCTCATCACAGCGCAGGACAATGATGTTGGGGTGGATGCCCATGCCCTGCAGCTCCTTCACGCTGTGCTGGGTGGGCTTGGATTTGTGCTCGTCACTGCCCCGCAGGAAGGGAACCAGCGTTACATGGATGAACAGGCTGTTTTCACGGCCCACCTCCAGCGAAATCTGACGGACAGCCTCCAGAAAGGGCTGGGACTCGATATCGCCGATGGTGCCGCCGATTTCGGTGATGACCACATCGGCGT
>JAUNDF010000021.1 GCA_030526225.1 Clostridia bacterium
CCACCAAGCTGAACGAAATCTACATGAACATCGTCAGCAACGCCATCAAGTACACGCCGGGCGGCGGAACGGTCAGCGGCGTGATTGACGAGCTGCCCTGCGATGAGCCGGGCTATGCACGGATTCGCACCCGCATCAGTGACACGGGCGTGGGCATCAGCGAGGAATTCCTGCCCAAAATCTTCGATTCCTTCACCCGCGAACGCAACACCACCATGGGCAAGGTGGCCGGTACCGGTCTGGGCCTCTCCATCGTGAAAAAGCTGGTGACCCTCCTGGGCGGCACCATTGAGGTGGAAAGCGAGCCGGGGAAGGGCTCCACCTTCATCGTTACCCTGAAGTTTAAAATCGCCGACGAGGCGCATTACGCCGCGATGCCTGCCCATGCGGACGGCGGGTTGGATGATGTTGCCCTGTCCGGCCGGCATATCCTGATGGCAGAGGACAACGAGCTGAACGCAGAAATCGCCGCCGCAATTCTGGAGGAAATGGGCCTGATTGTCGACCACGCCGAGGACGGCCGTGCCTGCGTGGATATGCTGCAGAAGGCCGAACCGGGCTATTACGATTTAATCCTGATGGATATCCAGATGCCCGTGATGAACGGCTACGAAGCCACCCGGGCCATCCGCGCACTGCCGGACCAGGTCAAGGCCGCCATTCCCATTATCGCCATGACTGCCAACGCCTTCGAGGAAGACAAGAAAAACGCCTTCGAGGCCGGCATGAACGGCCACGTCGCCAAGCCCATCGAGGTGAAGGTGGTGGAGAAGGCCGTCAAGCGTGCACTGGCGGGAAGGTAACGGGGAAGACAAGCTGGCATAAAGCATATGAACAAAGGGGCTGTGAAATCACATTTTCACAGTCCCTTTGCTTTATCTGTCAGGTGCTTTTTCGCATCCCTCTTATTGTGCTCCAGCGCCCTTTTCCTCCAGCTTCCTTTTCGCATTTTCACTGCCAAGCTCTGCGGCCTGACGGTACCAGATGAGGGCGGGGTCATCGATGCCGTAGCGGTGGTCAAGGCACCAGCCGACCATGTACATGGCATCCTTGTCGCCCAGCTGGGCCGACTGCCACAGCCACCGGAAGGCTTCCTCCGGGTTCTCCTCTGTGCCGATGGCGTTTTGCAGCATCATGGCGGTGTTGAACATGGCCTCGGCATCGCCGTTTTCGGCGGCCATCTTCATCCAGCGGAAGGCCTGCTCCGGGCTGCCGTTGTCCATGCAGAGATTGGCGGAGGCAATCATGGCGCGGGTGTTGCCCTGCTCTGCGGCCTGGGCAAACAGCTTTGCCGCCCGAAGGGGATCGGCTTGGGTGCCTTCGCCGTACAGCAGGCACAGGGCAAGGTTAATCATGGCCTCTGTGTTGCCCTTTTCCGCGGCTTTTTCGTAGTAGGGAAGCGCCGCCGCAACATCCTTGGCAACGCCCTCGCCGTTGATGTAGCAGTTGCCCACGGCGGCAAGCGCGGCGTCATTGCCGTAGGAAGCACCCAGTTCAAACCAGCGGAAGGCCTCCTCGGGATTGACTTCAACGCCGCGGCCCCGCTGGTAGGAATCGCCCAGCATCAGGCAGGCCTGCTCGTTCCCAGCCAGCGCCGACTGCTCCAGCATATCCACCATGTCCGGGCTGACGGCGTTGTTTTCCGTCCATTCAAGGATGACGTTGCCGTACTGCAGGTAGCGCTTTTCGTTTTCCGTCTGCCAGTTGCGCCACAGCAGGGTGCCGGTGACGGCGGCGGCAATCATCACAGCCGAAACGATGGCGGTCACGCGGATGCGCTTCCTGCGGCGGTCGCGGTCCACCAGCCGGTTGAAGCGCACATCCAGCAGGATGGAAATCAGCCGCAGAAATGCCTTCTGTTTGCCCAGCTCCTGCACATTCGCCCCGAGATAATGGTGGTCCTGCACGTTGCGCAGCTCGGCGGAATAGCATTCCAGCTCCGGCTTGTCCGTTTCCGGTTCGCCCTCCACAATAAAGGGGATGATGTTCTGCTCCCGCCCCAGCTGCTTGAAATAGGCGATTTCTGCCGCCACCCACGGGGAGGCCGCGCTGTTGGGGGAGCAGATGACAATCAGGTAGCGGGACAGGCGCAGCTCCCGCTGGATGGATTCCTGCAGCTCCACCCCCGCAAGGTCGGTCTGGTCGCGAAAGACCTTCAGGTGCTTGCCGCGGATGCATTGCTTTTTGCGCACATCCGCCGGAATGCGCCAGCTTTCCAGCCGGGCTTGCAGCCAGCGGCCCCAGTTCATGTCCCGGTGGCTGTAGCTGATAAAGGCATCATATTCGTATGCTTGGTTCGTCATGCTTCCTCCGCTGCCTGCCGCATCAAATCGGGCAGGGCCAGTACGTTGCTTCGGTCCATGGCCTTGTAATCCACCTTGCCGCCGGTGACGGCGTTTTCCCGGGCAGATAAATCATCCAGCTGCTCCCATGGAATCAGGCAGGCGTGAAGGCGCTTTTGCGTATCCTTGCCGATGCGGATGGCTTCCCCTGCGGCATAGCGCGATGCCCGTTCCTGCCAGATGTCCTCCGGCATGGTGTGGTAGCCCATCACCTCATGGAAGGCGCACCAGCGAAGATGTTCTGTCTGGGCAAGGTTCTCCAGCATGTCCTCCCGGGGCGGCCAGGGCGAAGACAGCGGCGCATCCGGCGCAAGGCCCACCGCGGCCGGAAAGGCAGGGGCAAAGTCGGCGCTGGCCCTGCAGCTGATGCGGCTGAAGTAGTCACACCTTTTCCAGTTATCCTCCGCAGACAGGCCGTTTCCGGCGCAATACTGCTGATTGATGACCATGGCCAGCCGGTCCAGCTGATGGAAGTCCAGCGCATCGGAGGCGTAGATGCTCTGCCACTGCAGGTCGGTTTTGCCGCCCTCGGAGCAAAGCAGGCTTTCCTTGGTCAGCTGCACAATGGCGGGCAGATGCTCAAAGCCGCCGTACCATGCGGTGATTTCCTGTGCAATCTCCTGATTCTGCTGCTTTCGTCCGGTGGAGATGACGATGTAGTTCACCGAATCCCGGTATTCCCGCAGGAAGGCGTAGAAATCGTTGGAGCGGCCGTCGGAGGCGTGAAAGTTGATGTGATGGTTTTGCAGCAGCTGGCTGTCAAGCAGGCTGCCGGCCTGTGCATGGCTGTCGAAGACATCCGCCCGGAAATCACTGCCGCAGAACTGACCGTTCATGGCCAGCTGCTTCAGGGCGGCGCGGCCCATCTGCCCGAAGCCGATAATCACCGCGTGAACATCCTGCACGGCTCTGCCGGCTTCGTCAAAGGCGATGGTGCGGCAGGGGGGCAGGCGGCGGGTCATCAGCCGGGCGGCCAGTCCGTAGGCATCATAGGCGAATACGTTGCCAAAGCCGGGGCCGTCCTGTGCCAGAAGATATCCGGCCTGCTGCTCCTCTACCCCTTGCACAAGCAGGGTGGTCTGCCGGGGCTGGATGCCCCTGTCCGTCAGGGCGGAAAGCAGCTGCTGGGCCCAGGCAAGGTTGCGCAGTCCGTCGGGATGCATGGCGGCGGCATGGAGCATCCGCTTGCCCGGCACCATGCCGATGTGCCGCAGGAAGGCCGCATCCGGGCTTAAGGCCGAGGCGGATTTTTCCACCAGCCCGCCCATGGCCGCAATGGCGGATTCGGCGGCGCTGTCACAGCTGTCATCCACAAACAGCAGTGTCAGATGCTGCTTTGCCTGTCTTGTGCGGGCATAGTCGATGGATTCGCTGTTGGCGCCGAAAATTACCAGCAGATCGCCGCGGCGCAGCAGCATGGTGCGCAGCCGGTGCAGCAGCCTGCCGCCCAGCGTGGCAATGGCTGTGCTGGCGGTGGCATAGAAGGCAAGAAAGTGGCCCACCCAGAACACGGTCATGGGGATTTCTCCCTGCCAAAGGGGCACGGACTGCACCAGCGCGGCATCGTTAACGCCGCCGAACATGCGGCAGACCGTCAACAGCGCCCGCAGAACGGGAATCACGCCCAGCCCGCCCTGCCACATGAAGGCATAGCCGTACATCACAATGCCGATGCAGGCGGCCATGGCGGCGGAACAGCCGGTCATGCGGTTGCGGAAGGAGGTATCGGCGGCCAGGTTCAGCAGTGCCGCCAGAAACAGGGCGGCAACCAGCAAAATGGCAACAAAGGCGGTCATGCAATCATCCTCCTGTGGGGGATTTGTGGGGGGTTACTTGGGCAGCTGTTCCCAGGCCAGATCATCCTTGGCCTGCTCCGCCTCGCTGAGTTCGTCAAAGGGAACCATGCAGGGGTGGGTTCTCAGGAGCGCATCCTTATGGGGGCCATAGCGCCAGCCGTGCAGTGCATGGAAGCGCAGCCAGCGGTCGTGCTCGTTTTGGCGGCACATGCGGCGCAGGGAAGCATCCGCCTGCTCAAAGGGCGTCCCCTGCAGGAGGGACAGCTTGACGGGAATGTGGTCTGTGGCGGCGCGGTTGGAGGCGCGCAGGAAGCAGGAGAGTTCACCCCACGCCGGTGCAGCGGGATTGACGGCGCGGTAGGCTTCGTGCATGGCGCGGGCGGCTGCATCCTGTGTTTGCTTCATGACAAGGTCTTCGGTGTACAAATCGGCTTCTTTGCCGAAGGCTGTGCCGGGAACGGTTTCGTCATCGGTCAGCACATGCAGTGCGCCGGTGACGGGCAGCCAGCGGCTGATGCGCAGGGTCAGGGCGGCGTTCTCCTGCCGGTCATCCCCGCAGATGATGATGCGTTTCGCGTTTTGAAGTGCTTCGGCGGTCCATGGCGCTGTGTGGAAAAACAGGCTGTCTTTGGTGCCTGCGGCTTCACCCATGGCAAAGACCTGCTGCAATCCCTCGTGCAGGCGGCGGTATTCATCCCAGTTGCCGTACAGATGCCATGCAAGGGTGCGGAAGGGCGTGAGGCAGCTGACATTCACCGCCTGATTCATCAGGGCTTGAGCATAGCGGCCATCCCCCAGCAGAAGGACGGTGTCTTCCCCGGCTTGCAGGGGGAAGCGCTGCCAGTAATCCCGCGCACAGCTTTCACAGGCATGGAAGAAGGTCACGCCGGGGAGGGTGTCTGTTTCCACACTGCGGCAGTACAGCCGACAATCATCGGTGGATAGGGAACGCAGGGCCAGGGCATCGGCGCGGTTGGCGGCTTCGTCTTCATCCATCAGGAACAGGGAACGATGTCCTTTGGCAAAGCAGGGGAAGGCAGACAGGGCGCGAATGTCACCGGCAAAATGCACGGGGCTTCGGGCGTGACCGCCGCTTCGGCAAAGCACCGGCAGTGCTTCAGGGTGATGGCGCAGGATGTCGGCCATCAGGGTGCGGGCCTCCGCGTTATCCGAAGAGAACACAGCCCACGGACGGCGGCGGTTTTGCCACAGGCGCAGGGTGGGGAACAGGCGGCCTGTCATCAGCCCCCAAAAGGCACTGACGGCCAAGGCCAGAAAGCCCAGACTCAACAGCAGAAATACACTGCCGATGAGCTTGCCCGCCGTTGTCACCGGATACAGATCGCCGTAGCCCACGGTGGTCATGGTGACAAGGGAGTACCAGAAGGCATCCCCGAAGGTGCGGATAGGCCCGCCGGTGCCCTGTTCAAATATGGTCAGCAGCAGCACCAGCAACAGATAACAAACCGCGGCCGAAGCAGCGCGGCATATGGCTTTTTTCATGGGAGCAACCTCCGGCGCATCAAGGGTGGAAAATGATGGATTGATATCCTTTAGTATACCCGATTCTGCGGGCAAATGCAAAGCCTTTGCGTTTTCTCCCTTGACCGGAGCAACCGTATCTTTTATAATCAAAATGACGAAATCTGCGCTTTCCTCGACCGGAAAACACATAATATCAGAACGAAATCCCTGTTTATCCATGGAAGTTGACATATATTGACAGCATCCCGCCATCCGGGATGGGAGGAACCATGCTGAACAAGATGACAAAACTCCGTCAGCGGCTGCTGTGCCTGATGGCAGCCCTTATGCTGCTGATGACAATCCTGCCCGCAGCATCAGGTGCTGATGCACAGCAAAGCCGGGAGTGCCTTCGGGTGGGCTGGTATCAACTGGATATGTTTCAGGAGGGCATGGGCGATGATGCGCCCAAGAGCGGCTACAGCTATGACTATCTGCAGAAGGTATCCAATTATACCGGCTGGCAGTATGAATATGTGTACGGCACATGGCCGGAGCTGTTCGGCATGCTGGAGCGGGGCGAAATCGACCTGCTGGCCGGTGTATCTGCCACGGCAGAGCGGCGGCAGGTGATGCTCTTCCCCGATTCCGCCATGGGATAGGACGTATACTGCCTGTACCGCCATGCGGATGATGCCGCCCTGTCCTCGGGGGACCGTTCCCTGCTGGCGGGCAAAAAGGTGGGCGGCATTGCCGACAACCGCATGAGCGACATGGCCATGGTCTGGAGCGAGCAGAACGGCCTCGGGCTGGAGCCGGTGCTGTTTGAGACACAGGCAGAGCAGCTGGCGGCCTTTGAGCGCGGCGAAGTGGACCTCATCTGCCAGACACAGAGCAATGTATCCGGTGTTGTGGGCCTGAGCATGGTGGCCAAGCTGGGGGAGGAGCCCTACTATCTGGCGGTATCCGGCAAACGGCCGCAGCTGCTTGCCCGTTTGAATACGGCGCTGAACCGTATGTTCTCCATCGAGCCCTTTTTGCTGCAGAACCTGCAGTACGCCAACTATTCCTCTGCCATCACCAGCAAAGATTTGACGGAGGAGGAAAAGAACTGGGCGGCTTCGCATCCGGTGATGCGGGTGGGCTATCTCAACAATTATCTGCCCTATTCCGCCAAGGGCGAGGACGGCGAGGCCGCGGGCCTGATGACCGATGTGCTGGCGGGCATCCTGACCGCACTGGGGCTGGATAACCAGGTTCGGGTGGAGTATGTTCCGTCGGACAATTACAACGATATGATGGCAGCACTCCGGCAGGGCGAGCTGGATGCGGCCTTCCCGGTGTACAGCCGTCCGTGGGATCTGGAGCAGCTGCAGCTGGCGGCCTCCACGCCGGTGGTCACCTGCAGTGAAAGCTTTGTGTTCCGCGGCCAGTATGACAAAAACCAGCTGAAGACCATTGCGGTTAACAGCAACAATCAGATGCAGATTGCCTACACCCTGCGGACCTTCCCCGGGACGGAGCTGCTGCTGCTGCGCTCCATTGACGAATGTCTGGAGGCCGTGCTGGAGGGCAGGGCGGACGGTACGGTGCTCAATCCCCTGCGCACGGAGCTGGTGACCGCAGCAGAAAGTACCGCTCCCTGTCCTATGTGCAGATGGGCACGCAGGACAGCCGCTGCTTCGGCGTAAGGGATACGGATACGGCGCTGCTGCTGCTGCTCAACCGCGGCCTGCGGCTGCTGGGCTCCTCCTATGGCATGGAGCATTCCTACAAGTACATCGAGGCACTCAATCCCTATACCTTTGCAGATTTCCTGATTGACAATATGCTGTGGTTCGGCCTGTTCTTCCTGCTGGTGCTGGTGGTCATCATCACCCTGCTCAGCTACAACCTGACCAAGAAGGAGCAGAACATGCGTCAGGTCAACGCTCTCAATGACAAACTGAGCGTGAACCAGCGCAAGCTGCAGGATCAGGTGAACATTGCCGGCGGTCTTTCCAACGCGTATTTCTCCGTGTATTTCGCTGATTTGGCCACCGGACGCTACAAGGCGGTGAAGGAAATGCCCCGGGTGCAGGAGCTGCTTCGGGGCTGCCGCACGGTGCAGGAGGCCATGGACATCGGTCTGCCCCACATGATTGACCATGACGATCTGGCGAAGATGCAGGAGTTTACCGACACCGGCACCCTGATTGACCGCCTTGGGGACAGCGACAGCATCAGCGCCGAATTCCATTCCGTTGACCCGCAGCGCCCATGGTGCCGCGCCAGCTGGATTGTTGCCGGGCGCGACAAGGGCGGCGAGGCGGCCTCCGTGCTGTATGCGGTGGAGGATATCACCGCGCTGGTGGGCAAGCGCATGGCCCGCGAAAAGCAGCGCCGGGAGGCGGAAAAGCTGGAGCGCCTGCGCCTGCAGACCATGACGGAGGCCATCCACGGCAGCTTCAAGCGCGGCTTGAATGATGACGAGTTCACCTTCCTGATGGTTTCCGAGCAGCTGGCGAAAATGCTGGGCTACGAATCACCCCAGGAGATGATTGATGCCGGCAGCGGCTGCATGATGAACCTGATGGACTTCAGCGACACACGGCACGAAATCGAGACCGTGCTGAAGGACGTGCACAGCGGCAAGATGTACACCATGCACTACCGCCTGCGCTGCAAGGACGGCAGCTGGAAGAATGTAGAGGACCGGGGCCGCCTGATTCGCAACCCCGACGGCGTGGAGGAGTTCTGGAGCTTCATCGTCGATCAGGATACGCTGACCAGAACCGAGGAAGCCCTCTCCCGGGCTAATCAGGCCAACGCGGCGCTGCAGCAGGCCCAGCAGGAGCTGGAGGCCGCCCGCGACACAGCCGAAAAGGCAAGTCAGGCCAAGAGCAACTTCCTGTTCAACATGAGCCACGACATCCGCACCCCCATGAACGCCATCATCGGCTACACAGAGCTGCTGGGCCGCCATCGGGAGGAGCCGGAGAAATTCAGCGACTATCTGCAGAAAATCCGCTCGGCCAACAGCTTCCTGCTGTCGCTGATTAACAACGTGCTGGAAATGGCCCGCATCGAGGCCGGCAAGATTACCTTCGATGAGCAGGTGCACCGCCCCGGCAGAATCATGGATGACATCACCGCCGTGTATGAGGAGCTGATGCGGCAGAAGGGCATCGACTTCCGGGTGTCTGTGAGCATTCGCGACCGGCTGATTTACTGCGATTCCCTGAAGGTGAAGGAAATCCTGCTCAACCTTGTTTCCAACGCTTACAAGTACACCCCCGCAGGCGGCAGGGTGAACGTGGAACTGACGGAGATTCCCTCCATGCGCCCGGGCTGGACCAGCGTGAAAACCGTGGTATCCGATACGGGCATCGGCATGAGCGAGGAATTCCTGAAGACCATCTTTGAGGAATTCACCCGGGAGCATACCTTTACCGAAAACAAGATTGAGGGCACGGGCCTTGGCATGCCCATCGTGAAGAAGCTGGTGGAGCTGATGGGCGGCTCCATCACCGTGGAAAGCACACCGGGCAAGGGCACTGCCTTCACCATAATTATTTCCCCACCGGCTGGCGCAGGAAATTGAACAGCACGAGGCCGAGGAGGAGGCTGTGGATGCGGATGCCTTTGCCGGCAAGCGCATCCTGATGGCAGAGGACAACGAGCTGAATGCCGAAATCGCCACAGAGCTGCTGGAAGCCGTGGGCTTTGAGGTGACATGGGCGCAGGACGGTATCCTTTGTGTGGATGCACTGCGCAAGGCCCCCGCCGGGACCTTTGACCTGATTTTGATGGACATCCAGATGCCCAACCTCAACGGCTACGATGCCGCAAGGCGCATCCGTGCTCTGGAGGACAGGGAAAAGGCGGGCATCCCCATCATCGCCATGACGGCCAACGCCTTTGAGGAGGACAAGCGCAACGCCCTGCGGGCAGGCATGAATGCCCACATCCCCAAGCCCATCAAGGTGGACGAAATGCTGAAGACCCTTGGCCGGGTGCTGGCGCTGAGCAAAATCAACAGCGAGACCTTCCCGGCCTACAAGGCACAGCTGGGGGACTGCGCACCCTTCCGCGCCTTTGAACAGGAACACGCTGACTGCGGCTGGTTCATCTACGAAGCCTTCGGGGACGAGCGCATCCTCTGTGCGGATGGAGCCCTGTGCCGGATTTTCGGCTGCAGCAGCTTCCGGGAGTTCCAAAAGGCGGTCTCCTGTTCGTTCAAGACCATGGTGCATCCGGAGGATATCGACCGGGTGGAGGCCGAAATCCGGCGGCAGATTGATGACTCCGGCGACAACATCGACCGGGTCAGCTACCGCATCATCCGCGCGGACGGTCAGGTGCGCCGGGTGGATGACATCGGCCGCAAGGTGCTGCTGCAAGAGGGCATTCCAGTGTTCTATGTGGGCATTGCGGATGTCACGGGGGAGGAAGACCTCCAACAAGCCTGAAACGGGAGAATATGCTGAATGAAAGAATTGATGTCCTTTTTCGCCGTCAGCCGGGATGATTACAGCGAAATCCGCCGGGAGGCATGGGAGGAGAGCTGGCTGAGCCTTCGCCTTGTCAGCGCCATTGCCGCCATTGCCTTCGGCATCATGACCGGGCTGGGGCTGCTGATGACAAGCTACGGAAAGAACGTGACCATATATGCCGTGTATACGGTGCTGTCGGCGGTCTTCTGGGGTATTTCCTTCCTGAAGACGGACAGCCTGCCCCTGAAGGCATCGGCCTGCTACGGCTGCTATGCCATGCTGCTGAGCATGGGCATTGTCATGGGCACCCTGATTTCGCCGGATATGCTGACCGTCAGCTTTATCGTGATGATGCTGGGCATTCCGCTGCTGTTCACCTTCCGCAGCTGGATTTGCAACGCGGTGATGGCTGTGTGCGTCATCATCTACTGCGCGGCGGCCAAATACACGCAGCCGCCTGAAATCTTTTCCGTCAATATGCTCAATGTCATCCCCTACAGCATCATCAGCATGTTTGTTACCTCCGCCACCATGCGCAGCAAAATGCAGCGCGTGCTGATGCGTACCCGGCTGCAGGCGGAAGAGGAGGCCCGCAGAGCCACAGAGGACAGGATGAACCGCTTTGACGCGTTTATCACCGACATGGTGCGCTATGCCACCAGCGAGGAGGAGCTGGAGAAGATTGTGGAGCAGCTGGTGGAATACATCGGCGAAAAGCTCCATTCCGACCGGGCGTACATCTTTGAGAAAAACGAAAAGGGCGGCTTTGACAACACCTACGAGTGGTGCCGCGAGGGCGTTTCTGCCGAGAAGGACAACCTGCAAAACGTTCCCTTTGAGGGCGTGATTGAGCCCTGGTACACCCAGTACAAAAAAACGGGCAGCGTGATTATCGAGGACATTGAGGAGTACAAAAAGGTCAGCCTGCCCATCTACAATCTGTTAAAGCCCCAGGGCGTGGAAACGCTGGTCACCGGCCCCATCATCATCGAGGGCAAAATGGTGGGCTTCTACGGCGTGGACAATCCCCCCAGGGACATGATTCACGACATTTCCGACCTCATCTGCGTGATGGAATTCGTGGTGTCCTTCATCATGCGCATCCGCGACAACGCCTCCGAGCTGGCGTATTCCGCCGTGCATGACCAGCTGACCGGCTGCAAAAACAGAAAGGCGCTGGAATGGCTGTACCGCAAGCAGTATGACGAAAACGGCTCGCTGGCGGTGCTGATGTGTGACCTGAACAGCCTGAAGGAAATCAACGACCGTCAGGGTCACGATGCCGGTGACAAGTTCATCCGGCGCACGGCAGAGGTGCTGCAGTCCGTATTCGGCACGGAGCATGTGTACCGCATGGGCGGCGACGAGTTTGCGGCCATCATTGCGGGCATCAGCCAAAAAGAATTCAGCGAAAAGATTGAGCTCAGCCGCATCCTGCTGGGCAACACCGCCTCCCTTGGCGTTGCCTACCGGGAAACCATGTGCGATGTGGGGTTTGATGCGGTGCTGAAGGACGCGGATGTGGCCATGTACCACCAAAAGGGCAGCTACTACGCCAATGCCACCGTGGACCGCCGCAGAAGAAGAACAGACGATTAACAGGTTGGCCCCTTCCGGGTAAATTCGGAAGGGGCTGATTTTTTGTTCATATTCAGTTGACAAACGGTGTTATAATGTACGATGGGCCAATTTTCATTATGAATCCATCAGGGTATCAGGTGAAAATGCCCGGCTGAAATATAGACAACCAGAAAAGAGAGCATGACTGATGAAAATCTATCACGCAGGAATTGATATCGGTTCCACCACGGTGAAGCTGGTGGTTGTGGATGATAACGGCCAAATTCTCTTTGGCGATTACAGGCGGCACCATGCCCATACCCGGGAGACGGTTTATGATTTGCTCACCGATGCCCGGGCGCTGCTGGGCGAGTGCAGCCTGAAGGTAAAAATCACCGGCTCCGGTGCCATCAACCTCGGCAAAGCGCTGGGCATCGGGTTTATTCAGGAGGTGGTGGCGGTTGCCGCTGCCCTGAACCATGCTGCCCCCCAAACGGATGTGGCCATCGAGCTGGGCGGCGAGGATGCGAAGATTATCTACTTCGCCGGCGGTCTTGAGGAGCGGATGAACGGCGTTTGCGCCGGCGGCACGGGCTCCTTTATCGACCAGATGGCATCCCTCCTGCAGACGGATGCCGAGGGGCTGAACGAGGCTGCCAAGGAGTACAGGCAGATTTACCCCATCGCGGCCCGGTGCGGCGTGTTTGCCAAGTCGGATATTCAGCCGCTGATTAACGAGGGCGCCACCAAGGCAGACCTTGCCGCCTCCATCTTTCAGGCGGTGGTTAACCAGACCATTTCCGGTCTGGCCTGCGGCAAGCCCATCCGCGGCACGGTGGCCTTTCTGGGCGGTCCGCTGCATTTTCTCACATAGCTTCGGGCGGCCTTTGTCCGCACATTAAAGCTGACGGAAGAGACCGCGGTGATGCCGGAAAACTCCCACCTGTTTGCGGCCATGGGCGCGGCACTGGAGGCACAGGATGCCGATGCGGTGCCCCTTTCCAACCTGATTGAAAAGCTGCAGTCCGGGGTGAAGGTCAATTTTGAAATGCCCCGTCTGGCTCCCCTGTTCGGCAATCAGGAGGAGTATGACGAGTTCTGCCGCCGCCACCAAAAGGCAACAGTGAAGCGGGCGGAGCTTGCGGCCTACCGCGGGAACTGCTATCTGGGCATTGATGCCGGCTCCACCACCACCAAGCTGGCGCTGATTGGCCAACAGGGTGAGCTGCTGTGGGATTACTACGCCAACAATCAGGGCAACCCCATCCTGACGGCGCAAAACGCCATCCGTCAGCTGCAGCAGCTTATGCCCAGGGGCGCGGAAATTGCCCGGGCCTGCTCCACCGGCTATGGTGAAGCACTGCTGAAGGCCGCCTTCTCCCTGGACGAAGGCGTGGTGGAGACCATCGCCCACTGCACCGCCGCCACCTTCTTTGACCCGGCGGTGGACTGTGTGCTGGATATCGGCGGTCAGGATATGAAGTGCATCCGGCTGAAGAACGGCACGGTGGACAGCATCATGCTCAACGAGGCCTGCTCCTCCGGCTGCGGCTCCTTTATCGAGAACTTCGCCACTTCCCTCGGCTATACCGCAGAGGGCTTTGCCAAGGAGGCGCTGTTTGCCGAATCTCCTGTGGACCTTGGCACCCGCTGCACCGTGTTTATGAATTCCAACGTCAAGCAGGCCCAGAAGGAGGGCGCATCTGTTGCGGATATCTCCTCGGGTCTGGCATACTCGGTCATCAAAAACGCGCTGTACAAGGTCATCAAGCTGACATCCCCCGAGGAGCTGGGTCGGCACATTGTGGTGCAGGGCGGCACCTTCCACAATCAGGCGGTGCTTCGTGCCTTTGAGAAAATCGCCGGTGTGGATGCCACCTGTCCCGATATTTCCGGCCTGATGGGTGCCTTCGGTGCGGCGCTGGTGGCAAAGAACCACCATGCGGAAAAGAGCAGCATGCTCTCCTTTGATGAAATCCTGAACCTGTCCTATACCGCATCCTCCGTGCGCTGCGGCGGCTGCTCCAACCGCTGCATGCTCACTGTCAACCAGTTCCCCGGCGGCAGAAAGCACATCAGCGGCAACCGCTGTGAAAAGGGTGCCGGCAATACGGACAAGCAGGCACAGGCACCCAACATGGTGGCCTATAAGCGTCAGCGGCTGTTTGACTATCAGCCCCTTGCGGAGGATGCTGCCCAAAGAGGCACCATCGGCCTGCCGCGGGTGCTGAGCATGTACGAGAACTATCCCTTCTGGGCCACATTCTTCGGCAGCCTTGGCTTCCGGGTGGTGCTGTCCCCCTGGTCATCAAGAAAAATCTACGAGCGGGGCATGGAGTCCATCCCCTCCGAATCGGAGTGCTATCCGGCCAAGCTGTCCCACGGCCATGTGCAGTGGCTGATTGATCAGGGCATTACCACCATCTTCCACCCCTGCATCTTCTATGAGCATCAGGAGGCGAAGAACGCTCAAAACCACTACAACTGCCCCATTGTGGTTTCCTATGCGGAGAACCTGAAGAACAACATGGAAACCATCAGCAGCGGGGAAGTGCGCTACATTCGCCCCTTTATCGCCTTTACGGATGAAAAAACCGCCGCCGACCGGCTGGTGAAAACGGCGGAAAAGGAATGGGGCATCCCGGCAGGGGAGGTGCGCCGTGCGGTGCATCTGGCATGGGCCGAGCAGCAAAAGGCCAAGGCAGATATCCGCGCCGAGGGTCAAAAGCGCCTTGCGGAAATGGAAGCCGCCGGCGGCCGCGGCATTGTTTTGGCCGGGCGACCCTATCACATCGACCCTGAAATCAACCACGGCATTCCGGAGCTGATTGCCTCCTACGGCCTGACCGTGCTGACCGAGGACAGCCTGCCCCTGAATGTGGCCCCGGAAAGCACCATCCGCGTGGTGGACCAGTGGGTGTACCATTCCCGCCTGTACAACGCGGTTGAATTTGTGGCCCGCCGCAACGATCTGGAGCTGATTCAGCTCAACTCCTTCGGCTGCGGTCTGGATGCCGTGACCACCGATCAGGTGAGCGAGATTCTGGAAAAGCACAACAAGCTGTACACGGCGCTGAAGATTGATGAGGTGAACAACCTTGGCGCGGTGCGCATCCGCATCCGGTCTCTGCTGGCGGCCATGGAAATCCGGCAGGAGAAGGGCATTTGCGCCTGTGAAGGTGATGACAGCTACAAGCGTGTCGCCTTCACCAAAGAGATGTTCCGGGAGGGATATACCATTCTGGCACCTCAGATGAGCCCCATCCATTTTGATTTGCTGGAGCCTGTGTTCCGCAAGCGCGGCTATCAGCTGGTGATGCTGGATAACGACAACCGGCAGGCCATCGACACCGGCTTGAAATTCGTCAACAACGATGCCTGCTTCCCCTCCATTACCGTGGTGGGGCAGATTATGCAGGCGGTGCTGTCCGGCAAGTATGATACCAACCGGCTGGCGGTGATTATGAGCCAGACCGGCGGCTGCTGCCGGGCCAGCAACTATGTGGCCTTCATCCGCCGTGCGCTGGAAAAGGCAGGGCTGAGCCACATCCCCGTCATCTCCCTCAACGCCAACGGCATGGAGAAGAACGATGGCTTCCGCCTGTCCCCGGGGCTGATTGTGGATCTGGTGAAGGCGGTGGTATACGGCGATTTGCTGATGCGCTGCCTGTACCGGGTGCGCCCCTATGAGCTGGAGCCCGGCTCTGCCAACGCACTGCACCGCAAGTGGCGGGACATCTGCATTGAGGAGCTGACTTGCGAGCACGGCAAGCGCGGCTACCGGACGCTGTGCCGGCAGATTGTGGAGGCCTTTGACGCGTTCCCCATTGATGAAACTGTCAGGAAGCCCAAGGTGGGCATTGTGGGCGAAATTCTGGTGAAGTACATGCCCCTTGCCAACAACCATCTGGTGGAGCTGCTGGAGCAGGAGGGTGCCGAAGCCGTGGTGCCCGATCTGGTGGACTTCTTCAACTACTGCGTGTATGGCGGCAAGTATCGCTTTGCCTTCCTCGGCGCGCAGAAGAGCAGCGACATCATCGCCAACATCGGTGTCAAGCTGATTCGCCGCATCCGCAAGCCTGCCCTTGATGCGCTGAAAAACAGCAAGCGCTTTGAGGTCCCCATGCCCATTGAGGACATTGCCCGGCAGACAAAGCCCTTCCTGTCCCTTGGCAATCAGTACGGCGAGGGCTGGTTCCTCACCGGCGAAATGATTGAGCTGGTCAAGACCGGCGTGCCCAACATTGTGTGCATTCAGCCCTTTGCCTGCCTGCCCAATCATGTGGTGGGCAAGGGTGTCATCAAGAAGCTAAAGGAAGCCTACCCGCAGGCCAATATTGCCGCCATTGACTACGATCCCGGCGCCAGCGAGGTCAATCAGCTCAACCGCCTGAAGCTGATGCTGACCACTGCCAAAAACCGCATGCAGGAATAAGCATTCCTGCCTTCCCTATGGAACACAAAAACGCTCCGGTGAATATCTGCGGCTTCATGCAGAATCATTCATCGGAGCGCTTATTTTATGGAAGAAGCATTTGACCGTCATCGGCTTGCCTTGGCCTGATTGGCAAATGCTGGTAAATGTGTTATGATGATGCCAGCTCCTGCATCAGCTCATGCACGGAGACGATGCGGTCAATCCGTCCGGCGTTGGCGCCGCAGAAGAGCAGACCGTTGTCCACATCCCCCTGTACGGCCATGATCAGCCGCTCGGTGATGCAGTAGGGGATTTCATTGGGCTTGCAGCCGGCCAGACAGCCAAGGCATTTTTTCGGGCGGAAGGTCTCCGTCTCCAGCTGCTGCAGAAAGCGGTTGCTGATGGCTCTGCCCGGCATGCCCACCGGAGACTTGATGATACGCAAATCCCCATCGGCGGCGCTGATGTATGCCTGCTTGTAGGCATCGGCGGCGTCGCATTCGTGGGTGCACACAAAGCGGCTGGCCATCTGTACGCCGCTTGCCCCCAGAGAAAAGGCATGCTCGATGTCCTGCCTGTCCCAGATGCCGCCGGCCACAATCACAGGGATGGCGGTGCCGTTTTCTTCAGCCGTTTCGTTAACGAAATCAATGATGCGGCGGATTTCCTCGTCATAGTCCGGGATATCCGGCAGCTGTTCCGGCTTAAAGCCCAGATGGCCGCCTGCCTTGGGGCCCTCGATGACCACAAAGTCCGGGAGACGATGATCACTCCGCAGCCATTTTTTGATGATGACCTGTGCCGCCCGCAGGGATGACACAATGGGCGCAATCTTCACATCCGAGCCTGCGGTCAGTGCGGGCAAATCAAGGGGCAGACCGGCACCGGAAATGATGACATCCGCGCCGCAGGCCACCGCCTGACGGACATGGGCGTGGTAATCAGCCAGCGCCACCATGATGTTGGCACCCACAAGGCCATTGCCGCCCGAAAGCTGACGGGCCAACAGGAGCTGCTCCTCAATGGCCTTCAGATTGCATTCCTTGGGATTGTGCGGAAAATCCGCCATATAAAAACCAATCTGCGCCGTGGAGATGATGCCGATGCCGCCTTCTTTGGCCACGGCACCCGACAGCTTGCCCATGCTGACACCCACACCCATGCCGCCCTGAATAATCGGGATGGCGGCTGTTTTATTGCCAATCACCAATGGATTCATTTCAATACACTCCGTTCGTTTTGTCTTAACCAGTATAAACGCCCGCGGCCATCCGTTCAATTTACAGAAATGTGGCAATTGTCACATTTGGCGGCGGGGCGATGAAGCCAAGGAGCATGACCATGGAAAAGAACGCGAAGCATTATCTGGCCGAAGCGCTGATTCTGCTGATGAAGGACTCGCCCCTGTAGGAGATTTCCGTCAGCCAGATTGTCCGGCGCGCCGGTGTATCCCGCATGACCTATTACCGCTATTTCTCCGACAAGGAGGAGCTGCTGCAGTTCTACATGAATTACCTTTTCTCCCTGTTTATGGAGCAGGAGGCGGTTTCGCATGCGCCCTTCGGCAGCAGGGAGCATGTGCGGGATACCCTGCTGTTTTTTCGGGATTACGGGGACTTTGCCCGGTGCATTTATCGCTCCGGCAATGACGGCATCATGCTGCGGATGGTCAACCGCTACATGGCCATGCAGCCCGGCTTTGAAACGGCCAGCGCGGCCAGACGGTACGCCTTTTACTACTACGCCGGTGCCATCTACAACTGCTATATCGAATGGGCGCTGGAGGATTTTGCAACGCCGGTGGAGGAACTGACCGGCATCATCTGCGCCTTCCCGCGGCCATAAGAAAAACGCTCCCGGCACCTCAGCCATTGCTGAAGGGTCGGGAGCGTTTGCGTGTCTTGGTTGTCAATTGGTGCCGAATACAATCAGCATCAGCTCATAATCCGGCAGCTCGCGGATTTGGGCAAGGTTTTCATCCACCCATGCGATTCTGTCCCTGGTCCACTGCTTGATGGTCGCCACCTCGCCGTCGTAGGTGGCGTTTTCATCCAGCACATACGTGGGCGGGATTTCCTCCAGCTCGCCGTTCATGTAGGCGGTCAAATCGATTTCCTGCGGATTCAGGATGGTCTTGATGACGGGCCAGATGCTGTAGTTCAGCGCCTGTGCCGCGTACTGCTTTTGACTGAGCTCGTCAATCAGCCCGCCGTCTGAAGACGCATCGGTGAGGATGGCCTTCAGCACCTGCCAGCGCTCCAGCACAAGCTGCAGGAAGGCGTCATCCGCCAGCAGCCTCTGCAGCCAGCTATTGTTCAGGCTGGTCAGCTGGAAGCCCTCGCTGTCCTCGTTCAGTGCACCCCAGGGGCAGTAGTCGAAATCCCACAGGGGCCGAAGAACAGCTTGCTGTCCTTTGTCTTGTAGAAATAATTGTTGCCGCCGCTGATGCCGTCGGAATTTTTGGTGACCATCTGCATCAGGAAATAATCGGCGGCGCTGGTCACATCCATGTACTCCGAGTAGTGCACGCCGTCGGCATCGCACCATGTGCCGCTCATCAACGCTTCATCCAGCCGGCGGATAAAATCAGCTGTGTCGGCCTTTACATCATCGGCAACATCGCTCTCAAAGCACAGGGATACCTGGCTGGGAAGATTGATATCGCCGGTCACGCTCAGGCTGAGCATGCAGGCACCGTCATCCTCATCCAGATCGATGGAATTGCCGGCAATGCGCACCTGATTGCCCAGCTCGTACACGCCCAGATATTTGCCGTTCATCATCAGATTCACCGGCACCATTTTGGGGGTATAGGGCAGGCCCAGCTGCTGAGCGATGCGGTAGGTCAGCTCGTTGCGCATCATGGTGGGGTCAAGGGCGTTGGCCAAAAGCACCCAGTGCTTGCCCTTGCCCATGCCCAGCAGATTGGCGCCCTTTTCCAGCTTGAATTTGTAGGGCTTCTTGTCCTGCTTCCAGGTGGAATTGCCGCGGCCGCGGATGTACGACAGGGTGTAGGCGGTCTCCGCAGGCTGATTGCACCCGTAGGCGTTGGTGTACCCATCGGGCAGGGTGATGGTCACCGTGCCGGTGCAGGTTGTTTTGTGGTCAGGGTCGCTGTGCATGGCATCGATGCCGTCCTCATTCAGGCTCAGGGATACCAGCGGAATGCCCGTCTCCAGCAGTTTTTCGGGGGTGATGTCCTCCGCACCCAGCGCGATGCAGGGAAGCATCACCAGCAGGGCCAGAAGCCAAATCAGTTTCTTCATCATGGCTGCTCCTTTTTTGAAATGCAATGGTATCATTATACCCGGAACAGGGGAAGTGTGCAACAAAGGGATGCAAAGCCCAGGGAAGGCATGTGTACCGGCATGCAGGAAGAAATGATATCCTCTGCTGTTTGCAGCCAACGCAAACAATCCGGGACATATAAATAATGAATTGAAATGTAAGACTATCTATGCTACAGTAATAGTAAATCCAAAGAAGTCGGGTGTAAACGATGAAGGAAATGCTGATAAAAAAGAGAATTTCTTTCCAAAGAAAATGGCGCTTAATAAACTGGGCGTTAAGCAGATAACAGCAATTATTCAACGAGTGTGATAACAATCAGGTGTTTTGTGAACGCTGTCCTGATGAACGCACAATCTATCGCAACGAGGTGAATTACATGGGCAATTATCCGCAAACACAGCAGAAAGCTGTTGAACTCTGCCAGTCCATTCGGCAGAGGCTTGATGAAATCAGAGCAACTCACATACAGTATAAAAACCGACTTGCCCAGCTTTCAACCACAGCAACGAAAAAGAGCAGAAAAGCTTTATGGTTCACATTGCTCGGCGTATTTTTAACCGAATTTGTATTTATAATATTCAATATAAGCTTCCTTCTGCTTTTTTGGCTTGAAATTGCGATTGTTGTTATCGGCATTGTAGCAGGTCGGATAGAAAAGAAAGCAATCGCCAATAAAGAAATCGAATGCATGGTTCAATAGATTCAGCTTCAGAAAGAGAAAGATAAACTTGAAGAGGAATTCCGGGCATGGTCAAAATGCGAGGATATCCTTTCCCGCTATATGCCGGTCGATGGACAGATTACCGGATAGTCTGTTCATTTTTGGGATGTTTTGCTTGGTCTCGCTGACGGTATCAAAGCAGACATATCCAAAGCCTCCCAGCGGAACAATGTCGATAACGACTCAGAATTCGTTTGGAATACACTGCAGCGCATTCGGTTGGCTCCTGTTCTAAATGCATACCGAAAGGAACGAGTGGAGGCTAAAAAGCAAATTTCGGCTTAGCAACACAATCAGTCGGTTTCTGCGGACACCAGTCAGAAGGAAAGCTCAACTGCGGAAAACTCAGCAGCTGATAATGGCGGCAATGAAGCATGTGGCAATGAGAACCCCGGAAGCCAGGTATCAACGTATATTCGAACATTATATGCTTAGGCTGTACCTGACTATCATGACCAAAGAGAATACTTTAAGTTCCTTTATTCAAAAAATGGCATAGGATTTATTGTAGATTACGAGTACTATAACGGATATGCGTCTTTTTCTGCTTTATAGGTACCGGATTTATCATTGAGCAATGATGAACTGCTTGTATATGAATATGAACATAGGGTTTTTTACAGCAACATAGGAGTTGTTCAAGACGATTATCAGAGCGTCATTGGTCATTTGCCATTATGCGAACAATACATCGTAAAAGCCGATCGTTCGCAAATGAACATACAGACCATTCTCCTGTTGCTAAAAGCGTATGAATTGTCGGGGAAATCCTTATTCCCATGTCATAACAGCGCTGCACCGCAAAAATCCAATGAAAATCAACAGCAAAAGCCAATCAATTTGAAGGGTATGATACAAGTGCAATACTCCCGTACTGCTGTCGGTATGGGTGATGAGTACATGATGGGCATTTACACCATCACGCTGCCAGAATCTGCTACTTTAAGCGACCTGATTAATACAGCACTGGACGGCGGGCACGGAAATGACTGGCCAATTGCGCATGTAGTAGGTGACCCGGAGTGGCTTATTGAGTCTGATCGGGGGACGCTTGCCAGTGTCAGAGCGACAAGCCGTAGAATAAAGTATTTCTTTCCAAAGAAAATGGCGCTTAATAAACTGGGCGTTAAGGAGATAATAGCATTTCTGCAACGAAAGTGATAACAATCAGGTGTTTTGTGAACGCCGTCCTGATGAACGCACAATCTATCGCAACGAGGTGAATTATATGGGCAATTATCCGCAAACACAGCAGAAAGCTGTTGAACTTTGGTGAGCTGTCAATCACAAATTTTATTAGATTCCGGTATCAAAGCGCGGCAGAGCCCTGGCATGCATGCTGCTGAGCCATATAGGCATAACCGAAGTGAAGCAAGAGCAGCCAAAGCAAAAAACAACTGAAGAATTATAGGTACTGGGTTGTCAATAGGTATATCGTAATCTTGTAGAAACCCTTGAGCAAGCAACTCAAGTTTCCGAAGGAAATCTGGCCATGTTGGTTGAAGAACAACTGGTAAAAGATAACGGCCAGACAATGACCATTGACGAAATTATGAAACTCACACCATAGGCTAAAGCTCAAAAGGCTGCAAAGGAACTGAAAGCAAGAGAGGAAAGGAAACAAAAACTGTCAGAGATGCTGGAAAAAATGACAGTGATTGCTGAACGGGCTGACTTTTCCTTCAGCCATGATAGGGCAATAAAGCCGGATGGGCTGCGGTTTGCAGCCAGGTTTGAAGGTTGTGGCCGTGGCCATGAAGAAACGTATTTAGGCTATGTGCTTAAAGAGGGAATGTATTATTTTTATGAAGAGGACATTGCGCCGTCGGCAGGTTACTTTACATGGATTGTGTTGACCGTACCGGCATCAGCAATCAGCAACAAGGACGAGCTGAGGATATTGTGCGTTATTTTGGAGAAAAAGAGATTCCCAAGTCGTTGGTGATTTGAGACCGGGAGCAGTCCCGGTCTTCTTGTATATCCAAAACCCAACGCTAGATGTGGGGGGAAGAATTTTGGGGTGATTTGTGGTATAATCATGTTGATATATGTAGCTGGTTCTGTTCTAAATAGTTTTTGAACAATCAGAAGAATATGAAAGGAGAACAATATGACCGATAAGTTCCTTTCCACTTTTAATGCAATCTCTGTGCCTTCTGAAAAAATATGGGATTCCGTTTTGAATACTACCGACATGCACTTTTCATCGGATAGCTGGGCCGGTGAAACGGAAGACATGCGGCTGGAATGTGATGCTGCGGTGCTCAAGCCCGGTGCTGAAGTGGGACAATCTATCATTCCGTATTTTGGTGCTGATGCAAATCGGTTCTTTGAAGTGTTTCCGGTTTAGTCTCCTGATTCTGCTGCGGGTAGTGCTAATGTTGCCGCTGCAGAGGATTATGCGGACTGGCTGGATGTGAGTGTGGCTGCATCCAGCGGGCTGATTGCCGGAATCGTTGATGTGCTGTTTGTTGGCGAATTCTCACTTGACCGTGCAAAGGAATACGGCGAAAAGGATGTCAATAACCTTGTCATCAAAACAGCACAGAAATTCGGCTATGACGGAAATAATATCAAGGACGCCATAGAATGTCTGGAGAAGAAGTTTCCATTTAATTCCGATCGTTTGGTGAATGAATTTGGCGGAGCGAAACAGCATCACTTATGGGATTTTTCACACCATTTCAGTGTGCTTGGTTTGCTGTGTGCCATCCTGACGCAGTTTACAGGGAAAGTATTTGGTACCAACAAGGATGGTATATTTATTGTAAGAGAGGTTCCGGATTATCAGATTAAGGGAAAAAACTTTGTTGAAAAAATCCTTTTCGGAACAGTCAATTGGTTCTTTCATATGGTGAGTGACATGGCAGGGTCTAGTCAGTGCATTGGGCGCGGCACAGGCATTCCCGGTCCGATTGTATCACTGCTGAAATCTGTTTCTTCTCTGCCGTTTTTCAGGAACAAAAAAATCGGAGAAACTGAGTTCCATACATGGGTGTCAAAGTTATTTAACGGGACACTTCTGGCAAAACGAAACGCAGACAACAAAATCACAGAATCCATGCCTTTTGACCTGAGAACGGAAATCGGTATTCTACATGAAGGCAGCAGGCAATTGGTTCCCGTATTGATTAACGAAGCCATCGTCCGCGGCGTTTACTGCATTCGCCGTTTGTGCCGCGAAATTGAGCAGAAGGATATTCACTCCATTGCTGACCTTGGCAGAATTGACGCGGAAAAGGTTCTGCCCTTCAACACGCCTGCCATTAAGAGAATGTGTACCATTGCATCCGGTGTGTTCTGCGTGGTTGATTCGGTTGATGCGCTGGTTCACTCCTTGGTCGAAAGAAAAGTATCCACATTCTTCCTGCATTTGAATTTTGTTGGTGTGGCAAGATTTGTTTTGGCCATCGGGGATGATTACACTGCATTCCTGCAGGAAACACAGATCGAACGTGAGAAATCAGAATATAGAAGCTATCGGTTTGAGCGGGAAGTGGCTAAACTTGATTGGTTTGAACTGGATGCTGAACAAACGCAGCTGCTGTATTCCCTTGAACGGCTGGTATGCCTGCACGATGCCAATAATACAAAAGACGAAAAGAAAAAAGCACAGAAAATCAAATGGCTTCATGCATGGGAGGAAAGTGCAGTCAGGAGTCTGCGCTTAGCGCCCGGAGAAGAGCAGCATTACTTCCTTGACGATGAGGAACTGTTCAGAAGATTTTCGTCAGAGAAAAACGAGAAGACCGCTCGAATGCTGATAACATTAGAAGCAGTCACCTTCAAACCTTATTTCCCGACAAATGAAGATGAAATCGCTGCATGCAAAGAACTGAAGCTGGAACATCGTTTTATGGATACAATCTTTCTGCAGCGGCAGCATGCTGTTCAGAGAAAAGAACTGAATGATATTAAGAATGCTTATCAGTGGTACTATGATGCTTATTCCGGGACAATCCGCAATCGTTGGCTGATTGGAATCGGCACGGCTGCCGCAACTGCGTTGACTGCCGGTGTCGCACTGCATTTTGCTCCGGCAATTGCCGTTGCTCTTGTGGGAAAGGGTGCAGCTGCTTTATCGGGTGCAGCCTTGACAAGCTTTAGCCTCGCAGCCATTGGTGGCGGTGCGATAGCAGCCGGTGGACTGGGAATGGCTGGCGGCACGATGATTATTGCCGGTGGCGGTGCGATTGTTGGATTGCTTGGCGGTGCAACGCTCACGTCTGCGGCTTCCATGCTGCTGCTCGAGGCAGATGGATATGTGTTGAATGAATGTGCCAAGCTGCTCAGCTACAGCGAGAAGGTGCTTGTATATGAACCCAATGCCGGTGAGAGAATCAATGCCCTGGCCAACACCATCAGTACCCGACTTGATACCATTAAACAGCGTTTGAACGTTTAGAGAAAGGAATTGTTGAATACGAAAGAGCAGCAGGCGCGGAAAAAGCAGGAAGACCGCATCAAAACCATTGAAAAAAGCATCGGCTACCTGCAGGAGACGGCCAAAAAGCTGGGTGAGCTGGCAAGGAGAAGTTGAGAAAAACAGTACGTAAAGAAAAAATCATATTAACCCAAAAGGCTGCGGGGAGTTTTTCTTCCGCAGCCTTTGCTTTATTTGAAGTCGAAGTGGCGGGATTCGAAGCGAATGTCATATCTGGTTTCAAAGACGGCCACATTAAACTAGGTGTAACTGCAGAAATGACTTCGATGGTGATTTGACCCTGAAAACAATTGCATGAAACTACATTCTATTGGTGTTGGGGTGTATTCCTTATACCCCAGTCGATTCCCGCACACTTTTTTGGAATTGGGGTATAATTTGAGAGCGTTCAGAGCAGTTTTCTTCGTTTCATTATGCATGAAAACGGAGGATAACATATGCATAATTATGACAACAAACGGCTTCCTGCTGTGATTCAGGACACCGAGAATGGGATAACTTACATTCTCAATGGCGACTACTATTTCCCCTTGCTCTGTGATGAGGAGGACGATGAACCGCTTGGACGCTGGGGTTGGATTCGCATGCAGCATCTGATGGAGAACCATCCCGGTCGCTACTCGTATCTGCTTCTGTCCGGCCAATTGTTCCCACACCTGCGTGAAGTCGAGGAACAGGCCGAGCGTCGGTTTGATGTGTTGATGGCACAGTTCAAAGTAGCTTTGGGTATCACAGAGAAGCTGAAGGCTGCTGATCAGCTGCGTTGGGTACAGCTGATGAATTCCGCACGGCACGATGTGGAGGAAATCATCATGGACGAATTGATTTATGATGAAGGAGGGGCTGTGCATGGCTAAGAAGGTAAACAAACCTGTTGACGAGCAGAATATCAACACGTCACATGAGCAGGATCCTGTTTGGGAGAATTGCGGGATGGATTTGAGTATGTATCCCCCTTGCATGAACGCCCAACAGTTGGCTGCTGTTCTGAAGACTCACGACAAAGCGGTGTATCGTGTCATTAAACGGCATGACTTTTTCCCCGGGTTTAAAGTGTTAGGAGCTGTTCGTATCAGCCGTGATGCCCTGATTGACTGGATTGAGCTCCAGTGCAAGAAGCAGTTTGAAGAAGAGGAGGAAGAACAGGATGAATAACCGTGAAACAAAGTTCATGGACGCTTCTGTGAGCGAGCCGGCTGTGTATACCATAAATGACATCAAGGATATCCTTCAAGTAAGCAGACCAACCGTCGATAAGCTTATTAAGCAGCATGAATTCCCCTGCTTCCTCTGGTGCGGCAAGTACAGGATTCCAAAGAAAGGTTTTGATGAATGGCTCCGACGGAAGGGAGCGGGCATGCGGTGATTTGTTTCATGCTTAAGTTGACCACACGGCTGGTAACTGCTCCGATGATGCTGATGGCTGGCATTATCTACATCATCGGCCATGTGGCAGCATCGCTTTCCTCCCTCGTCACCAATCTGGTGGGCACTGTTTTCCTCATCGGCTCCTTCTGCTCCTGGCGGATGGGTGTCAACACCGATACCGTTGCACTGATGGTTGTTACCGGCGTGGTTGTCCTGCTGCTTCCGATGATTGTGAAGGGCCTGCTGTATGCCGGGCTGAAGCTGATAGGGCTGCTGGCAGGATTGGTTCATTGATTCCTGATAAGATCAGGGGTGTGGTCACCATGGCCACACCCCTGTGGCCGCCATGGCCACGCTACTGGGGCCACCATGGCACCACCCCGGGGCTATCATAGCCCCACCTCTGGTGTTTTCATGATAACGAAATCATTTGAACTCAAATGCAAAAGTTCAGGTCAGTGAAAAAGCCAAGGACGGCTATATGGTTTCCTGAAAGAGCGTGTTTGTTTGGGCCGAAGCAGGCGTAACACTAAAAGTGCTGTATCGAATAGTATCGGTACAGCACTTTCGATTGTGTAGGCTTAGGCGAATAAGTCTTCCCAACGAATGATTGATTCTGGCAGATTGTTTCGGTATTCGGCATAAAAGCTCAAGAGATCTCTTCGTTCTATGTAGTGTATAGATTCATGCTCTATCTCATTATCATAATTCTTTGAACTCGAAAAAAGAAAAACAGTGAATCCGCTACTTAGGAATCCATCATAGTCTTTGACATTGATAATCCCATCTTTTCCCTTGACCTGCACAACTGCGCGCTAAGAATTTCCAAGTTCTCGCGAATGCAGAATACACTCAATCAGCGGTGTGGTTGACTTGTTTGCAATGGAATTTGAGAGCACATACATATTATACCTTACTTGAATATAGCTAATAACTAGTTCCTCGAGATCAAAATCCGGCAGACGATCGATTACATCTTGCCCCTGCGACGATTTATCTACGGTGTAAAAATGGCTTTTGGAAGCAACATTGTAAGCATGTTTAGAAAACTCAATCATAATCTTCTCGCGGTTTCGCTCGACAATGCCGCCTCGAGCCCGAGTAAACATAGCCTTGATTTGCCCTGGAACATCGGTTCCGTAACGAAACGCATAGACTGGCAAACGAGCGCCTATGTCGTAATCTTTTATGCAATACGGTTCTGCCGCGCCTTTTGCTCTGCATATCCAATAGAAGCCGCTACTGTCACGTGTCCAGAACAGATCGTTCTATCCTGCTTCAAGAAAAAGATTTAAAGCAGAATCAATTCGATATTTCTTTTTCTTTTTTGTTGCTTCAGCTTCTCCTTGTTTTCGTGCAGCATCATAAAAATCTTCGAACCCGGTAAAGCAATTGTCCGGGGTGTGTACACAACTCCAACCAATCACCAAGTATTGTTCCTTTGGATTACTTAAGCAATAGCGAAGGACATCAGGTCGTACTTGCTACGCTTGTTCTTTTGTTTCTCCAGGTTTCAGATGAATTCGTGCCACAAAATCATTATTTGTCATTTTCGACCTCCATCTAACATACAAGATCAATATAAACGGAACGATAAGCCAGGCTTTGCAGAATACTTTTGAACCTCACAAAAGGCTTCTTTTCATAGTTTGTTAATAGTTATGGCAATCATTGTGAAAACTAAATAGACATTTTGAAATCTGGTGCAATGGCAAGGGAAAGGGCGTTTTTCGAGTTTTGCCACAACGGAAAAAACTGTGGATTTGACAGAAATAGGGCTAAAGATGAATTGATTTATTCTTACTCTAGTGTATCTAATGCTTCAAGATTCGCCCTATATTGAGATGCACGCCCCTTCTGAGAATAGATGGTATAGCCTTCAATCTGTGATAGGCATTTTCTGATGATGTAAAGACTGCTATCGCAGATGTTGGAAAGCTCAGAAATAGAAAGGCTATCGCTTTCGCAAATTGATACCTGAATCAATATGAAAAGGACTTCCTTGGTTTTTTGTTCAAGAATTAGTCTGTCTACAATATCACTATAATGGTTTAGAAGAGACTCTTTTTCTTGCAAAAACAGGAATACTTGTTCGCTTGCTTCGCGGATAAAAGACAAAAAGCTGATTACGAAGCGGGTCATATCACCAAAATTTCGTTTATCATTTGTTGTTTTGAACATTTTATAGTATTCTGTTCGATGACTTTTAATAACGAACGAAAGTCGCAGTGCGACAAGAAGGTGTATGTTTTCTTGAGATAGCATACAACTACTGATAAAACGTGTCATACGACCATTGCCGTTATAGAATGGATGTGCATATCCAAACATATAGTGAAATGCGGAAATTCTGATAAGTGGATCATAATTTGCATCATTAAGAAACTGAAGAGCATGCTCCATAGCTTCATTTAGCGCAACTTCTGGATATATACCATCATGAATGGAATGCCCGCCTTTAACAACAGAAACTGTACCTTTTCTAAAGTAAACGCCATCAGGAGCATCGTTGAAGTCTTCTTTGACAACTTCGTCGAGAACAAAGCTATTATATAGTTCTCTTATATCAAGACATGATTGGAGCGGTATCCTATCTTTTTGAAGCAGCAATTGATATTTCCTAATCATACCATCAAATCGTTTCCCCTTTTGCCCATTCTCAACAACTATCAACTCATCCTTGATTTCTTTTCTCGTACTATGAATATTTTCCATTTCATTTGTTTGATGAATTTCTTCGATGATGGCCTGCCTTAAAAACTGGCGACGGGCAACCGAAGGGAGTCGACTTGAGCACCTATCAATGTATAGGTTGATGTTTCTGATTTCTGAGAGCTCGTGCAATATCTCATCACAATACAGGATAAAGCAAGGATGTCCATTGATTGCAAAATTTGGCGTTATTGCGGACACGCTATCGCGCATAGACATAGCCATCGTGGCTACATTCTTCTTATCTTTTGATTCAAAGTACATTTTATACATGCCTCTGTATTCTTTCATGCTTTATCCTCCTTTGAGCAACACAAGTGTAGTATATCATCTTTTTTTTATTTAGTCCATTCACAAAAGTCGGTTCAATGTAAAAAAACGCGATATTTTTATATTGAAATCAACAAAAAATAATGCAAAGTAAAAAGTGCTGTGTTTGTGAATGCCAACTAGTATCTGGATATTGTGAGAATGAGTAACTGAGATAGATGGAGAAGCGGATAGAATGCTGGTTTGGCAAATAGTCAGGGGAAAAGTAATCTTCAGAAAACCAATGCCAACTGTCCGGTTATACAACATGAATCACATAATAGTTGTTTTACAACTTTTTTCTCTGGATTAATTTATTCGATTCACTTGATTGCAATGGGTCATGACTAGCAGTAGAATAACAATGTGTTAGTAGTTGCCTAGTATGGCATGAGAAGGAGGAGTGGCCATGATAACAATCATATACGGCAGAGACTCTGTCTGCATGGGTGATGACGCCAACAACGGCCTCTACACCATCACAATGCCGGACGATGCCCTCCTGGGCGATTTCATCCGCGT
>JAUNDF010000022.1:0-8860 GCA_030526225.1 Clostridia bacterium
TCCTTTCGGAGAATATTTTTTTGCAGGGAGTGATTCCCTGAGGATACCCGAATTTTGGCAGGGGTTTCGCTCTGCGGAGCGACCAGGGGCTTTCCGGTCGCCCCTGGACCCTTCGGTGAACACCTTGGCCGAAGAACTTTATCATTGGCATGGCCTTACATCAACCGATAAGGCTGATGGATGAGGTCTCCGCCGCAGCGGAAGGAGTTTACAGTCTTGCCAGACCGTCATCAATGCGGCGGAGGGTCTCCTCCTTGCCCAGCAGAGCGGCGTTCTCGAAGAAGCCGCCGGGGGTGTTGGCCGTGCCGGTGATGGCAATGCGCAGGGGCCACAGCACGGTGCCGTTCTTCATGCCGGATTCGGCAATCACGGGCATCACAGTGTCGTGGATGACGGTTTCATCCCAGTTGTCGATGGCTGCCAGCACGGGCTTGTAGGTCTCCAGCACGGTCTTGGCCACCTCGGGGGTGCACTTGCTCTTCTTGTTGGTGTACAGGTCATTGCTGTACTCGGGCAGTGCGGCCAGATAGCCCACCATGGCGGGCAGCTCGTTGAACACCTGAATGCGGGTCTGCACCAGCTCGCTCAGGCGCTTGTAGTTGATTTTGCTGCCGTCCAGCACCTGATCAAACCAGGGCTTGGCAATCTCCATAAACTTTTCGGGCGCCAGCTGCTTGATGTAGGTCTCGTTGAAGTAGTTCAGCTTGGCCACATCAAAGATGCCGGGGGCATTGTTCAGGCGATGGATGTCAAAGGCATCCACCAGCTCATCGATGGTGAAGAACTCGCGGTCGTTGCCGGGGTTCCAGCCCACCAGCACCAGATAGTTAATCAGCGCCTCGGTCAGGTAGCCCTTGTCCACAAAGTCGGAGTAGAAGGCATCGCCGTCGCGCTTACTCAGCTTGTGCTGGGCATCGCGCATGACGGTGGTCAGGTGCACATAGGTGGGGATTTCCCAGCCGAAGGCATTGTACAGGTAGTTGTACTTGGGGGTGGAGGACAGGTACTCCATGCCGCGCATCACGTGGGTGATGCCCATCAGGTGGTCATCAATCACGTTGGCGAAGTTGTAGGTGGGCATGCCGTCCTGCTTGATGAGCACCATGTCATCCATGGTATCGGCATTGTGGAAGGTCATGTGGCCGAACACCACGTCATCGTAGCTGGTGTCACCCTCGGTGGGGGCATTCATCCGGATGACGTAGGGGGTGCCGGCGGCCAGCTTGGCCTCAACCTCTTCCCTGGACAGGTGCAGGCACTGCTTGTCGTACTTCCACACGCCGCCCTGAGCCTTAAAGGCCTCCCGGCGCTCGTTCAGCTCGCATTCGGAGCAGAAGCAGTAGTAGGCGTGGCCGGATGCAATCAGCTGCTTGGCGTAGGGCAGGTACATGTCCTTGCGCTCGCTCTGGATGTAGGGGCCAACGGGACCGCCCACGTCGGGACCTTCGTCCCAGTCCATGCCGCAGCCCTTCAGGGTATCGTAGATAACCTCGGTGGCGCCTTCCACATAGCGCTCCTGGTCGGTATCCTCAATGCGCAGGATGAACTTGCCGCCGTTCTTCTTGGCGAACAGGTAATTATACAGCGCGGTGCGCAGGCCGCCCAGGTGCATAAAGCCCGTGGGGCTGGGTGCAAATCGCGTACGTACTTCCATGGTGATTTCCTCCGTTATTTGACGATATTTCGCAAAAACTCCCTCACTTCACCTGCTTGGCAAAGGTATCCCGCAGGCCGACGGTGCGGTTGTACACGGGCATGTCGGGGGTGCTGTCGGCATCCTTGCAGAAGTAGCCGCTGCGCAGGAACTGGAAGGTGGTGCCCACCTCGCAGGCGGCGATGCAGGGCTCGGCGTAGCCGGTGCAAACGGTCAGGCTGTTGGGGTTCAGGCGGGCGATGAAGTCCTTCTTGTCGCGGTCCTCGCCGTCCTCTTCCTCCATTTCCTCATTGAGCAGGGGCTCGTACAGGCGGGCCTGGAAGGGGATGCAGTCCTCGGTGGAGACCCAGTGCAATGTCTTGCCCTTGATCTTGCGGTCGGCACCGGCGCTGCCGGACAGGGTGTCGAAATCAACGGTGGCGTGGATTTCGGTCACATTGCCGTTTTCATCCTTCACGCAGCCCTCGCACTTGACGATGTATGCACCCTTCAGGCGCACCTCGTTGCCGGGGAACATGCGCTGGTACTTCTTCACAGGCACTTCCATAAAGTCATCCTGCTCGATGTACAGTTCCTTGCCGAATTTCACCTTGCGGGTGCCCATTTCGGGATGGTCGGGGTGATTCTCCAGCTCCAGCTCCTTCACTTCGCCTTCGGGCCAGTTGTCCAGCACCACCTTCACGGGGTTCATCACGGCCATGGCGCGGGGAGCCTTTTCGCCCAGATCCTCGCGGACGCAGTGCTCCAAAACGGCGGCATCCACGGTGGAATCAGCCTTGCTCATGCCAATCATATCCACAAAATTGCGGATGGCGGCGGCGGTGTAGCCGCGGCGGCGCATACCGCGCAGGGTGGGCATGCGGGGGTCATCCCAGCCGGAAACGTGGCCACCCTCCACCAGTGCGCGCAGGTAGCGCTTGGACATGATGGTGCGGGTGATGTTCAGGCGGGAGAACTCAATCTGACGGGGCTTGGCGGGCAGCATGTGGGCGCTCTTTTCCACCACCCAGTCATACAGGGGGCGGTGAATCTCAAACTCCAGGGAGCACATGGAATGGCTGATGCCCTCCAGCGCGTCGGAGATGGGATGGGCGTAGTCGTACATGGGATAGATGCACCACTTGTCGCCGGTGCGCCAGTGCTCCTTGTACACAATGCGGTACATGGCGGGGTCGCGCATGACCATGTTGGGGGAGGCCATGTCAATCTTCATGCGAAGGGTCTTGCTGCCTTCGGGGAATTCGCCGGCCTTCATGCGGCGGAACAGGTCGAGGCTCTCCTCCCAGGGGCGGTCGCGCCAGGGGCTGTTCTTGCCCGGCTCGGTGAGGGTGCCGCGGTATTCGCGCATCTGGTCCTTGTCCAATTCATCCACATAAGCCAGACCGCGCTTGATCCAGTCCTCGGCGATTTCGTACAGCTTGTCGTAGTAATCGGAGGCATAGTACAGGCCGCCGGTGTATTCAAAGCCCAGCCAGTGGATGTCATCCTGGATGGCACGGACGTACTCCATGTCCTCCTTGGCGGGGTTGGTATCGTCAAAGCGGAGGTTGCAGAGGCCGCCGTACTTTTCGGCAGTCAAAAAGTCCATAATCAGGGCCTTGCAGTGGCCGATATGCATATAGCCGTTGGGCTCGGGAGGGAATCTGGTGTGAACCTGCGTGTAGCGGCCATCCTTCAGATCCTGCTCAATGGCGTCCCAGATAAAATTGCTCTTTACGGTCGTTTCTTCCATAGCGCAATCGCTCCTTTTCTATCCGCGCGAACCCCGTAGGATACACTGCGCGGAGCGTACAGATTATTATACCTTGAATCGAAAAAAAGTGCAAGCAAAAAGGCAGCCCGAAGGCCGCCGGCGGGGGAGAAAAAGGGATTCATGAAAGGAATGCTGCCGCAAGCCTGTCCGCATTGAAGAAAACAGCGGATTGTGGTATAATAACGGCATCAAAAAACAGACAGCGGGAGGTGCGGCCGATGAGTGAAGCGACAAGGAAAACAATCAATTATGTCGTAGCCTGTGTGGATGAATTTGCCCGCCGGAAAAAGATGACCAGCCGGGCTGCATTTCTCTACCTGTATCAGTATCAGGGGCTGCAATTTCTGGAAGAATTCTACGATGTGGAGCATACGCTCTCCATGGAGGATGCGCTGGATGACCTGGAGCTGATTTGCCGCCGGAACGGAGGAAAGCTGCCCTGATTGCGCTTCATCTTCCGTGCGAGAGGACCTCATCCGTCACGCCGCAAGCGGCGCGCCACCTTCCCCAGCGGGGAAGGCACAGTAAGATTAGCTGTATTGATTGTATCCTCTTGCGAACATACAAATGAACATTTTGGTATTTGCGAACAAACGAAAAGGAGCTGTGAAAAATAACTCTTCACAGCCCCTCACGAGACCTCTTCCGCCCCTTCGGGGCACCTTCCCCAGCGGGGAAGGTTTTTAATTTGTCCAAAATTGCAACCATATGTGATAAGCAAACCGTGACCTTCCCCTCTGGGGAAGGTGGCTGAGCGCAGCGAAGTCGGAAGAGGTCCTTCGGGAATTCATCCATTCACTGCATTTTTCCCAGCCTCATTCTCTTCCCTCAAACTCCCTCCGTCGGTGCCGGGGTGGGTATCACCTCCGGCGTGGGCGTGGCCAGCACATCGGCGTAGAGCAGCTCCAGGGTCTTGACATTGGCGGTGCCGTTGACCTTCAGACCGTTGGCCTTCTGGAACTCCTTCACGGCGTTGACGGTGCCGTTGAGGTAAGTGCCGGAGCACTTGCCGGTGTAGTAGCCCAGCTCCTTCAGGCGGCACTGCATCCAGTAAACGGCCTCGGAGGAATCACCCTTGCGCAGGTCGGTCAGGGGCAGGGGAGGCAGCTTGCCGGGGATGTACTCCGGTGCCGCGGTGGGCACAGGAGTTTCGTAGGGGGTCATGGACTTGGTGTTCAGCGGCGGGGCCTGCACGGAGGCCTTCAGCTCGGGATCGTCGGGGAGGTCCTCGGTAATCAGAATCGTGGTGCCCTTGCCGATGTTGTCGTACACCCACTTGGCATCGGCCACCAGCAGGCGGATGCAGCCGTGGCTGGCCCGGCGGCCCAGTGCCTTGTAGCTGGATACATTCATGGCCATGGTATCCACGGCGGTATAGCACACGGAGTGGAAGGCGATGGAGGAATTGATGCGGGTCCAGTACCGGGCATGACCGCCCCAGGTGGGGAAGTAGCACCAGTTGGCGCGGCGGCCGTTGGTGACGAATTCGCCCAGATCGCTGGGGTACTTCTTCGTGCCGGTGGAGCAGATCATCTCCCGGACCACCTTGGTATAATTACCGTTGTCATCCAGCCCGTACACGGTGGTAATCTGGTTGTTCACGTCCACCACCACGGTGTAGGGCACGGGGGTGGGGACCGGCGTGGGCTTGGGCGTATCCTGAGGCATCACCAGCTCTGCGGTGTTGAACAGCAAATCCCAGGTGGCCTCGCTGCAGATGCCCGTATCCTCCAGACCGTTCTGCTTCTGGAAGGTCTTCACGGCGTTGATGGTCTTGCTGAGGTAGTTGCCGCTGACGGGGCCGCTGTAGTAGCCCAAATCGGTCAGCCGCTGCTGAACCTGCTTGACCAGCTTGCCGCTGGAGCCACGGGCCAGCCGCTTGGTGTAAGGCACATCCATGACCTCCACCGGGTCGGAGGGGTCATGGGGCGCGGCGGTGGCCTTGGGGGCAGGGGTCAGGGACACGCCGTCATTCTTGCCGATGGCCTTGGCATCGTAGAGGGCGTATTGGGTGTCCACGTCCGCCAAGCCGGTGGGCTCCAGGCCGTTCTTTTGCTGGAACTGGTTGATGGCGCTGCGGGTGCCCTCCAGATAGCTGCCGCTGATTTTGCCGTGGTAGTAGCCCAGCTCGGTCAGCCGGGTCTGCATGCGCTTTACATCATCGCCGCTGGATTGGTACTGCCGGGGGCGGTACATGGTGGCAAACAGCAGGGCGATGGTCTCCGTGTCGGCATCGCCGGTGACCTCCAGCCCGAAATCCTGCTGGAACTCCTTCACGGCGGCACGGGTGCCTTCCCGGTAATTGCCGGAAATCTTGCCGGTATAATAGTACAAATCGGTCAGCCGCTGCTGCAGCTCGGCCACATCCTCGCCCTCGTCACCATACTTCAGGTCGCGGGCATCCACGGTCAGCTCCTCAAAGCCGTCGTCATCCAGATTGTCCATGGGCTGGGCTTCGGCATCGGCGCTGTTGTCATCCATGGGCACGGCCTCCGTTTCGCCAAAGGCGGCGGCGGATGCCAGCAGGGCCAGCGCCAGCAGCAGAGCGGTCAGTTTCTTCATCAACGGAATCACCTCAGAACATATCATTCCATGATATATTGTAGCTTTCGCCGAGGCGGATTGCAAGGGGGGAAGAAGAATTTGCATTTATGACGAAAAACCGCCTTTTTCCCCGGTTTCATCTGTTCCATTTCCGGCGAAAATATGGTATGATGTTAAACGGCAATCTATGCAATAACGACCAAAAGAAGAAACAGGAGCAAGAATGAATACATTAAGCATTACCGTCAATAACGTTTCCCTCACCTTCGGCGGACAGAAGCTGTTCTCCGGTGCGGATTTGAAGTTCATGTCCGGCAACTGCTACGGTGTCATCGGCGCCAACGGTGCCGGCAAGTCCACCTTCCTGCGCATCCTCTCCGGTGAGCTGGAGCCCACCACCGGCAATGTGTTTATCCAGCCCGGCCTGCGCATGTCCACCCTGAAGCAGGACCAGTTCAAGTACGACGAATTCAACGTGATGGATACGGTCATCATGGGCAACCAGCGCCTGTACGACATCATGCAGGAAAAGGATGCCCTGTATGCCAAGCCCGACTTCAGCGATGAAGACGGCGTGAAGGCTGCCGAGCTGGAGGGCGAATTTGCCGAGATGAACGGCTGGGAGGCCGAGAGCGATGCCGCCACCCTGCTGACCGGTCTGGGTCTGCCCGCCGACATGCACTACAGCCAGATGGCCGACCTGAAGGGCGGCGAAAAGTTCAAGGTGCTGCTGGCACAGGCACTGTTCGGCAACCCCGACATCCTGCTGCTGGACGAACCTACCAACAACCTTGACAACAAGTCCGTTGCATGGCTGGAGGATTTCCTGATGGACTTCCCCGGCACCCTGATTGTGGTGTCCCATGACCGCTGGTTCCTCAACAACGTATGTACCCACATTGTGGATATCGACTTCAATCAGGTCAAGCTGTACGTGGGCAACTATGACTTCTGGTACGAATCCTCCCAGATGATGAAGCAGCTGATGAATGACCAGAAGAAGCGCCGCGAGGACAAAATCAAGGAGCTGCAGGACTTCATCCAGCGCTTCTCCGCCAACAAGTCCAAGGCCAAGCAGGCCACCAGCCGCCGCAAGCTGCTCGACCAGCTGACCATGGAGGAAATGCCCGCTTCCTCCCGCCGCTATCCCTGGGTATGCTTCACCCCCGACCGCGAGGCCGGCAAGGACATCCTGACCGTGGAGGGCATCAACTACACCCAGGACGGCGTGCAGCTGCTGAAGGATGTTTCCTTCATCGTCACCAAGGGCCAGAAGATTGCGCTGGTGGGTGCCAACGAACAGGCACAGACCGCCCTGTTCCGCATCCTCACCGAGGAAATCCAGCCCGACAGCGGCACCATCAAGTGGGGCGTAACCATCTCCACCAACTACTTCCCTAAGGACAACAGCGCCTACTTCGACGGCTGTGACCTGAACATGATGGAGTGGTTTGCCCAGTACAGCCCCGAGCAGCTGGAGACCTACATGCGCGGCTTCCTTGGCCGCATGCTCTTCAGCGGCGATGACGTGTACAAGAAGGTTTCCGTCCTCTCCGGCGGTGAGAAGGTCCGCTGCATGCTCTCCCGCATGATGCTCTCCGGCGCCAACTTCCTGATGCTGGACCAGCCCACCAACCACCTCGATCTGGAATCCATCACCGCCGTCAACAATGGCCTGATCAACTTCCCCGGCAACGTGATTTTCACCAGCCAGGACCACCAGTTCATCACCACCATTGCCGACCGCATCATCGAAATCAAGCCCGACGGCACCATTGCCGATTATTACTGCAACTATGAGGAATACCTGGAAAAGGTGAAGGCTTAAGCCGGATTTCCTCCTTATAAAACACGCGATAAAAACACGCGAAAGGAGGCTTGCGCTGATGACGGAGCTTGACATCCCCTGCCCGCGCTGCGGCAACAAGCAGAGCTTCTGCTTTCACGAGACCATCAACGTGCGCGAGCAGCCCGAGCTGAAGGCGCAGGTCATGGACGGCAGCATCTTCGACATGACCTGCGCGGTGTGCGGCAAGGTCAGCCGCATCGGTTATCCGCTGCTGTACCATGACCCGGACAGCTGCCTGATGGTTTTCATGGTGGACCCGGGCAACCGGGAGATGGCCATCGAAGCCATGCACAAGCTGATTACCGTCCCCGAGGTGCAGATGGCGGTGGAGGATTACATGATTCGCGCCGTATCCCAGCCGCCCCATCTGGCGGAGAAAATCCTCCTCCGGGATGAAAAGCTGGATGACCGCACCGTGGAGCTGATGAAGCTGTCCCTGACGGCCCACGTGAAGGAACGCTTCGGTCAGGAGCCGGACGATATCGTGCTGGTGAAAACCGACGATTTGCAGTTCTTCGTCATGCGCAGCCCCGACGGCATGCCGGACCTGTACCGCTTCTATCCCAAGGGCTATGTGGATACGGCCGCCAAGTATCAGGCCTTTTATCCCACCGACCCCGAGGAAAACCTGTTTATTGATGATGACTGGGCCTCGGCCTTCCTGACCCCTGCCGACATGCTCCAGTAAACAAGACCGGCCTTGTCAGCCCCCCTGGGGCAGCCGGATTCACCCGAATTTCAGCCCCGCGGCTGAAGGGAGGAGGAACAACATGGATCTGCTGAAAACCCTGATGCTCTACCTGTCGCTGACGGTGGCCTCCACGGTGCAGGGTGCGCCTGCGCCGGTGCCCACCCCTGTGCCGACCCCATAGCCCACGCCGGTGGTGACCCCTGCCCCCACGGATGTGCCCACCACTGCGGCCATCGAGGGCATCCCGACCCCTGCCCCCACGCAGGAATATGTGCCGGTCATCATCACCGCCACCCCTGTGCCTGCCCCCACCATGACGCCCAACCGCGCCTACCGCAACCTGAACCTGAAGGCCCGCGGTGACGATGT
>JAUNDF010000022.1:8870-9262 GCA_030526225.1 Clostridia bacterium
GGCGGACGGCGTATACGGCCGGCAGACCAGGAAGGCGGTCCAGCTGTTCCAGAATGCCAACGGCCTGACCATGGACGGCATCGCTGGAAAGATGACCCAGACCATCCTCTTCGAGGACCCCAACGTGCGGGCCAATCCCGACATGACCTCTGCCCCCACCGAAACGCCTGCCCCCACGGAGGCACCCGAGGCAGAAGCATCAGCCGCCCCCACGGAAGCCCCTGCATCGCAGGATGAGCCAGCATCACCTGCCCCTGCATCGCAGGACGAACCCGCATCGGCGGATGACCTGCCCACGGCGGCCCCCACCGACACCCCCGCCCCCCCCCCCCCCCCAGCGCCCGTGGCCCCCCCCCGGCCGCCCAACAACCCCCAGGAGGGCCACGCGGCGG
>JAUNDF010000022.1:9272-29375 GCA_030526225.1 Clostridia bacterium
ACCCCCGTGCCGCAAAACATCGCCCTGATGGACAAGGCTGCGGTGAAGCTGACTGGCGAAGCCAAGCCCCTCAAGTGCCTGCGCAAGGTGGACGGCATCCTGATGGAAGCCGACCCGCGGGTGTATCAGGCGGATACGGTGCTGGTCAATGCCGAGGACATCTGCGGCGCCATGGATGGCTGGTACTTCCACAAGGCAAGCGACACCAGCTTTGAAATCAAGCTGGGCGACAAAATCATTCAGCTGGATTGGGATGCCGACCGCAACGTGATGACCATCACCGGCGAGGATGGCGAAACGGTGGAGGCCACCGCCAAGCAGCTGCGCATGCACGAAGACGGCGTCCTGCTGGGCGCAGACTTCCTGCGGGAATACCTCCGCACCGATGCCCAGTGGCAGCCCGCCACCAGCATCCTGACGCTGACGAAGCAGGGGTGAGGTTCCCCCATAAGCAAAAGAGACTGTGAAGCATTTTCACAGTCTCTTTTTTTACACCGGCAATTGTATTATATCCTCTTCCACCGTCAGCTGCCGCATTTTCCCGTTGCGGATGAGGTAGCCCTCGCCGTACAGCAGGGCCCTGCCGTTTTCCACCAGCACATAGCTGCCGTCGGGGATGGCGTAGAAGCTGCGGCCCATGCTGTCGCCGTAGGTGATGTCCTCGTACAGGCGCATGCCGTCGAGGATGTTGTCCTTCACCATCTGATAGTGGGGGATGATTTGAATCTCCGTCAGCCCAAGGCCGGGGATGAACCGCCGGAAATCCGGGTCGATGGCTTCGCCCTTTTCCTCCGGCTGGGCATACACGGGGTCACAGCAGTTCATGCTGCCGGCGCTGATGCCCATCACCACGCCCTCAAACCGCTGCAGCAGGGCAGGGAGGCCAATCCGGTGGAAGAACGCATTCTCCGTGGGCACATGACCGCCGGCCAGAAGCACCACATCAGAGGCGGCAATCAGCCCCTTGGCATCGCTGCTGTTTCGGCTGTCCAGCATGTGCGCCTCCCGGAAGGCCATGCCGTGGTAGGCAAAGCATCCGGCGAAGGTGGCCAGCATCTCGTCATTGCCCCGGGCATCCTCCGGATAGGCGGCCACCATGGTCATCACGCCGCCGGGAGCCACGCGCTTCTGCAGCTCCATGACAAAGCGGTTGCGGGTGAAAAAGATGCAGGGCAGGGACACGCCCGCCGGCACATTGTCATCACAGGGACTGCTGGTGAGAAACACACTGCGGCCCATGCTCATGCCCCCTTACAGCTCAATTTCCAGCCGGGTGGCGCGGCCAAGGAAGCTGATTTCGTTCAGCTTCAACGTCACGGCCTCGTACTCCCGGTCGTAGCTCTGCAGCAGCACCGTGAAGCTGTCCAGCTTCTTCACCTTGCGCAGGCAGCGGTGCTGATTGTACTCCACCACCATCACGGCGCCGTCCACGGGGCTTTGGGCGGGGACCACAAACACCACATCCCCCCGGTGGATGCGGAAGCCGCGCATGCTGTCATCCGGCGCGGTAAAGTAGAACACCTTGTCGGGATTGGCCCCCTGAATCTTGCCGTTTTCCACGGGAATCAGCCGGTAGCCGGTGGGCTTCATCACGGCGTTCATCACCGGTACGCGCTTGATCACGCTGGAGAGCGCATCCAGCCACACGCTGCCCATGCCGCCCTGCTCCTTTTCGGTGGCGGCCACCTTTTCGGCCTCGGGCTGCTTCGGCTTCTGCGTCATGGCCTTGGCCATGGCAGGCTGCACGGTGGCCAGGTCCACGGTGGCGGCAATATCATCCAGGGAAAAATCCACCTCGGTCTGCTCCCGGACGCCGATGGTCTTCAAAATGCGGCGGGCCTGATCATCGGCAATAATGCGGGTGCCGGCCTCCACGGCGGTGATAAAGCTTTCGCTGACGCCGCACTTTTTGGCCACCTGCTTGGGTGTCATCTTGGCGCGGAGCCGTTCGGTGCGGATTAAATCGCCCAGTCTGCTCATACTGTCAACCTCACGAATATGCTTGATTTTGTGCAAAACACATAGGGGTATTGTACCGCGTTTGCGGCAATTGTGCAACCGTCAGCCGCGTGTCAGGTGAGCCAGCAGGCTTTCACAGGCCTCGGTAATGTCATCCCAGCAGGCGGAAAAATCGCCGCTGTACCACGGGTCGGCGATGTCCCGGGGGCGGTCTGAAAAATCCAGCATGCGGTGGATTTTGCCCTCTGGGTCGCTGGGGATGATGCGCCTGAGGTTGCGGATGTTCCAGCTTTCCGCGCACAGCAGCAGGTCAAAGTCCTCGTAATCCGCAGCCGTCACCTGCCGGGCCCGCTTGCCTTCGCAGCGGATGCCGTGGCGGCGCAATTCATCCCTCGCCGGGGGATACACCGGATTGCCGATGCCGTTCCAAATCTCCTCGGTGCTGGTGGCCGCCGACTCCGCGTAAAACGCCTTCTCCAGCCCCCGCTTTTGCACCATGTCCTTGAAAACAAACTAAGCCATTGGGCTGCGGCAAATATTGCCGTGGCAAATGAACAGGATTTTCTTCATCGTCTTTTCTCTCCGTATAAGTGCTGTGTTTCTTCTCAAATGCCCGATATTTCCGGGATTGCGGCATTTTTGCATTTCTTCGTCTGCGGGATATCTTCTCAAATCTTCCCGGATTTTCTCATGCTTTTCTCCGCAAAATTGGTAAAATCGTTGGTAAATTTCGTGTGTTTACCAATGGGGTTTTCAGCCCTGAGCCAAACGCTGAAGCTCGTCCTTCACATCATCGAAATGCACATGGGTGTAAACATTCATCGTGACGCCGATGTCGGCATGGCCCATGATGTACTGCAGCGTTTTGGGGTTCATGCCGGATTTCGCCATGTTGGAGCAGAAGGTGTGGCGGCATACATGCGGGGTCACCTTGGGCATCTGGATGCGGTAAATCCTGTTGTACTTGTCTACAATGTGCTGGATGTACTTTTCCCAGTGCAGGGCAACCATGGGCTTCTCGTTTTTGTCCAGAAACAGGAAGCCGATATATCCATCCACCATGGGCTCCACCTTCGGCTTCACACGATTGGCAAGGATGCGGCGGAAACAGGCAGCTACTTCCTCTGTCATGGGGATATAGCGGACACCGCTTTCCGTCTTGGGCGATTGAATCACATATTCCATCTGTGATGTCCGCTGCAGCTGATGATCAACCTTGATGCGCATCTGGTCGAACTCGATATCAGCCATGGTCAATCCACAGAATTCGGAAATGCGCAGCCCCGTGTGGAAAAGGATGTAGATGCCATCGTAGTACCGGCAGAAATGCTTGTCCTCCTGGATGAACCGCAGCAGCTCCCGTTCCTGCTTTCGGGTGATGGCCTCCCGGGTAACGGAATCATTCACAATCACAGAGGCCAGCTCGAAGCCAAAGGGATTCTTGCGAATCAGGTCATCATCCACCGCCATCTGAAAGGCCGGACGCAGCACACCTCTGATGGAGTGAATGGAGCTGTAGCCCCGACCATCCACCTGTTGGAGCTTAATCAGCCACGCCTTTGCATCAGACAGGCGTACCTTGTCGATACGCAGGCTGCCGAAGGGGTCTTTGTTCAGGAGGCTGATGACCGTTCGATAACCGGCGCGGGTGTTGTGGGTTACGCCGGTTTTCAGGGATACATATTTCTCAACCAGCTCCACCACCGTGTAATTCCCGCCGTGGGTCACAATGTGGTCAAAGAGGTCTGCCTGAATCTGCTTTTCCTTCTCCCGCAGAGAGGGCTCACGTTTTTTGCCCTTGGGCATGGGATCGTTCTTGTCCAGCCGCCAGCTGTACACATTCTTTTCTTTGCCGTCCTCGTCGATATAACGGTAACGATACCGCCCATCGGCTCGCTGATATTCGCCATCGTGCAGAATCCGGTTACGGCTGTCTCGTCTTTTTTCGCTCATGGAATCTCTCCTTTCAAAAGAAGGAGAGCCAGACTTGCGATTTCATTGTATCACAAATCTGACTCTCCGTATAGCTATGTCATGGGAAAACGGCAGTTTTGCCATGATGGTTTTACAAATCAGACAGCGGTGGCCTGATCCAGGTACCGCTCGAACTTTTCGCGCTTAATCAATGCCCGGTTGCCGTTCATCACATAGAAATCCTCATGCGGATGCTGGTCAATGAGCATGCGCAGTTTTCCTTCGCCGATGTGGTAGTACCGTGCTGCTTCCTCGATGGTCAGCGTATACCGGCGCCATACGGGGATGTCATAATACTTCATTTCGTTTTCGTTGTTCTTGATATTTGCCATCAATATTCACCTCCAGAGATTAGAGCAGAGAGAGGCCGGTGCGGTGTCTGACACACTGACACACCGGCACACACGGTTTGAAAACTTTTTTCTTTCTGCTCCTATGTTTTTACTATTTCAAACTCTTTATATTTTAGTGTGTCAAGTGTGTCAAAAGCCGGAAACCCTTCTCTCATAAGGGTTTGACCGACACACTGCCTGACACACCCGCTGACACACTGTGTCAAAAGGGAATGAAATTGATTAAGTTATGGCCTTGAACCCTTCATCTATACGGGTTTCTCGGAGGCCGAAGACGCTGCGCGGCAGCGCCCTGATACAATCATCGGCACCAGCGTGCCGTTCTTTCATAAAATATTCAATTGTCAGTGAATTGGTTTGCCGTTCGTACTGTCTGTGCTTCCCTCCCTTGGCTTCAAAGACTATGGGTGGGACGGGCGACCCACCCATGATTTGCATCATCGTTCATATGCATGCCGTTTGCCGGTGTGCAGCTTCGGCTTCAGTTTTTCAACCACCGCAGGGCGAACAGCCTCGGTAATCTTGAACTTGGTATCGTCTTTGCGGATGGGAGACATCAGGCGAATCCGCACATCTTCGGCCATGGAGAGCAAGGCGCTGAACAAATCTTCCTTTGTTTTGCCAAGCCATTGCAGAATCGTTCCCCTGACGGTAGGCGGGGCATCACTGCCGGCAGCATAGATGGCGTTCTCGAACCGAAGGTCGATTTGACGGGCAGTCACTTCATGCACGATCTTGCTGACATCCTCAACGGCCTTGTCGTAGCACTCCGAAGTGACCTCATCCAGCAGAGTGTCAACATCCTCCAGCCGCAGGAGCTTTGCATCCAGCTCGGCTTCTTTCTCAGCCAGGGCAGCGTCCTTGGCTTCGATTTCAGCCTTTTGTGCTTCAATCATTGCCTTCTGCTTTTCGATGATGTAATCGTTCTTCTCCAGATACTCCCGACCGCCGTAGATGGCCTCGCGCTCGACTTCCACCCCGTGGGCTTGACAGATGTCAAGGAGCAGCTCCCGGCAGATGTTGTCGAAGGTCTTCTTCCGATGATTGTCCCGGCCCGGCTTCTGATTGGGATACGGCAAGGGAATCCCCAGCTGCTCCAGCGCCTTCTCCTGCTTCGGCTCCACCTCGCCGTAGCGGTTGGTGATGTCGAAAACCTGCCTTGCATGGATATGCGGTGAGGTTTCGTCCAAATGCAGTGCCCAGTCCAGTACATGGACATGGCTGCCATATTTCTGTTCCAGCGTGTCGAAGAACTCGGTCACGATGGCTGTCAGCACCTCCGGCGGAGGACAATCGCCCTCCTTGCCGATTTGGTACACGGTCTCCTCGGGGCAGAATCGCTTGTCCTTCAGCAAATCGTCCACCGTGCGGTTGCGCTTCATGTGGCCGGATTTCTTGTTGCGCTGATGCTGTCCGGCGATGTAATCACCATAGCGGCGTTCATACTCATCGTGTTCGTGCTGATTGAAGGTGGGATACAGGCCGCTCATCTGCTCCTCATGGGTGCGCAGACCGTTCCGGCAATCCCAGTAGAGGTTGTGCTGAGTTCGGGCTTGGTCGATGTTCTCGGCGTTGGCTACATCGAAGTTGCGGTCGTTGTGCTTGGGGTTGTAAACGCCGTGCTTTCCGGCTCGACCGTTGTGCCGGGAAACACGCTTCTTTTCAGGCATGGACATGCCTCCTTTCTTTTTGGTTGGTAGCCTCCCCGCAGGGAGCCTGTGTTTTTCGGCAGGCAATACCCAGTACAAAGTGTCGAATCCCTCCGGGCCACTTCGCTTTCAACACTTCACTGGGCCAAAGGGCTGCGGCCCTCTGGACTTCCGGGGAATACAACAGGGCCACGCCCTTCGGTACGACCCTGTTGATGCGGTGCTCCTTTGGTGCAAATTGATGCCATCTCGCCGACCGTCTCGCACCATCGGAGCCGGATTTGGTGCGGATTCGCACCGGCCGGTCAGCTGCCCATCATGTCCAGCAGCGTGTCGATGTCCTCGTCATCCGGCGCATCATCTGCGACGGGCTCGGACGGTTTTGCCTGCCTCATTGCCTGCATCAGCGTTGCGAGTGCGGAGGAGGACAATTCCTCCCGGACAATGGCTCGGATGGCATCCTTCTGATGCTCATCAAAGCAGGGGGCTTCCCGCTGATGACCGTAGTAGCCATTGACCGCATGAACGATGGCCTCGGTCAGTTTGATATGCTGCTCATCCCGCGCCTGATACAGAAGAGTCAGCGCTGCCTGATGCTCAGGCTTGTCTGCATACAGCCGAAGGGTTGTGCGAAAAATCTCCTTCACTGCGCCTTCGCCTCACGCTTCAGCCGCCGTTCTGCAAGATACTCATAGCCCTTGGCAGAGGCGTGAATGTCGCTGATGATGGTCACCCGATTGGCATCATACTGCCCGAAATTGCGAATCAGACACCCGCCACCGCCCACAATCCACAGGCGCATGGTCTTGGGATCGTATTCGTGCTCGCGGAGCTTGCGCATGATTTCTGCCACATAGGCCGCGGCAGCATCACGAATCACCCGCACATACTCCGGGTCGATATCCGCGGTGCCCTCGCGCATCACCTGCTCAATGGCCACATCGGGCACCGTGCGGCCGCACAGACGGGTCAGGGCTTCACGAGCCCGCAGCACGCACTGATGAGTGCCGTACTTCTCCGTGTAGCACTGGTCCGGCACGGGCTTGCGGTCGTTGATGCTCATGACAATCATGGTGCCGTTGCCGATGTCGCAGAGCATGTTGGCTCCGGTGAACTTCTTCAGCTCGGGGATGACGGCGGAGTAGCCCTGGGCGTACACATCAACGCCCACAATATCGATATGGTAGTCGATGCCCCGCCAGACGAAGTCCACATGGCGGTTTTGCCACAGATACGCCCGAAAGGCTTCCCGCTGATTGTCCACCCAGGTCAGGGGCAGGCCCACCGCCAGATGCACCGCCGCCGTGGTCATGCGGTTGTGCCACAGCTCCTGCCCGATGCCGGCCAGGGTCAGGATGTAGTGGTCCAGATTGCTCACCTTGTCCAGGGTGAATTCCCGGTGGCCTGCGCCGATGACATAGTACTTGCCATCGTAAATGAGCAGGTCGTGGGCATGGGCGGGTTCTGCGTCATAGCAGACCACGCTGGCCGGGAAGATGCCGTTGGCCGTCTTGATGTTGCCATAGCCGTTGTCCAGGCCGATGATGTGGATGTTGTTGAATGTTTTCATATGGTTACCTCATTCTTTCTCCTGCGTTTGCAGGGTAAAATAATAGGCAGACAGCAATTGCCATCTGCCATAGGGAAAAAACGGGAATCACAGGTGCACAATCAAGGGCACCACCTCCTTTCAAAAGGGCAAACAAAAACGCCAACGGATGATTCCGCAGGCGCTGCATGGTTTTTATCCACTTTTACATAATACAGTATATCATGTCAAGAGCGTGCCATCAACGTAATGATTCGTCAGGGAGTGTCGGCTGCTGTCAGTCGTTTGTCCGGCGTTGTCATCAGCTACGAGGACAGCTGGCCTGCGGTCTTATCAGCCGAAAAAAGCATAAGAAAAAGGAGCCTGATTTCGTCAGACTCCTTTACCCATCCTCTGCATCATACAGTATAGCACAAGTTTTCTGTCAATTCATGTCACCGGCTGTCGCTTCCTGTCTGATTCTGTCACCAATTTCAACCTCCAGCAGCCGGTTCAGTTCTGCAAGTGCTCTGTCCTTCAGGGTGTAGACAAACTGCCGGGCGATGAATTCCTCCCGGGCGATGTCGGTGATGGTGCGCCCTTCCAGATAATGCTTCCGCAGAATGGCGGCGCCGTGGTTCGTGTTCAGCCTGCCCAGCATATCATCAATCTTGTTCAGAATCCGCGTCCGCTCGTTTTCCAGTCGATTGGCCTCGTCGGATGCTTCTACATAGCTGAGAATGGCTGTTTCTTGAACAGACACATCCAAAGTCCTCTGGACACCGCAGCGTTTGATGGATGCGGCAATCCTCTCCGCAGTCTCTCTGCAGCGGTCTTCCTTCATCCGCGCAGTGAGGAGCTTCTTGTTAATCACAACGCCTTCCGCCAGAAAATCCAATGCCAGCATCAACAACACCCCCCGAATAGCGTTCTTAAAAAGAGAACAAATGTTCTTGTTTATTATAGTGCTATTTGGGGATGGGGCAAGGGAAAGAAAAACGCCGGCGGATGATTCCGCTGGCGTGGGTGTGTATTTGCCGTCCTGAATCTGTTTGCCGGGCTGATTTTCACACTGCCAGCAATCCCATCTGCGCAAGGGAGAAAATCCAAACGAAGATGGTCAATACGCTGACCACCGTGCTGATAAACACAAACTGTCCCGCAAGCTCTCCGTCGCCGCCCATGTTTTTGGCCATGGGATAGGAGCCGGACGCAACAGGGGTGCCGAACACGACCAGAACCAGAAACAGTTCAACACCGCGGAGGCCAAGAATATATCCGATGGTTACAAGAATCAGCGGCAATATCAGCAGCTTGATGCTCAGTGTGGGCACAATGTATTTCAGGTTTTTGCCGATTGCATTGAATTGCAGTGTCCCGCCCAGTGCAAACAAAGCAAGAGGCGAAGACATGTTTGCAAATGCTTTTATAGGTGTTTCAATGCTTTTAGGCAAATGGATGCCAAGCGCAAAGAAAACAATGCCGAAGAAGCAGCCCTGCAGCATCGGGTTTTTCATCAGCTTGATCAGCAGTGACTTGAATTCGATTTTTTGACTGCTGCCGTTGAACATTTCAAGAATCAGAACAGAGGTGATGTTGTAGATGGTAATTACCACCATAATCAGCATACCTGCCACCGCTGCCTTTTCACTGCCGTAGATGGTGGTTGTCAGCGGGATGCCGAACAGCACAAAGTTCGACCTGAAGATTGCCTGGATAATCACACCGCGCCGGGGATTTTCTTTTACAAGCCGGGGTACAATCAACAGCAGAATCCCCTCAACAATCAGGATGGCTGCTGCACAGAAAACGAGCAGCGTTGTTGAAGGCAGATTATCAGGTGTCGCGCTATAAACGCTGTTGAAGGTCATAAACGGGAACATGATGGTAAACACAAGCTTCGTCAGCCGGTCCAGAAACTGCTTGTCCACAACACCGGCAGCGGCAGTGCCATAGCCCAAAGCCAGATAGCACAGGAATGGGATTACCGCGTTAACCGCTGTCAGAAAGCTCTCGAACATAAGCGCTCCTCCTTACAGAAAAGAAGGCAGGCACATGCCGGAAAAGCATGCACCTGCCCGGAAGAATCCTGCAGATTATTTCATCATATCCAGCACCCACTGGGGAGCGAGCTGCGGCAGTTCTCCGCCTTCTGCTTTTGCCTTGCGATAGGCGGCAATGGTTTCATTGCGCTTGTTCTCGTAGGCAAGCTTCTTCTCGGCCTCGGCCAGAACGGTCTCAATATGTTCGACGGGAATTACGCAAACACCATCGGAATCGCCAACCACCAAATCACCGGGATTGACCTTTACGCCGGCGCACATGATAGGCGTGTTGATGTTGCCTTCGTTCTTCTTGATGGGGCCCCGGGGCATAAAGCCCTTGCTGTATACGGGGAAGTTCAGGTCAATGTTGCCGTCACGGTCGCGGGTGCAGCCATCGATGACCATGCCCTCAAAGCCAACAGCCTGACAGGCGCCCATAATCAGATCGCCGAAGTAAGCGCGGCCTTCATAGCCCTTGCCATCGATGACCATGACATAGCCTTCAGCCTGAAAACTGTAGCTGGCCACATGGATGGGGAAATTGTCGCCATTGTCCGTCTCAACTGTCAAGGCGGTACCGACAACGGTCATGCCGCGTTCAACAGGCATAACAGCCATGTCCATGCAGCCGTCGTTGAGAATGTCCAGCTTGGCAGCCTTCACACCGTCCAGCAGCAGCGGTACATTCAGTTTCTTGGCCCGTTCAATAATATCCGCACTCAGCAGCGGAGCACATGCATTAATCATTTCGTCAGAACCTCTTTCTTTACTGTTTTTGCAGCCAAAACGAGAATGCCGCCGACAATCAGCAGACCTGCAGCGTTCAGAAGGAGGGGCTCCTTCACCAGCAGCATCACACCGCCGGCAACCAGTGCTGCCCGCTCCCATATCTTCAGGTCACGCTTGAACCAGCCGAACAGACCAAAGGCCATACCGGCACAGCCAATGGCAGCGGTTACCAGACAGAAGATAACCATGGGGCTGAAGCCGAAGGTGTTGGCAGCCACATCATAGCAAAGCAGTTCAGTGTTATACAGGAATACGAAAGGAATTACAAAACCGGAGATTGCCAGCTTGATCGCCTGGAAACCGGTTTTCCACATGTCGCCGCCCGATATGCCGATGGCGGCAAAAACCGCAAGTGCAACAGGCGGAGTAATGGCAGCCACCACACCGTAGTACAGCACAAACATATGCGCGGAAATGGTTGCCACGCCAAGGCTGATCATGGCAGGTGCTACCAGCACGCTCAGCACGATGTAGCAGGCGGAGGTAGGCAGGCCCATGCCCAGAATGATGCACACAAATGCAGTCAGCAAGCCCATGAAGAAGATGTTGCCGCCGGAAATGGTGGTAATCAGGCCGGAGATGCTCAGGCCCAGACCGGTCTTATTGATGGCGCCAACAATCACGCCGGCAATCATGCAGGCGATGGACACGCTCATGATGCTCTTTGCAGAGGAAATGCACAGATTCATCAGATTCTTGGGCGTGAACTTCTTCGGGTCCTTCATCAGGCCGATGACAACGCACAGGCCGATGGTAATCAGTGCAGCGCGCTGGGTGGACAGGCCAATGACCATCAACACAATCAGGACCACGATGGGGCTGAAGTAATACCAGCCTTCCTTGAAAATCTGACCGACTGTTTTTGCATTGGGGTCAGGCTCCTGAACCGGGATATGGTTCTTATGAGCATAAGAGAAAATGGAAACAGAGAGCGTAAGGTAATACAGCACTGCGGGCAGGAGTGCAGCCAGACAGATGGTGGTGTAGGGCAGATTGGTTGCCTGTGCCATCAGGAATGCAACGGCACCCATAACCGGGGGCATAATCTGACCGCCATTGGATGCAACGGCTTCTACCGCACCGGCTGTGTCTTTGTCAAAACCGGTTTTCTTCATCAGCGGTATGGTAAAGGTACCGGTCGTTACTACGTTAGCAGCACCGGAGCCGTTTACCATGCCCATCAGCATGCTGGAATACACAGCAGCCTGAGCAGGACCGCCGCATACACGGCCAAAGGCTGCGAAGGAGATATCCACAAAGAATTCGCCGGCACCGATGAAATTGAGCATGGAGCCGAAAATGACGAACAAGAATATGAAATTGGCCGCCGTACTCAAAGCACTGCCAAACAAGCCTTCGTCACCGACGACCAGATACTTGGCAAAGTTGTTCATCTTAACCGGCGCAGTCCGGAAGGGCTCCGGCAGGTACTTGCCGACCAGTGTATAGATGAAGAAAACAAGTGCCAGAGTAGGAAGCACGGGACCCAGTGCCCTGTAGGCAATAATCACTGCAACGGCAATGAAAATCTGGCAAATCAGGTACTGATAATCCGAAACCTTTGCCGAATTGGTATTGCGCATTTTGTATGCTTCCAATGCGACCAGGATGGTTAATACAATCAGAACAACATCCACGACACGGGAGAGGGTCGACTTGGCCTTCACATGCTTTCCCTTGAATTTCAGGGGCTTTACAAGCAGGAAGAATGCAATAATCAGGGAGCCATGCACAATCGCCTGGGTGGTGTTGTTCAGCGTCAGCACAGGCGAGGCTGCCAGCAGATGGAACAGGCAAAGCACTACTGCTACCACAACGGAAAGCACGTAGGCGGCCTTCTCCGTACCGCTGCCATGGATTCTGGCTTCGGTTTCGCTCATTCTCTGTTCCTCCGTTTTTAATGATGGGAGACCCGATTGCTCGAGTCCCCCGTTTCAGCATCAGATTCAGTTATTTGAATGCAATCAATCAGTAATCAGACCGATTTCACGATAGTAACGCTCTGCACCGGGGTTGAAGGGAATGATGGGCGTTGCGATAGTCTCGGTGGAAATCTGGCGGGTAGCGGCGTTGGTATCAATGTAGGTGGGCAGGGTTTCCATCATCAGCTTGCAGAAAGCGTAGATCTGATCGTCATCCACATTGGAGGAGCAGAACAGGCAGGTCAGATAGGACAGGGTCATCACAGAATCTTCGTTTGCCTGATTCTCATAGGTGCCGGCAGGAATCTCGCTCTTGATGGCAAAGGGATACTCGGCAATGATCGCATCGCAAACTTCTTCGCTGACGGGCAGCATACGGAAGCTGGTGGTAGCGGCATACTGCTGAATGCCGGCAATGGGATAGCCGCCGGTCTGGAAGGCAGCGTCAATGTCGCCGTTGGCCAGTGCTTCTGCAGCCTCGGCATAGTTCATGTAGAAGGGAGTGATGTCATCCAGGGTGATGCCATAGGCAGCCAGGATTGCTTCGTCGATGAACAGATAGCTGGTGCCCTGAGAGCCTACGCAAACCTTCTTGCCCTTCAGCTCGGAGATGTCATTGATGCCGCTGTTGGCATTAACGAACACATGCAGCTGGGACTGATACAGCGCGGCAACTTCCTGAATGTCCTGAGCGCCGTCGTTTGCATAGGTCATGGTGCCGGTGTATGCGCCATACAGGGCGTCACTGTTGCCCATGCCAATCTGAATGTCGCCGGACTGTACCAGCTGTACGTTTTCACCGGAGCCGGCAGTTGCCTGCACCCAAACCTTCAGCTTGCCTGCTTCAGAAACAGCATTGCCGATGGCGGCGCCAACATAGTAGAAAGTACCGGTGGAGGAAGCAGTGCCGAGCACCAGGTCGCCGGAAACGCTGTAAGCATCAACCTCGGCAAAGGCAACGGAGGACAGCAGCATGGCAATAGCCAGCAGGGCAGCAAAGAACTTTTTCATGACAAAATTCTCCTTTTCTATTTTTTCACCTGAAACACACGTTCAGGGTGAACTCCGTTTTGTAAGATTTTATACCAGCTCTTCGCCGGCAACCGGGAAGAAGTTGGAGAAGCACTCACCGTACTTGTAGGTCTGATTACCGGAAATGCGGCGCAGGTGATTGCCGCGCAGGAAGGCGCGCTCGGTGTAGTATTCAATCAGATGATTCTGAGCCTTGAAGCACTTCATGGCTGCCACCTTCTGTTCATACACCTCGGAAATATCAACCAGTTCACCGGGCACGAATTTGCTCAGCTCTGTCTGATGGGGCTCAAAGCCAAACAGGCGCATCTGCTTGGTCGTCTTGGTGCCTTCAATGCGAACACCGTTGGAGTTGGACTGAATGCTGCACTCAAACACAAAGCGGCTTACGGCGTTGTGGTCGGGGTTCAGCACATCCTCGCCCATCTTATCGTGGGTCAGGATGATGTCGGGGCGTACTTCGCGAATCTTGCGAATCAGGCGCTCGCGAACATTCTCATCCAGCGCGGGAGCCATGGGATAATCGGGCAGATCCCAGAACTCAATGTTCTTGATGCCCAGGATTTCGGCTGCTGCAGTTGTTTCTGCCAGACGTTCTGCCTTAACGCTTTCGGCGGTTGCGCCTTCCTTCTTCCACAGGTCGTTGCTTTCGCCGCGAATGCCAAAGCTGAGCACCACCACATGCACATCAGCGCCGTGTTTAATGTACTTGGCAATTACACCGCCTGCACGCCACACATAGTCTGCAGCATGTGCGCTGACCACCAGTACCTTCTTGCCTTCAATCATCGCTCATTCCTCCAAATCTTATATCATTCCAGACCAAGAAGCTTCTTGGGATTATAAACGGTTGTCTTGCGGACTTCCTCAACGGAGTAGCCTGCTTCGTACAGCTTTTCCGCATAAGCCAGCATGCCTTCATCGGGGTAGATGGCGGTCTTCTGGCCAAGGTCGGTTGCCAGAACAATATGGTCGGGGCCGATTGCCTTAATCTGTTCCATGGTGGTTTCGATGGGGCACTTGCCGGTGGCCCAGGTGGTGTAGCAGTGCTCGATGTAGGCGCCCATATCCAGGAACTTCTTCTGTTCCTCAACCGTGTAGAAGGTGGTGGGGAAATCAGCATGCGTTACCAGGATGTTCTTTACGCCCATTTTGCTTGCCTCGCCGCACAGGGCAAAGGCTTCTTCATGACTCATATGGCCGGTTGCAAGAATCATATCGTACTTGGCAATCACCTTCAGCACCGTGTAGGCTTCTTCGGTCAGGCCGCCTTTTTCATCCAGTACGGTAACGGTAGGAGCGGCATTGCCGGCAGCGGCCATCTCCTGTACGATGGTTGCCCAGTAGGGCTGCTTCTTGTATTTGCCGGAGAGAACATAGGCGCGCTCGTGCGCAGAATCGCAGGTGGGGAACCAAACCAGCTTGGCACCGCTTCTTGCGGCCATTTCCACAGCGGAAGGATTAATGCCGCCCACGCTGGAATTCAGGGTGATGGCACCGATTGCATTGCAATCAGGGAACATCTTGTTAATCAGCTCTGCACGTTCGCTGGTGCAGAAGTAATGGCTTTTGATAATGTAGCCGGCCATGCCGCTCTGCTTAATCCGCTCGGCCATTTCAATGTCATCCATCTTGCGGGGAAGAACATCGGGTGCAGAATGCACATGCATATCATAACCGCCGAGAATCAGTTCCTTCATGTCTGCCATGGTTTTACTCCTCTCACATTGCAAAAATAAAACACTTTCTGGACAAATTTTACCTTTGCGCGTTGTTGTGACTAAAAGATAGCATAAACAAAAACGGTTGTCAATATCGTTTTGCATAAATTTTTTACAAAATTGTTCAACAATCTCGTTTAATTTGATTCGAGGACAATGTTGACTTTTTTTCTTACTAATGATATCATAACCACAAGCAGAGAAGACCAAGGAAGCTTTCAGCAATAATTGAATTTTCCTTTCTTTTTTCTGAGAGACAGGACTTGCTGTCTCCTTTGTTCAGTGAAAGGAGATTATCCATATGGCCGCTACACAAACAACACAGGTCTATCAGGACTTGAAACATAAAATACTGCATAGTGGTTATGCGCCTTCCGAAAGTCTTCCCGAAGCCGATTTGGCAACAACATATTCCGTCAGCCGCAATACCATCAAAAAAGCACTGCTTATGCTGGAAAACGACGGCCTGGTCGTTATCGAACCAAACAAGGGCGCCAAGGTTCGCTCTTATTCCAAAACAGAAGTGCTCGAGTATCTGGAAATCCGCGAAGTGCTTGAGGAACGGCTGATGAAGCTTGCCGTGCCCGCCATGACAGCAGATGATTTCGAAAAGCTGGATAGAATTACAGCATAGATGCTGCAGGCAAAAACAGAAGGCCGCCTGTCAGATTATTCATCCGGCAACCGGGCCTTCCATTCTGTTTTCTATGATGTATGCCCGAACCGTTCCCTGGCGCAGCTGATTGTCAACCTGAAGAACCAGATGAGAAAATACAACAGCAAAACCGTTCTGATTCCCGGCAGAACCGACAATGGCTACCAGGAACATCTGGCCATTCTTGAGGCAGCCCGTTCCGGCGACGGCGAAACAGCAGCCAAAGCCATCGTCAAGCACATTCAGGGCGTACGGCAAATATTTGAGGATAATTTCGATTTGCTGTTCTGAAAGAATTGCTGCATCAAAACCGCTTTCAGTAATTTACATAGGAACAAATGAAAAAGACCGTTGACGCCTGATCGTATCAGATTTCAATGGTCTTTTGTTTGTTTGCCTTTGATAACATTGTATCTGGAAATGTTGTTAATACTCATCCAACGCAGCCCGCGCAACTGTCCTCCATCATCAATCACTTTTCCTCTCCCTGTATTCTCCCGGGGTCATGCCATACTGCTTTTTGAAAAGGCGGTTGAAATAGAAGGGATCGTCAAACTCGACCAGAGAGGAGATGTCCTTCGCAGAGGCACTGCCCTTGCGCAGCAGGGAGGCTGCTTTTTCCAGACGGATACGCGTGAGAAACTGCAGAATGCTCTCGCCGGTTTCCCGCTTGAACAGCCGGCACAGGTAGCTTTTGTCCAGATTAATCATGCCGGCGAGCATTTCCAGGGTGATGCGGTCTGCGTAGTGCTGCTGCAGGTACAGAATCACCGTTCTGACATCGGCGTTTTTTCCATCATCAGCCGTGTCCGGCAGCTGCAGCAGAGACGGCAGCAGGCTGTGCAGCAGGGAGCACAGCTGCTGAGAAGAGGTGCACGCAAACACCTGCACATGGCTGGCAAAGGTAATGCTTTCGGAGACATTTGGCTGATTGATAATCAGGCGCTGGAGCAGCAGAAAAATGTAATGCTTCAATGATTGGGGAGCGGTTCTGCTTTCCCTGCAGCGCTGAATCAGGCTTTGCACCCAGATATCCGCGCTTTCCGGATTTTTTGCGAAGGCATCTGCCAGCTGAACAGCGGCTGTTTCGGGTGGAGGGGAAGGGACCTCCTGACTGAACGGACTGCCGTCGGCAACAGTACAGCACTGCGCCGATTGTGCTGATTGATAGAAGAAGTCCTGTGCATCCTGTCTGCAAATGCGCAGCTGCTCAAGCAGACCCTCCATGGAAGAAAACGGCTGTGAAACAAGAATGCCGGCGCTGCAGTTCAGGTATGTCTTCAGCTGACGCACCATCTGGATGCCCCGCCGCTGCAGCATGGAAGCATCCTGCGCGAATGATACAGGGACCAGGCAGAGATGCTATTGCTCATTCAGGCACAGCACATCCGCCTGCTCATTCAGGTTTGCCAGCAATATGTTGCGGATGCTCTTGCGTGCCGCGGCGCGCTGCTCGGCGTTGATAACCACATTCATCAGCCGGTAAGGTGTGTGGGGCAGCATGATGGCCGGGTCTTTGCAGTTTTCTTCTGTCAGTGTGTAGCCCAGCAGAAAGTCTCTCAGCAGCGTTCTTCTGTAATCATCGGTCATTGATGTGCCGATGTGCCGGGCATCTGTGCAGCTTGTCAGGTTGGCAGAGAGCTGCTCAAGGGCTTCACGCATGGAATCCTCTTCCATGTCCGTCTTCAGCAGATAATCCCTCGCCCCTAACTGCATGGCCTGACGGACCAGGGAAAAATCGGAATAATTGCTGAGGACAAGGATGGCCCCCTGAAACCCGCCTTTTTTCAGATGCCGGATCAGCTCAAGGCCGTCCATTTGGGGCATTTTCATATCCGTGATGACGATGTCCACCGGGGTGCTTTCCAGAAAAGTCAGCGCCTCTTCACCGTTGGCAACCATGCCGGCAATGGCCCATGGCGTGTCAGCCCAGGGCAGCAGATTGCGGAAGGTCATCCGGATGACAGGCTCATCATCAACCAAAAGCAGCTTGTACATTATTCCACCTCCTTTTGCAGCGGAATGATGATTTCGCAAACGGTTCCCTTGTCCGGCGCTCCGGAAAGAGATACACCGTAGGAGGACCCGTAATGCAGCCGGATGCGCTCGGCCACATTGGAAAGCCCGATGCCGGAGGACTTGCCGCCTGCATCCTTTTCTTCACGAAGGCCGGTGCCGTCATCAGCTACTGTCAGATGAAGACAGGGGCCCTCACAGCGCGCACTGACCGTGATGGTCATGATGCGCCCGTTATCGGGCATGCCGTGAATGATGGCGTTTTCCACCAGAGGCTGCAGAATAAAGCGGGGCACGGGCACAGCATTGGCGCTGTCATCCACATGGAATATCAAATCAAAGCCGTCGCCGTACCGCAGCTTCTGGATGGAGCCGTAGCAGGCCAGGTCCTGCATCTATTCAGACAGCGGATGCATATCCTTTTTGCCCAGCAGGGTGCTTTTCAGCAGTGTGCACAGGGATGAAATGCCATCGTGAAGTGCAGGCACACCATTGAGGTCGGCAATCCATTTGAAGGTGTTCAGCGTGTTGAACAAAAAATGCGGGTTAATCTGATACTGCAGAGCGGAAAGCTCCAGCTCCCGCTTGCGTTCCTCGTTTTTCTTCTGCTGCTCTGCCATGTCGCAAAGCCGGGCAATCAGGTTATCCAAGGTTCGGGCAAGCACGCCCAGCTCATCGGGGCTGTGGTCGCTCAGGGGCTGGGACAGGGCAGAAAGGTTTCTGCCGCAGTGCTTCATCATTTGCTGGATGGGCTGCATAATGGAGGCGTAAACAAGCAGCATGGCAAGAAAACTGATGACAAACAGACCGGCCGCCACCAGTATCAGTGTCTTCAGCACACCCTGCATCCTGCCGTAGATTTCCGAATAGGGGATGGCGACAAAAAAGCGAAAGCCGTACACATCGCTGACACAGCTGGTCAAAAGATATTGGCGGCTGTTCAGGGAGAAGGTGCGCTCGGAGCCGTCAGTCAGCTGCGCTGCTTCGCCGGCGAGGGTTTCGTTTTCGGCCGCATCATCCGGAAAAAACAGTGCGCCGTCGGCAGAAGAAAAGAAGGTGATGGCGCCGCTGCCGAAGGAAATATCCGCCAGAATTTCGCCGCGCAGCAGCTGGGGGCTGAGGCAGATCATGATGTAGCCCTTTTCCGACAGCGTGGGGGCAAAGCGGAACAGCTTGCGGCCCAGAATCAGGCCGCCGTTGGGATTTACGCGCAGATAGCCGCCGGCCGTGCCTGTGTTGAATTGCTCCAGCACATCCCGGGGCAGAATATCAAAGGTGCTTTCGTAGCCGGCTGATCCAATCAGCGAGCCGTGTGCGTCATATACCTGCACATCGCGCAGATGCTTCTATGCGCCAAAGGTTTTCAGACCCTTCCGGATGAACGTGCCCAAGGGCCCTGCGTATGTCTGCCCGGCATCATAGGCATCAAACAGCGCATTCAGTTCGTCTGACAGGCTGAGTGCATTCAGGTATGTGCCGTAGGGAACAAGGGCTGTCTACAGGTTCCGAGTCATCAGCCGCAGGGATTGGAACGTATGCTCCTGCACCTTTTCGCGGATGGTTGTTGTGTAAACATTGCTGGCATACAGGCCGAATACAAGCACCGGAATCAGCGAGCAGGCAAGGATGGCAAACAACAGCCTTGTCTGAATACGAAACCGGCGAAGGATACGGATGAGGATATTCCGTTTCATATAAATTGCCCCCGGATATTGATTATTGACGGACCGAATGATATGTCATGTCTGTCAAGCGCAAATAACAGCAGATGGTTCTCGGCATCACATGACAGCTTGAATTGGCATTATTTTACACGATATTTTTACATCAGGCAATGACTGCTGCGCAGAATTCCAAGTTCGTCCGTGAAAAAGTCAATATTGTTTGGCGGAAGGTCAATAATGTGCATTTTGATTTCCCGGCAAAGTGTCTATAATGCAATTATCAAATAAGTCGCGTGATTCGCGCAACGGAGGTACACAAATGAAAAAGATGCTGCGAATGGTTCTCTGCATGATGCTGTGCATCAGCATGCTGTCCGGTGCGGCAGTGGCAGACGAAACACAGGAACTGAACATTGCCGTATTCGAGGGCGGCTACGGCGCAGAGCAATGGAATGCCGTTGTGGCATCCTTTGAGGCGGCCAACCCCGGCGTAAAGGTCAACATGCAGATCAGCCCCACCATCGGCGATACCGTCAGCGCACAGATGGCAGCCGGCAATGTTCCTGACTTTCTGGTGCTCAACGGCACTGCATACGGCGTGATTCTGAGCATGATTGCCGAACAGGGTCTGATGGACATCACCGATGTATTTGAAGGCCCCTGCTACAACGGCGAAGGCAAGCTGGCCGAGCAGCTGGGCGACGGCCTGCTGGATTCCAATGTCTGCGCACCCTATGGCGACGGCAAAATCTATCAGGCTCCCCTGTACGCTTCTCCCACCGGCCTGATTTACAAC
>JAUNDF010000107.1 GCA_030526225.1 Clostridia bacterium
TTTGATGTTGCACTTGATTGACAATCTAGCGTGCCCCGAAGGGGCGGAAGAGGTCCTTTAAGAGGCTGTGAAAAGTATTTTTTGCACAGCCCCTAAATTTTTACCTCAATAAGACTTGTCCTTGGGGTCGGTCTGACCGCCCTTTTTCAGGATGTTCACAATGCGGCTGGTACCAAGGCGGGTGGCACCCAGCCCGATAAACTTCTCGGCATCATCCAGAGAGGCGATGCCGCCGGCGGCCTTCATCTGCACGCCTTCGCCCACATTGGCGGCGAACAGCCTGATGTCATCAAAGGTGGCACCGGCGGTGGAGAAGCCGGTAGAGGTCTTGATGAAATCGGCGCCGGACTCGGTGACCAGCTTGCACATGGTGACCTTTTCTTCGTCCGTCAGCAGGCAGGTCTCGATGATGACCTTCAGGATTTTGTCGCCGCAGGCCTTTTTGAGGGTCTTGATTTCGTTGAGCACATAATCGTTGTTGCCGGCCTTCAGCTCGCCGATGTTGATGACCATGTCGATTTCATCCGCGCCGTTGGCGATGGAATCCTTCGTCTCGAATTCCTTGCAGGCGGTGGTGTTGCTGCCGTTGGGGAAGCCGATAACGGTGCAGATGGCCATCTTGCCGTCCACATAATCATGGGCCTGCTTCACATAGCAGGGCGGGATGCACACGCTGGCAGTGCCGTAGGCGATGGCATCATCACACAGAGCCTTGATATCTGCCCATGTGGCAGTCTGCTTGAGCAGGGTATGGTCAACCATGGCGCAAATCTTCTTCGTATCCATTGGGAATTCCTCCATATTGTATTGTCAGTTCTTGCCCTCAATGCCGAATTCGCTGGGCAGGAAACGGGGGCAAACATTTTCACTGGTGCAGATGACGGAAGCCGCCAACCGGGTGCCGATTTCACAGGCTTTGCCCAGGGTTTTGCCATAGGTCAGGCCGATGGCCACACCGGCAAAGAAGGCATCACCGGCGCCGGTGGTATCCTTGACATCCACAGGGATGGCCGGGCAGATGCCGTGCTCGCCGTCCTTGGCGGCATACACCGCGCCCATGTCACCCATGGTGACCACCATGCGGCTGATGTTGGACATGCGCACCTTCTCCAGCAGAATGTCGTGCATCTCCTGAGGGGATTTGTTGTCGTAATCCTCCAGGAAGAAGATGCCGGCCTCCTGCTGATTGCACACCAGACAGTGGGACTGCATCAGCAGATCGCGGCGCTCCACGGCGATGGACATGTTGGAGACCACAGCGTACAGGTCCTTGTGGTACTTCTCGGCATAGCGGTACACCCGCTTGATGATGTCCGGGTCCATGTCGATTTCCATCACGATACTGTCGCAATCGGCGAAGATTTCATCGCCCTTTTCGTCCAGCAGCTCGCCGATGGGGGACAGGTCGGGGCGCTTGGAGATGGAAGCCACCACGTCGTTGTCATTGCCGAACACGGCCAGCCATGTGCCCATGCCGTCCGGCGTCTGCAGGATGTAGTCGGTGTTCACCTTGTGCCGCTGCAGCTGGCGCTTTACATCCTCGCCGATGCCGGTTTCATCCACCAGACTGACGAAGGTCGGCCGCAGCTCCACATTGGCGATATCCTCCGCCACATTCCGGCTGACGCCGCCGTACACATGCTCCACCCGGCCCACATTCCGGCCCGCCGGAATATAGGTTGACAGAGGGTAGCCCTTGATATCCACAAAAACAGCACCGATGACAACAATGCCCATGCTTTCACTGCCCTTTCAACGTTCGATTGATGGGATTATGATATCATAAATTCAGGGGATGCGCAATGCGGGGAGGGAAGAGGGCTTTCCATTTGAATCATGAATAAATCACGCATCCAAAATATCCTGATTCAGCAGGAAATGCTTCAGTCCCATCACCACAAAACCGTCCTCATTAACCCATGGTCTTTTACTGCCGTTGATAATAATGATTTTACGAAATGAATCCGGGATATTCCGCAGGGATTTATATTCCTGCTCCTGCTTTTCGCGGCTGCTTAGGTCCCATGCAGACTGGATATAGTACCGGCGGCTGCCGCGATTCACAACAAAGTCGACCTCCAACTGCTTGCGGCTTCTTTCCCCTTCTTCATTCCGCTCATAAACCTCTACCATGCCCACATCTACATTGTATCCGCGAATCCGCAGTTCGTTATAGATGATATTTTCCATGATATGCGTTTCTTCATGCTGGCGGAAGTTGAGACGAGCATTGCGCAAACCAATGTCCGTAAAATAGTATTTCTGATTCGCGCCGATGTATTTTCTTCCCTTGATATCATACCGTGATGCAGAAGAAATCAGGAATGCTTCCTCCAGATATTGAATATGATTGGCAATGGTTTTGTTGGTATACGACAGCTTCCGCTGGCTTTGAAAGGTATTGGCAATTTTATTCGGATTGGTCGGACAGCCGATAGCAGATGCCAGAACATCCGTCAATATGCCGATTTCCTCTGCATTCTGTAAATGATTCCGCTCAATAACATCCTTTAAATAGACATTTGCAAATATGTTCTTCAGATATTCGGACTTTTGGCGCTCCGTCCGCATCAACGCCGCTTGCGGCAAGCCGCCATAGGTCATATAGTCATCCAGCACATCTTCGTATTCGCCATCACAGGATGACCAATACTCTGCAAAGGAGAGCGGATGTACGCGGATTTCATCCCCTCGGCCGCGGAACTCCGTTACGATATCGCTGGAGAGAAAACGGGAATTACTGCCTGTTACATACACATCTATATTGCCGTGATGGAGAAGACTGTTAAGTACTTCCTCAAAGCGGAGCATAAACTGCACTTCATCGAGGAGCACATAATACATTCCTTCATCCTTGACAGATGAACAAATGTAATTCCAGCATATCTTCGGGTCACGGAGATGTTCGTTTTCAATACCATCCAGCGCAATCTCGATGATATGGTCAGCCGGGACACCACTTTCCAGCAAGTGAGCTTTGAAAATATTAAACAACAGATACGATTTTCCGCATCGTCTGATCCCTGAAATAATTTTTATCATGCCGTTATGTTTACGGTCAATCAACTGCTGAAGATATATATCACGCCTGATTTCCATCTACTCACTCCCATTTTCCGTGACATGTCACGTTTTTCTGTAATGATATATTACATTATATGAAAGGTTTTTTCAATAGTCACTCCCATTTTTCGTGACAAATCACGTTTTTTAGTAATGATTTTTAACATCAAAAAATCCCCCAACCAAACCGGTCGGGGGATGAACATCAGCGCATTTCAATCAGTTCGTATTCGCGGGTGCCAAGGCCAATCTTTTCGCCGTGGCTCAGCTGGGTGCGCCAGTTGGTGTCGGGGTGGGAATTGATGAAGGGGTCATCGGACACATGGGGGACCTCATCCAGCTTGCTGCCGTGGATGTGGGGCTGGGCCAGACAGGCATCGGCACAGGCCTGATCCAGGGCCACGGGGTCAAAGGAGGCAAACATGCCCACATCGGGCAGGATGGGCAGATCGTTCTCGCCGTGGCAGTCACAGCAGGGGCTGATGTCCATCACCAGAGAGATGTGGAAGTTGGGGCGGTCCTTCACCACGGCCAGAGAATACTCGGCAATCTTCTTGTTGAGGATTTCGTTGGTCTCGTCCTCACCGGCATGGGTGGCATCCTTGGGGCAAACGCCGATGCAGCGGCCGCAGCCAACGCACTTGCTGTGGTCAATGGAAGCCTTGCGGTCGGCGATGGTGATGGCGCTGTGGGCGCAAATCTTCTGGCAGGCACCGCAGCCAACGCAGCGGTCCTCATGCACGGAAGGCTTGCCGGCGGAGTGCTGCTCCATCTTGCCGGCGCGGGAGCCGCAGCCCATGCCAAGGTTCTTCAGTGCGCCGCCGAAGCCGGCACCCTCATGGCCCTTGAAGTGGGTCAGGCTGATGACGATATCCGCATCCATCACAGCGCGGCCAATCTTGGCTTCCTTTACATAATCGCCGTCGATGGGCACCAGGGTTTCGTCGGTGCCCTTCAGGCCATCGGCAATGATGACATGGCAGCCGGTGTTGTAGGGGTTGAAGCCGTTCTGATAGGCTGTCTCCAGATGGTCAAGGCCGTTCTTGCGGCTGCCCACATACAGGGTGTTGCAGTCGGTCAGGAAGGGCTTGCCGCCGCGCTCCTTGATAAAATCAGCCACCACGCGGGCATAGTTGGGGCGCAGGAAGGCAAGGTTGCCCATTTCGCCGAAGTGGATCTTGATGGCCACATACTTGCCCTCAAAATCAATCTGGTCCATACCGGCCTTTTTCATCAGGCGGTTCAGCTTGGACAGCAGGGATTCGTAATTGCGGGTACGAAGGTCAGTGAAATATACTTTGGATGCCATTGAAGGTACCTCCCAAACATTTCAATCACTTGTTCATGATGCACTGGGTTTCCCCATGCGTAAATATTATTGTAGCATAAACCCGGATGGGAATCAATTCTCTTTACACCGCATCAGGAAATTATTTGTAGGTTTACAATTGATGTGAGACCGCAAGGTATACAAAAAAGCGATTGAGT
>JAUNDF010000023.1 GCA_030526225.1 Clostridia bacterium
GGTCTTGATTTCGGCATCCTTGGCGGCCACGGTTTCGTTCAAGGTCTTGATTTCAGCATCCTTGGTCTCCACATCCTTGGTCAGGGTGGTGATGACCTCGTCCTTGGTAGCCACATCAGCCTTGAGGGTTTCGTTCTCGGCGGTCAGGGCGGCAATGGATTCGTCCTTGGCGGTGCCGTCGGCAGTCAGGGTGGCGATGGTCTCGTCCTTGGCAGTGCCGTCAGCGGTGGCGGCCTCCAGATCGGCGGTCAGCTTTTCAGCCTCGGCAGTCTTGGCGGCAAGGTCATCGGTGAGGGTCGTGATGGCGGCATCCTTTTCGACCACGGCGGCGTTCAGCTCGGCAACCTTGCTGTTCAGACCGTCGATGTTGCCCTTGACCACCAGCACTGTCACCAGCACGGCAATCACGATGACGGCTACAGCAATCAGGATGGCCTTCGTTTTCTTGCTCATATGATATCCTCCTTTTTGTCATGTTGTTTCGGGAAAACAACAAACCATAATTTCTATTATTATACAATCGTGCGGAAGGGCTGTCAATCCCCGAAAGGGGCTGAAATGCAGGAAATACAAGGGATTCGGGAGAAAAAGACGGGATTTTGCCTGTTCATCGTGGAATTGATGGCGCAAATCCGTTTTCTCCGGCAGGAAACCGCCTGATTCGCGGCGAATTGTATCCTGTCTGCCCTTTTTGCAGGCAATGTGATTTGTTGGAGGATTCCGGCTGATGAAACGGCTGATGGCATTGCTGCTGGTGCTCTGCATGCTCCCGGCGGCGACCCTGGCGGAGAAGAAAATCCGCATCAATTTTACCGGCGATGTGACCCTTGGCAGTGAGGAGCAGAACAAGGACAAGCCCACGTCCTTTGTATCCTATGCGAAAAAGTACGGCTATGATTACTTCTTTACCAACGTGCGGGAGATGTTCATGGCCGATGACCTGACCGTGGTCAACCTTGAGGGCCCGCTGACGGACAGCAGCAAGCAGGAGAACAAGAAGAAGACCTTCCGCTTCCGCGGGCCCACGGACTTTGTGAACATCCTGCTGCAATCCGGCATTGAGGCTGTGTCTCTGGCCAACAACCACACCAAGGATTTCGGCAAGCAGGGCTTCCATTCCACTCAGGAAACGCTGACCCAGGCGAAGGTGGGCTGGTTTATGGAGAAGGATGTGTACCTGTTTGAAAAGGACGGCATCCGCATTGCCTTCCTCAGCCTGAACGCCACGGCGGTGAACAGCCACAAGGAGTTCATGAAAACGGAAATCAAGCGCTTGAAGGAAGAGGTGGGCGTGAACGCGGTGGTGTACATCTTCCACATGGGCAGCGAGTACAGCCGCCGCCACAACAAGGCACAGGAGCAGGCCGGAAAGATGGCCATCGACGCGGGGGCCGATCTGGTGGTGATGCATCACCCCCATGTGGTGCAGGGCATGGAAATCTACAAAAACCGCACCATCTGCTACTCCCTTGGCAACTTCTGCTTCGGCGGCAACAAGACCATCAAGGATATGGAAAGCATGGTGCTGGGCGCAGAGCTGACCTTTGCTGATGACGGCACCTATCTGGGCCAGCAGCTGACCATCTGGCCGGCGAACATTTCCGGCACCGAGCCGGACAGCAATTTCCAGCCCCTGCTGGTAAAGGGCGAAGCGGCCGACAAGGTGATGCGGAAAATCCAGCTGGATACCGCCTTTGAGCTGGCTCCCTTTGATGAGGAAGCGGGCTGTGCCGTGCAGCCCTATCTGGCGGCAGAATAAAAAACAAACAGCGCTGATTGAGGGTAAAATTTCACCCTTGGTCGGCGCTGTTTTTCGTATTGAGGGAAGATTTCTGGACACATAAACTGCTATCATAAGCTTGTCAACAGAAGAGAACATCAGCAAGGAGGACGAGCAAATGAAGCACATGTATGTTACGGTGACCGGTACCCAGTACCACTATGGCACGGATTTTCTGGAAAAGGGCATGCTGCTGCAGCTGGAAAAGGACCCTGACAACCAGTATGACACGGAAGCCATCAAGGTGACCTTCCCGGGCCTTGGCACCATCGGCCATGTGGCCAACTCCGTGAAAACCCGCATCGGCGAAAGCATGAGCGCAGGCCGCCTGTATGACCGCATCGGCGACAAGGCCGAGGCCAAGGTCCTGCTGGTGATGCCCATGGGCGTGCTGTGCGAGGTACAGCAGAACGAAGAAGCATAAGAGAGGTGAAGCAAGATGACCCTGACGGCACAGCAAATCAAGATGCCCATTGGCTGGCACTATGCGGCAAAGGAGAAAACAACCGTGATGAAAAAGGTAAGAGATCTGCTGGAGGATGAATGGCGGCAGGAGGTCATCCGCAGTGTAACCGATCTGGTGCTTCGCCTGATGACTGCGCTGGATGACGGCAGCGAGCGCTCTCTGGTGAGCATGGTCAACGACTTGTATTTCGCTCAGGGCTATGCGTGGGTCTATTCCGAGCAGCTGGGCCGGTTTATGCTCACAAGGGATGCCGGCAGCTCCTTCCTGATTACCGATGACGATCTGGAGGACATCCTTGAGCAGGTGATGAACCGCTGCTACCGGCAGGGCATCGTGCTGGAAAACACCCGCAAAACCGGCCTTTGCTACACGGATACCTACCGCATCAGCAAAGCGGCCTGACTCCCTCAGTCAGCTTCGCTGACAGCTCCCTCGGCGAGGGAGCTTTTTATGATGATGCCTTCCCGTCATACATCTCCGTCATGCGGCGGGCAAGGCGGGCCATGGCATCTACAGCCTCCTGAGGGGCAATCACGCGCACACCGGGGCCGAGGCCTGTAATCCAGCCCATAAACTGGCCGCTGAAGGCCACGTTCAGGTGCACGGTGCAGTGGTCATCATCGTAGGGGTTGAGCCGCACATCGGTGCCGAAGCGGTCAATCATGATGCCGGCCAGACTGTTTTCCACCAGCAGGGTCACGCTCATCTGCTCGCCGCCGAACATGCGGAAGTGCTGACGGGAGTAGGCGGTGACATCCATCTGGGCAAAGGTCTCCTGACCGTCCCGGGGCAGGTCGGTCAGCTGAATGTTCATCATCTTGTCCACCCGGAAGTGCTTCAGCTTTTCCGTGGGGGTATCGTAGGCCACAAGGTAGTAGTAGCCATCATCCCAGACCATGATGTAGGGGCTGACCTGATAAAACGCGCCGTCGTGGCGCAGCTCCGGCTGCTTGTCGGTGTTCCACTGGAAATACTGGAAGCGGATTTTCACATCCGTATCCACCGCATCATGGAGCTTATCCACATTGTACAGGATGCTCTCGTTCATGGACTTGACCCGCCCGGCGATGGTCACCTGACGGTGCAGCTGCCGTGCCTCGTTGACGGAGGTCAGCGTTTCCAGCTTGCCGATCAGCTGGCGGGATTTCTTTTCGGTGATGAACTTGGAGGTCTGCACCGCATCCACCAACAGCTTCAGCTCGGCCAGCTCAAACTGGCGGGACACCAGATGGTAGGTCCAGGTGCGGCCCTTCTTTTCGGCAATGATGTCCATGCCGTAGCGGCGCAGCGCCTCGATATCCTCATAGAGGGTCTTGCGGTCGGCCTATACGCCGTCGGCGGCCAGTGATTCGATGATTTCCGCCATGGTCAGGCCGTGCTCCTCATCCGTGCGGGAGGAAAGCAGCGATGCCAGATACAGCAGCTTGCAGCGCTGATTGATGCCCTTGGCCAAGATGTGTCACCCCTTTTTGTCTGTTGGCGTTATTATACCAGACATGTGGTGAAATCGAAAGACATTTATGCTATAATGACAGTATTCAAGGACGGAAAGGGCGGGGATTGTTTTGCAGATGCTGTATCATGACCGGGAGCTGGCGGTGGTCATCAAGCCCGTGGGCATGGATGCGGAGCACGATGTCCCTGCGGCCATCATCGCGGAGCTTGGCGGCGAATGCTATCCGGTGCACCGGCTGGACCTGAATGTGGGCGGCGTGATGGTGTATGCCCGGACGAAATCCGCCGCGGCAGCGCTGTCCCGGCTGATTCAGGAGGGCGCGCTGGTGAAGGAATACGTGGCCATGGTTCACGGCCAGCCCCCGGAGGAAGGCGATCTGCAGGATCTGCTGTGGAAGGACAAGACCAAAAACAAGGTGTTTGTGGTCAAGCGTATGCGGGGCGGCGTGAAAAAGGCGCGGCTGACCTACCGTCTGCTGGCGGCGGGGGAGCTGTCGCTGGTGCACATCCGGCTGTACACCGGCAGAAGCCATCAAATCAGGGTGCAGTTTGCTTCCCGGGGCTATCCGCTGGCAGGGGACCACAAATACGGCGCACGGGATGAAGTCACCGCGCCCATGCTCTTCTCCTGCCGCATCACCTTCCCGTGGAAGGGCAAAGAGCAGGTGTTTTCCGCCCTCCCCGACTGGGCCAAGGATGTGCCCGCGTTTGCCTGACCAAAAATCTGCCCGAAATGACCAAATGGGTGATTGCATCCAATGCAAAATCCACTATAATAGGATATGCTGCCTGATACCGGGCGGCATGTCCTTTTTTATTCTTGTTGATTCTGGGTTTATTCAGGAAGGGTGCATCCGATGAGCGATCTTCGCCATGACATCAATCAGGCCATCCGCAAGGTCTGTTTCTTTTTCTCCGTCTGCCTGCTGCTGGCTTCTGCGGCTGCTGCTGTCTATCTGCAGGAAACGCCTGCACAGGTGATTGCGGCCTGGGGGCAGATTCTTATCAGCCCCTGCCCGCTGGTGACGGATTACTTCCGGGTGGGCAGCCTGTCGGCGGCGTTCCTTAATGCGGCGCTGTGCGGCTTTGCCTGCTCCATGCTGACGCTGTGGCCCGGTGCCAAGCACAAGCCCAATGTGTGGGCCGGCTATTTCCTGATTATCGCCCACTGCTTTTATGGCCTGAACTTTGTCAACATGTGGCCGCCCATGCTGGGCTTTCTTGTGTACTGCCGCATGCACCGGCTGCGCTTCCGGGATAACCTTGACTGGGCCATGTTCATCACCTCCTTCAGCCCCTTTGTCAGCGAGCTGCTGTTCCGCTATCCGGTGGCGGTTCACTGGGATGTGACGCTGTTCGGCTTTACCCTCAACCTGTTCAGTGTGCTGCTGGCGCTGCTGCTCAGCCTGTTTCTGGGCGTGACGCTGCCGGCCATGCTGCCCGGCGCCACCAAGCTGCACCGGGGCTATAACCTCTACAACGGCGGTCTGGCCACGGGTCTGCTGGGCCTGTTTGTATTTGCGTTCATGTTCAAGACCATGGGCGTGCCCCAGCCGGAGCCTGTGACGGCAGACAACGCGGTATACGCGGCCCACGGCAATTCCTACGCCCTGTTCTGCACGGTGTTTTTCCTGATTGTGTTTTCCTGCTGTCTGATCTACGGCTGGTATCAGAACGGCAAGACCTTCCGGGGCTACGGCGCGCTGCTGCGTGACAGCGGCTACAAGACCAACTTCCTGAAGAAATACGGCGCCGGTGTCACGTGGATGAACCTTGGCATCTACGGCATGATGATGGTGGCCTACTTCAATCTGGTGATTCTTTTCACCGACGGCGCAGGCTTCACCGGTGCCACCTGCGGCATTGTGCTGGCTGCCATGACCTTCTCCGCCTCCGGCCAGCATCCGCGGAACGTATGGCCCATTCTGCTGGGCTATGTGGTGCTGAACATCGTGGTGATGGTCTGCACCCTGGCGGTGGATGCGCAGATTCCGTGGACGCTGTCCACCCAGGGCTACATGAACGGCATCGCCTTCGCCACGGGTCTTTGCCCCTTTACCGGCAAGTATGGCCGGAAGGTGGGTGTGCTGGCGGGGTTCATCAGTGCTGTGATGTGCACCACCGTAGGCGTGATGCACGGCGGCTTTGTGCTGTACAACGGCGGCCTGAATGCGGGCATCACCGCCCTGATTCTGCTGCCCCTGTGCGATACGTATCTGGAGCACAAGGAACGCTGGGGCCGCGGCCACAAGCACAATGTGACGGTGACAGGCAGCGAGGATGCGGAAGCATTTATGGAGAATGTACAGAAGTAAATGTTTCAAAAAGATTGCAAAAATTTGAAATATTTGCGAAAAACCATTTGTAATTTTCCAAAGGCTTGCTATAATAAAGGGGAATACCATGCAATTGGGGGTATAACACATGAATCGTATGCTTCGCACCATCACGGCCGTGATGCTGCTTGTTGTGATGATTTTTTCCTGCAATCTGTTTGCTGTGGCTGAAGGCGGCACGCCGGTGATTACCAAGCAGCCCAAGGACGTGAAGGCGGCCGAGGGCACCAAGGTGACCATCTCCGTCAAGGCCACCGGTGCCACCGGCATCGCATGGCGTCTGGTCAACCCCGAAAGCGGTCAGGAGGTTTCCGCCAAGGAAATCCCCAACCTGTTTGAGGGCATGCTGATTGAAGGCGCCGCCACCAAGGAGCTGGAGCTGTACAACGTCTCCATGTACATGGACGGCTGGCAGGTGTACTGCAAGCTGAAGAACGATGCCGGCATCATCTCCTCCGACAAGGCCACCATCACCGTGATGGACAAGGACTATGTCCCCACCGAGGAGGAGCTGGCTCAGGAGGCTGCCGAGGCTGAGGCAGCCCGTCAGGCTGAAATCGAGGCCGGCCGCGTCACCATTACCACTGTCGGCTGCAAGGTGAAGGTCAGCGGCTCCGGCAAGAGCGAGACCACTGCCACCGTGGACAAGGGCAAGAACAAGCTGGTCATCAAGGCTGACAAGCCCAGTAAGGTGGATTACTGGGTCATCAACGGCGTGCGCTATGATTTCTCCAAGGTGCCCACCCAGATGACCATCACCAACCTCGCCGAGGACATGACCGTGGAGGCTGTGGTCAAGAAGGGCACCGCCACCACCCTGCTGACCGAAGCACAGCTGAAGGATGAAGGCAAGGGCGGCTCCAAGACCGTCAACGCCACCAACGCTTCCATGAAGTTTGTCAACAGCAAGGGCAAGGTCGGCGGCAAGAAGTTCACCACCTTTGACTTCACCGAGGCTTATAAGAACACCTACACCAAGAAGGAACAGGAAGGCGGCGTCATCACCCTGCGCGTAACCGCCAAGAAGAAGACCTACAACTGGGTATTCAACGGCACCAAAATCAAGTTCAATCAGCGCGTGTCCGGCTTTTTGGTCACCAACCTGAATACCTCCATGAGCTGGGAAGCTGAAAAGTAATTCTGCAAAAAACGCATAACAAATCCCTCTGCCTTATTTTCCGGCAGAGGGATTGTTTTTTTCATCAAGCATGGCGTAATCGATGCTGCAGCGGTAGCAGGTGTAGCGGCTGTCGGGCTGCAGGGTGACGGTTTCATTGCCGAACATATCCCGGATGTCCCGGGCGGCGTGGATGCAGCAGGGATCGTAGAAGACGGTGTAGGTGCCGTCGGTGGTGCAGTAGGCGATACGGCCACGGGGGAAGTAATCGAAATCCACCCGGTATTTTTTCTGATAATGCCGCTGCCACAATGACCGATGCTCGTATGGGTAGACCAGAAACTGGCCCGAGATGGCCGCGTCCTTCAAGTCGCAGGTGTGGATGAGCAGCTTGTGTCCCACGGAATAAAACACGCCCACCTGTCCGCCCAATCGGTTGATCATTCAATCCCTCCAACAAAAAACCTGTACGATATCTTTCGACAGCGTACAGGGAAAATCCTGCTTTGATTCAGTCATCAGGGAAGGCCAGCGACAGCACCCGCTTTGCCCAGTTCTCCGGCAGATAGCGCGCCCGGGCCGTTTCCCGGGCGGCACGGCACATGGCGTCGTATTCATCCTGCGGGAGGTTGACCATCTCGTCGATGGCCTGTGCGGCGCCCAGCACATCGGAGGGATCGTACACAAGGCCGTCCACATGGTCGGTGATGCGATCGGGCAGCACACCGTGTTTTGCGGCAACCACCGGCTTGCCCATGGCCTGTGCCTCCAGCAAGGCCCAGGGCGCGATTTCCTCACAGGCGGAGGGCGTGACAAGGCAGATGCAGCTGGCCATCAGGCGGCGGAGGGTGTGCCGGGGTACCTGCCCCAGAAAGCGGATTTGCTATGAAAGCTCCATGGCGGTCGCTTTTTTTATCAGCGCACCGCGGTCGGGGGAATCACCGGCAACCACCAGCGGCACATGGGTGGCGCACTTGGCCAGGGACTGCATCAGGGCGGTGATGCCCTTGCTTTCCGTCAGCGCACCCACATACAGGATAAAGTCCCCGCGGGCGGTGGGAACCTCCTCAAAGGCACCGGGGTCCAGAGGAAGCTCGCTGTTTCGCACGGGCTTGACGGTGAACTGGGCCTCATCAAACATTTTGGCGTGGTATTCCGAGGGGGCAAAGAAGCCCGTGGGCAGGCCATACAGGCCCTGTTCCCGCAGGGCGCGCTGCTCCCGGACGGCATAGGCGGTCATATCCCCGGCGCAGTGATGGCGCATGGCGGGGCGGAAGTCACCCTCGAAGCAGGCACGGCAGGGACGGTCATCCACCAGCAGCCGTCTGCCGGGGCAAACGGGCAGGTAGTCCATCAGCATCACCCAGGTGGGCACGGCCCAGTTGTGCAGCGTTTCCACCACCGACCATGTCATGGTGTCGGGGATGCTCCACACCAGCGCCAGATCGGGGCAATCGGCCTGAAGGCGCTCCTGCATGCATTCCCCCGCTTCCTTGTCGTAAACGGAGGGCACCAGCCGGTTGAAGCCCCGGGCAAGCCTTCCCCGGGACTTGGGGATGAGCACATACACATCCTCCAGGGGCAGGTTGTGCTTGTCCTCCATGGAAAACCAGGCCACATGATGCCCCAGCTTGCGGAAGGCTTCGGCGGCGCAGAACATGGCGGTTTCCGTGGCGGAACGGGGATAGAGCACGCGGCTGATCATCAGGATGTTCATCAGGCTGCCTCCGTTTTCAAAATGGCCAGCTTTTTGGGCGAGAGGAACATGTAGCAGATAAAGTGCACCACCAGCGTGACGAACCACGAAATCGGGTAGGAGATGTACAGCGTGGTGGTGGAGGGATTGGCGGCAAACACGGTCATAATCCAGACGATGCGCAGGGCACAGGCACCCAGCAGGGAAACCACCATGGGCAGGATGGTAAAGCCCACGCCGCGCAGCTGGCCCACCATGGTATCCATGATGCCGCACAGGAAGTAGGTGGGCAGGATGATGCTCATGCGCATCATGCCGAAGCGGATGACCTCCGGGTCGGCGTTATACAGCGCCAGCAAAGGTCTGCCGAAGGACAGCAGCAGGAAGCCCAGCCCCAGTCCCACCGCGGTGACCACCCCGAGGCAGATCCACAGTGTGCGCTGGACCCGCTCGGGCTTTCTGGCACCCACATTCTGGCTGGAGAAGGTCAGTGCGGCGTGATGCAGCGCGTTCATGGCGGCATACACAAAGCCCTCCACGCTGGAGGAGGCGGCGTTGCCGGCCATGGCATCGGAGCCGAAGGAGTTGACCGAGGACTGAATGAGCACATTGGACAGGGAGAACAGGATGGACTGCAGGCCCGCCGGGAGACCGATGATGAGGATGGTCTTCAGCTGCCACGGGTCAAAGCCCAGATGGCGCCAGTCCAGCTTCAGGGGGCTGTCGGTGCGGATGAGGTGGCGCAGGACCAATGCGCAGCTGATGACCTGACTGGTCACAGTGGCAATGGCCACACCGGCCACGCTCATGCGGAACACAATGACCAGCAGCAGGTTCAGCAGGAGATTGACGATGCCGGAAAAGGTGAGGTAATACAGGGGCCGCTTTGTATCGCCCACGGCGCGCATCACGGCGGCACCGTAGTTGTAGAGCATGTTGAAGGGCATGCCGAGGAAGAAAATCTTCAGGTACAGGGAGGAGCCCTCCAGCACGTTATCCGGCGTACCCATCCAGGTGAGGAACTGCCGTGCGCCGAAAAAGCCCACCGCCATGACCAGCACACCGGCGGTCAGGGCAAGGCTGATGGCGGTGGATACGCCGCGGTTGGCGGCCTTGTAATCCCCCGCGCCGTAGCAGCGGGCAATGGTGACGCTGGCACCGGCGGAAAGGCCGATAAACAGGTTAACCAGCAGGTTCACCAGCGAGCTGGTGGAGCCCACCGCCGCCAGCGCCTCAGCACCGGCAAAGCGGCCCACCACAATGATATCAGCCGCGTTGTACAGCAGCTGCAGGATGCTGGAGAGGATCAGCGGGGCGGAAAACAGCAGGATGTTTGGCAGAATCGGGCCGGAGGTCATATCCATTTCGGCCCGGCTGCCGGACTTGGTGCGAAGCATAACGAAAGCCTCTTTTCGCTTGTTGTCTTATATTTTGCTTGTCAGCTTAATCATGGTGACTGCCGGCTGGTTAAACAGGCGGAAGGGCTGCCAGTCGGTGCCGCTGCCGGCGCCAAGACCGGGGCTGATGTGCTGGGGCAGGCCGCCCAGATACTGCAGGCCCATAATCTGTGCATCCTTGGGGAACCAGCCGATTTCCGGCACATACAGGGCGCCGATGCCCGGCAGCCGCCATGTACCGGCGCAGTAGTGACCGGCCAGCACCAGCCCTACCCGGCGCATGCTGAGCAGCTGGCTCTTGTCCTGCCACTGAATCATGGTGGTGGTGTAATCCTGTGCGAGGGGGGTGTGGGTTACGGCAATCTGCACATCGGCCTCGGTCATTTCCTCCATGGCCAAACGGATGTGCTCGATGCGCTCCAGCTCGTAGTTGACCACCCGGCGGAGCGCCGCCTGATCGGGGGACAGGCTTTCCAGCGCATTCAGACTGTCGGCCTGACCGCGGTAGGCCTGCTCCATGCTGTCCAGATCAAGGCTGTAGAGGAACTCGGGCACAAACCAGATGTGCTTTTTGCCCCGGGTCATGCGGTAGGGCTCGTCAAGGAGAATCACGCCGTGCTGCTGTGCCTCCAGCACCCAATCGGCCATGGGAGAAATGGTGCCGTGGGCGGCGGGGTTGGTGGTGGGCAGGTCGTTGTCCCCGGCAATCATCATTTTGGTGATGTCCTTGGGCAGCGCATCCACCAGCTCAAGGAAGGGCGCGGGGTCGCCGTCATCCCCCAGCATATCGCCGGTAAACACGATGCAGGAATAATTGCGGCTGCCGATGGCGGATACGATGCCGCTCTGATTCTCCCCGAAGCGCTGCCCCCGCAGGTCGGAAATGTGCATGATGGTGAAGCTTTCCAAATCCGCAGGGAGGTTGTTGACCGTGACGGTAAGGCTCTGATAGCTGACGGAGTGGTTGAGTACATAATTGATGGTCGCGGCCATGCCAACAATCAGCAGCAGCGCAATCAGCAGGGACAGGAAGAAATTGCGCACCCGATGGGTCTTTTTCACCGGTGCAAAAATAAAGCCTTTGTTTTTGCGGGACATAATTTACTCCGTTATCGTTTGTCAGCGGGTGATGGCGCGGCATTCCATGTAGTAGCGCTTTTCGTTGGCCTCGCCCAAAGAGAAGGTCTTCCGGGGCATTACGCCGATGTCTGCAAGGGTGTCAAAGAAGCGGGATTTGTCCAGCGCAGGCAGCAGGAAGCCCACCGCATCGGGGCGGCCGGTCAGGGCCAGCACGGCATCCTCGCCGTGGATGTAATCGATGGCGGCTTCGCTGTGGCGGGCAAGGTAATCATCCAAGAACAGCTGCAGGGTCTGGGCATCCAGCGCGCCGTTGGGGTTTTTGACGGTGATATCCTTGCGCAGGATGTTCTGCACCACGGTGACATGGTGACCCTCGCCCTCGTCGGCAAGTACCATGCCGCGTTCTTCGCACCAGCGGAGCCAGTCGGCCATGATGTCCTCCAGCGATGTGCCGGTGACCACACGGTGGATGGGCTCAAAGGTCAGCGCCTCATCGTGGATGTTCACCACCTCCGCCATGGCATACCGGGCGGGATGGCTGCGCTGTTCATTTTCTGCAAGACCGGCCTTGATATTTTCCCAGCAGCGCTTGGCGGCGGCCAGCGAGTGGTTGCCGTCACCCACGGCAAACATCAGGGGATGGTCACCCTGCTTTTCGCGGATGGCCAGAAGGGCGGCCAGCACGGCGGCCTTGTCCTCGTCGCTGTCTACCCGCCAGCCGCGCAGATGACCGCCGGAGAGCATCAGGTCAAAATCATACAGGCAGTGCAGTTCGTCTCGCTTTGCATACAGCGGCTCGATGACCGTGCGCAGGGGGTCGTCCATCAGCATCATGATATGGCCCAGCTCAACGGTGGCACCGGCGCGGATTTTCTCCCGGGCGGGCAGACGGGCCACCACCGTTTCCTCCGTGGGCCGGATGGGCGGCAGGCTGTCGATGGAGAAATCGTACTGCTCCAGATCCACCGCGCAGACCAGTCCCAGCCGCTTGCCGGCATGGGTGGTGCGCTCGACCAGCACAAAGCCATCGTGCACCTGTGTGGTCAGGATGCCCTGGGCCACATAATCGGTCATGGCTTTGCGGATGGGCGGCATGCGGGTCTCCAGCTCGCTTAGGTAGCATTCGGGGAGCATCAGGCGCAGGGTGGAGGGCGCATCCCCCACGAAAGCATCGGCCTCCTGCCAGTATTCCGGCTGGGAGGTGTACTGGTCACAGGCCACGCAGGCCCAGGGGGCGGGATTAGTGGCGGGCAGAAGAAAATCACAGGGGGCGATGCCGGTCAGCGTAAAATCCATCAGTATCATCCTCATTTATCATATCAATTGCTTTCGTCAAAAAACACACCGCCCGAGGGGATACGGTGTGCTTCTATTGTAGCTGACATGGGCGGTGTGTGCAATGGCTTTGATGAAAAATCCGGCGAAGATATCCGGGGGAAAATCAGCCGTGTCAGCCATCGTATTCCACATGCAGGCGGCTGCCGCTGCTGTCCTTGCTGCCGCTGACCCGGATGCCCTTCTGAATCTGGCTGGACAGCTCATCCACATGGCTGATGATGCCGATTTGCCGCTTGCCGCCGGACAGGTCGCTGAGGACCTTCAGCATGCGGTCGAGGCAGTCGCTGTCCAATGTGCCGAAGCCCTCGTCAATGAACATGGATTCGATTTTGACCGTGCCGGAATGGTTTTGCACCGTGTCGGACAGGCCCAGCGCCAGCGCCATGGAGGCCTGAAAGCTTTCGCCGCCGGACAGACTGCCGATTTCCCGCTGCTGGCCGGTGAGATTGTCGGTGACAAGGATGCGGAAATCTGCCGCGGAATTCCGGTGGGCACCGGCGGTTTCCCGGTCATGCTCCAATACATACTTGCCGCCGGTCATGGTGTACAGGTAGCCGCTGGCGTGGCGCAGCACCTCCCGGAAGGTGCAGCTGAGCACAAAGCCCTCGAAGGCATGGCGGCCGTTTTCGTTGTTGATTCTGCCGCAGGCCATGTCCCCCAGCGCCTGCATGCGGCTCTGGGCCCGGGCCAGCAGCTGCTTTTCCTCCTGCCCCTCCCGCTGCTTGTCAAGGGCGGTTCGGTGACCGCTGATGTGATGGGTCAGGGTGGTCAAGGCCGCATCCGTATCGGCGATTTGCCGGGTCAATGCATCCGCTTCGGCAGACAATGCCGTCAGGTCGGTGACGGCATGGCCTTCGGTCTCCTTCTGCAGCCGGGCGATGGTCTGCTGCTTCTCTGTGCAAAGGGCGGCGTATTGCTGAATGCGGTCGCTGTTGCGGGCAATCCACGCTTCGCCGTCCGGCAGGGTGATGCGTGCCATGGCGGCAAGGAAATCCTCCTCGGCGGCAAACCCGGCGGCAGACAGCGCCTGCAGGTAGGCGGCGGCTGTCTTGTCCTTTTCTGCGGCGGTCTCTGCCAAGAGAAGGGCGGCGGATTTCAGCCCTTCCTCGGCGGCGGCCTTTTCCTTCTGGGACTCCTCCAGCTGACGGGCGGTGCGGTCGATTTCCGCGGCAAGGGCGGCACTTTCCTGCGTCAGGCGGCGGATTTCCGCCTGAGCCGCTTCTGCGGTGGCGCAATCCTTCAGCTGTGCCTTGTTCAGCTGGGCATCCATGGCCTCGATTCTGGCCTGTGCGGCCTTGATTTCTCCAGCGAGGGTGGCCGTTTCGATGCCCAGTGCGGACTGCTGTTCAATGGCATTCTGGCTGCCGAGGCGGTATTCCTCCAGCTGGTTTTTCAGCCGGTTGCGCTGTTTGACTTCCTCATTGCGCTTTCGGGCCAGTGCACCGGCCGCATCCATGGCCTCCAGCTTGGTGCCGATGGCCTCGGTCAGCTTGGAGGAAGTCAAGGTCTCCCATGACCATGGTGCAGGGGCGGGCAGCAGGGTGTTGGCGCTCTGAAGCAGCGCGGCGGTTCTTTCCTCAATGCTGCTCTGCTGGGTAATTAGCCATTCCCTTGCCTTATTCAGCCTGTCGGTACCGGCCTTGGCATCCTCATCGGCTTTGGTGAGCGCTTCCTTGGTGGGAATTTCCGTCTGTGCATGGACGGCGGCCTTGGGGCGGCTTGCGGCAGAAAAGCGGGTGCCGCATACGGGGCAGTCGGCCTCGCCGCAGGTATCCAGCGCGTGGTCCAGCTCCTTTTGCAATGTGAAGGCGTAGCCATCGATGTACTGCATGTGCAATGCATGGGCGGCTTCCTCCAGCCGGAGGGCCTCTGCCTGCACCATGGCGGCCTTCTGTTTGCCCTGCTCATAGGTGGCCATGGCCTTCCGAATTCCGGCGATGACGGCAGGGAGACCGGTGGCGGGGTGGGTCAGCTCGTCATATTCCTTTTGGGCGGCCTTGTACTCGCTGTCGGCCTGTGCCTGCAGAGCATCGATATCCTGCAGGGGGAGCAGCTGTCGGGCGGCCTCGTCCGTCAGGGCGGTCAGAGCCTTCAGGTCGGCTTCCGCTTTTGTCAGCGCGGTTTGCTTGGCGGCAAGTGTCTTTTCCAAAGTGGTCTTGGCGGCGGCTTCCTTGTCCCTTGCGGCCATGGCCTCCACAGCATCGGTCATGTCGGCGATGCGCTTGTCCAGCAATGCTTTTTGGGCGGCGCGCTGTTCGTTGCCCGCGGCGGCCTTTTGGGCGGCAATGGCGTTATTGCCTGCACGGGTGATTCTTGCTTCGGCCTGTGCGGCAGTCTGTGCGGCGCGTTCATGCCGCTGCTGTGCGGCTTGTGCAAGGGCCTTGGCCGGCTGTACCTGCCGCAGGGCCACGGCAGACTGCGCTGTTTCCTGCTGGAGGCGGTCTATTTCCTCCTGACGGAGCAGCAGCTGGGCAAGTGCTTCCGTTTCCTTTGCCAGCTCGGCGATGCGCTTGTTCATGGCCTCCGCTTCTGTCTGGCGGCGGGTCAGGGCAAGCAGTGCGGCGCTCTGCATCTGCTTGGCTTCCAAAAGGGCTTGCTGCTGTGCCTCCTCCTGTGCAATCAGCCGGGCGATGTTCTCCGCAAGGTGGGGTGCGGCCGGGTGATACAGCACGCGCTCTTCATCGGAAATATCCTCCGGCAGATAGAAGGCGGCGGGCTTCAGGAAGGCATCCATATCCCGCTGCAGCTCCTGCAGCTGTGCCGTCAGCTGTTTGGCGGAGGTGGCCAGCGCATCCTGCAGAATGCGGGCGGCAGAGCTGTCAAACAGCTTGGCCAGGATGTCCTTGCGGTCGTTGTCCTTTGCCTCCATAAACGCCTTGAATTCGCCCTGGGCCAGCATCACAATCTGCCGGAACTGGGTGGCCTCCATGTGCAGGATGCGCCCGATTTCCTCGCTGACACTGCGGGAGCCGGATACGGCGCTGATGCCGTCACCGGAGAGCTATGCATCAAAGGCGGCGGGGTTAAAGCCGGAGCCGTCCCGCTTTTTGGCAAAGCGGATGGTTCTTGTAACGGTGTAGCGCTTCCCTTTTTCCTCAAACTCCAGCCGGACGGTGGTGGGGGTGGATTTGGGGGCATAATCGCTGTGCACCTTTTTCTTGTCACGGGTGGCGGAGGCATCGGCGGCAGACCCGGCGGGCATGGCGCTGACCTCCTCAAACAGGGCATACATGATGCCGTCAAAGATGGTGGTCTTGCCGGCGCCGGTATCGCCGGTAATCAGGTACAAGCCGCTGCCCAGCTTGTCAAAATCAACCTCCACCTTGTCGCGGTAGGGGCCGAAGGCAGTCATTTCCAGCCTGATGGGTTTCATGTCCTGTCACGCTCCTGCTTCAAAATGGTGTCGGTCAGCTTTTGGGCCAGGGTATCGGTGTCGCTGTGGCCGGTTTCGTCTGCGGCCATGGCAATCAGGGCCATATCCTCCGGGGCGGGCTCTTCCCCGCTGCGCTGCTGGCGGTAGAACTGCACGAACAGCTGGTCCATGGGCAGCTCCTCGGGGGAGACCTCTTCCTCGTCCTTCCATTCGCCGGATACGGTGCGAAGCGCCCGGCTGATGTGCAAAAGGCGGCAGCTGTGGGCATCAAACAGGCTGGTCAGTGTTTCCCGCACGGACGGGGAAACCTCGCCGCTGGTCAGCTCCACCTCCACATATTCGTTCCGCGCTTCGGAGGCGGTTTCCTCAGCAATGATGTCCTCCAGCGTGCCCACCATCTTTTTGCGTACATGGTGCAGGGGCTCGATGGTTTCCAGCGTGCATACAGGCTCTGCGCCCTTTTCACCCAGCGTGACAAGAAGCGGTCCCTTGGCCTGACTGGCTTCGTCAAAGTGGTAGCACAAAGGCGAGCCGGCGTAGCGGATGCGGCCCCTGCCGATTTTCTGATGGCCGTGGATGTGCCCCAACGCCACATAATCAAAGCCCTCGAAGACGGAAATATCAATGCAGCCCACGCCGCCCACCGCCGAGCAGGAGCGGCCGATTTCCGGCTTTTCCTCCCCGAAGGCTACCGTCTGATGGGCAATCAATACATTGCGGGCTGTGAAGTCAATCTCCTGGGCCTCCAGCAGCGCCTTGACAGCATCGGTGTAGGAGGAGAAATCGTCATCGCCCTTCCCCAGCACCTGACGGATGGCCGCCGGGAAGGTGTAGGGCATCAGCCAGAAGGTGACAGGGCCGAAGCCGTCGCCGAAATCACGGGTAAAATGCACCATGTCCCGGCGGGTGGTTCCGGCGATGTACACATCGCTGCGCTGCAGCAGGCTGTCGGCAAACTCCAGCCGTTCGCCGCCGTCATGGTTGCCGGCAATGACCATCACAGGGATGTGCATGTCGGCGATGGCAGTCAGCAGATGGGTCAGCAGCGGGATGGCCTCCCTTGCGGGAACGCCGCGGTCATATACATCCCCGGCAATGGCCACGGCATCAGGGCGGTTTTTGGCGATATAGGCGATGATTTTCTCCACCCAGTCCGCCTGGTCCTCCAAAAGAGAGTGGTTGTAAATCACCTTGCCGAAATGCAGATCGGCCAGATGCAATAGCTTCATCCTGTTTCCTCCAGTCAAGAAAAAATAGGCGGAAATCGCCCGGAATCATGTTTCGTAACGCCATGCAGTTGTTTTTGTCCGGCAGAGCGGACAGGAGCATTTCTATTATCCATCATAGGATTGCCGGGAGCCTTTGTCAAGGCGGGAAGTGGCTTGCAACTTTCCGTGAAAGTGGTATAATCTTGATGATTATCAGCGGCGTGACTGATGGACAACAAAAATCGGACGGCTATGCTGCCATGTTTGCGGCGGAAAGGAATCGCCATGCGGTGGATTCGGAAAATCAACAACCCCATCCTGCGGGAAATTGCGGAATACGTGATGATTACCCTCAGCATTTTGTTGATGTGCGTGGGCATTTACTTTTTCAAGTTCCCCAACAACTTCTCCTTCGGTGGCGTATCCGGTTTAGCCCCTGCCATCAGCCGCCTGACGGGCATGGATGCCCCCACCTTTACCTCCGCGGCCAACATTGTACTGCTGGTGCTGGGCTTCTTCTTTCTGGGCAAGAGCGTGGGTATCAGGACGGTGTATTCCACGGTGGTGATGACGCTGGTTCTCAACTGGATGGACAAGGGCATCCCCATGAAAGCGCCCCTGACCAACGAGCCCCTGCTGGACCTGATGTTTGCCATTATTCTCCCCGGCGCGGCCTCTGCCATTTTGTTTGATATCGATGCCTCCAGCGGCGGCACGGACATCATCGCCATGATTCTGCGCAAGTACACCCGCATGAACATTGCCATGGCGCTGTTTGTGGTGGATATTGCCGCCGTGGTGCTGTCCTTTATCATGTTCGGCCCGCAGACAGGCTTGCTGTCCATTCTGGGTCTGGTGGTCAAGAGCCTGATTATCAACGCGGTGATTGAAAACCTGCACATGAACAAGTGCTTCAACATCATTTGCGACCACCCCAAGCCCATCTGCGACTTTATCATCAACGAGCTGCACCATTCCGCCACGGTGTATCGTGCCGAGGGCGCCTACACCCATCAGGAAAAGGCAGTGGTGATGACCATGATGAGCCGCAGCGAGGCCATCCGCCTGCGGGATTTTATCCGCCAGCAGGAGCCGCACTCCTTCATCCAGATTACCAACTCCTCCGAAATCATCGGCAAGGGATTCGATAATGTATAATACACAACAGCCCGGGTGAGCGATTTCACCCGGGCTGATTTTAATTGCTTCAGAAGGTCTCCACCCCATCAGCCGTGACCACCGCGTAGACCAGCGGGGGGACGGCGACGGGGGTGCCGGAGATGGCGATGGCCTTGCGGATGGCGGCCTCGGCCTTGTCGGCATCCTCCTCGCTCTTTGCATACAGGGTGACAAAGGGCGTGTCGGGGGTCAGCTTGTCACCGATGCGGGTGTGCAGCACAAAGCCCACGGCAGGGTCGATGATGTCGGTTTTCAGCACGCGGCCTGCACCCATCAGCTGGGCGGCGTTGCCCAGCGCCACGGTGTCCATGTCGGCGGTGTAGCCGGTGCACCCGGCCGTTACCTGACGGATGACCTTTGCCTGGGGCAGCAGGGAGATGTCATCGCAGACGTTGGGGTCACCGCCCTGGGCGGCAATCATGGCCTTCAGCTTTTCAAGGCCCCTGCCGCTGTCCAGCGCCTTTTGGAGCATGGCCTTGCCCTCATCAAGGGTGGCGGCCTTGCCGGCCAGCTTCAGCATATGGCTGCCCAGCAGCAGGCTGACCTCCAGCAGGGCGCCCTTTGTGCGGCCGGACAGAACATCGATGGCATCCTTCACCTCAAGGGCATTGCCCACATGGGTGCCAAGGGGCTGCTCCATGCCGGTGATGACGGCGGTCACCGGCTTGCCTGCCAGCTTGCCGATGGCCACCATGGCCTTGGCCAGCTCCATGGAGCCTTCCAGCGTGTGCATGATGGCGCCGCTGCCGGTCTTCACATCCAGCACGATGCCGTCCGCGCCGGAGGCCAGCTTCTTGGACATGATGGAGGATGCAATCAGGGGCAGGCTGTCCACGGTGGCGGTCACATCCCGCAGGGCATAGAGTGTCTTGTCGGCGGGGGCCAGACTGCCGGTCTGCCCGATGACAGCCAGTCCGATGTCGTTGACCTGCCGGATGAAGGTTGCCTCATCCTCCTCCACGGAAAGGCCGGGGATGGATTCCAGCTTGTCCAGCGTGCCGCCGGTGTGGCCCAGACCGCGGCCGCTCATCTTGGCCACGGGTACGCCGCAGGCAGCCACCAGCGGGGCCAGAATCAGGGTGGTGGTGTCGCCCACGCCGCCTGTGGAGTGCTTATCCACCTTGATGCCGGGGATGGCGGACAAATCCGCTACATCGCCGCTGTCGCGCATGGCAAGGGTCAGCTGGGTGGTTTCCTCATCGGTCATGCCGTTGAGGCGGATGGCCATCAGCATGGCGGCCAGCTGGTAATCGGGGATGGAGCCGGTGGCGGCACCGTTGACGAAGAAGGTGATTTCCTCCTGGGTCAGCGCCTGTCCTGTTTTCTTTTTTTCAATCAATGCGACCATGTTCATATTATCATGCCTCCTGTGGGCGATTATTCCATAAGACGATTATACCATGGTTTGCGGGAATAAGGAAGATGAAAAAGGGGGACTGCGAAGCGTTTTTCACAGTCCCCATAATGTTATGGTTCGATTATTAAATCAGATACCGGCTGATGGCCGGGATTCTCCGGATGAGCCATGAGATGGCACAGCCTGCCCCAAACAGCACAGCGGCTGCCAGCAGAGAGAAGACGGCGGGATTCATGGCATTTTCCATGATGCCCGCATCCATAGCCAGCCCCAGCAAAAGACCGTGGGTCAGGTACACGCCGAAGGAGCAAAGCCCCAGCTCCCGGATGATTTTCCCAGGCCGCGTGGTGCAGCTCAAGCCGGACAGATGCTCACGGCACCACAGAAACAGACCTGCGGAAATGAACACCGTGGTGGGCAAAAGATACCCAAAGGAGGACTGATCCGGCACACCGGTGCGGTAGGAAACATACGCCGCATAAAGGGTGGCCCACAGCTGCCCCAGCACAGCCAGCGCGTAAATGCCCCGGCGCACGGCGGGCTTGAAGTCATAATCTGCCAGCACATGGCCCAGCAGGAAATACCCCACATAGCCCAGCACCGGCTGAACGCTGATGCGGTCCCGGAGCATCAATGCATGCTCGTACAGCCAGCCGCCCAGACCGGGCACAAAGCACAGGAAATTCACACAGCTGTTGAAGATAAAGGCCAGCGCCAGAAAGTACCACACGGTCTTTTTGTCTTTGGTGATGCACCGCAGCAGGGGCACCGCCAGATACAGGCCGATGAGGGTCAGCAGGAACCCCAGTGAGGGGGAAGAAAACAGCGTGTCAAAAACGAAGCGCTTCAGGTTGGTCAGGTCCGTGGCACCGCAGCCGCGGTAAATCCTCTGCAGGCGCAGGGCACCCAGCCCGGACCAGAACAGGAAGGAGGTGAGCAGCCGCAGCACATTCCTGCCAAGGAGCCGCCTGATGGATATCTCCTTCTCCGGGGCCAGAAACAGCGCACCGGAAATCATCACGAAAACAGGCACGGCGAAGATGAACAGGCTGTCGTACAGGCACAGCAGCTGCCAGCGGACAGAATTTGTAGGGAGGTGGTCCCAGTAGGTGGAGCACACATGGCGCAGCACCACGCCGAAGCAGGAAATAATCCGCAATACATCCAGATAAAGCACCCGCTTTTTCGGCATGACGGCACCGTCCTTTCGCCTGTTTTTTCCTTGCCGGAAGGTCCGGCACAGCTTTCAGTATAAAAGAATCAAAAGGGGTTGTCAATCATGGTCAAGTGCGGGATAAAATGCACAAAACAGAAGGAATATTTTCCTATATATATTGTGCTGTGCTGTTTACGAAAACATAATTTTCGTGTATAATGGTTGGGGTAAAAAGGGGAGATAGGCTGTTTGTGGGCCGTAAAGGGCGATTTGCCCGAACCGGACCAAAGAGCAGTGACGGGATACTCCCTGACGGCAAAACCGATAATTCGGCGCAATTTGCCCCAAATACACCAAAGAGGTGCAGTATGACAGAGCAGATGGAACACAAAACGGCTGACGCGATGACCGCCGAAGAGAAGGAGCGGGAAATCGAAAAGGCCACCCAGGTCACAGAGAATTACGGCGAGGACCAGATTCAGGTGCTGGAGGGCCTTGAGGCCGTCCGCAAGCGCCCGGGCATGTACATCGGTTCCACGGATGTGCGCGGTCTTCACCATCTTGTATATGAAATTGTGGATAACGCAGTGGACGAGGCGCTGGCAGGCTATTGCACGCGCATCAACGTAACCCTGCACAAGGACGGCAGTGTGTCTGTGGATGACAACGGCCGCGGCTTCCCCGTGGGTATTCATCCCAAGATGAAGCGCCCCGCTGTTGAGGTGTGCCTGACGGTGCTCCATGCCGGCGGCAAGTTCGGCGGCGGCGGCTACAAGGTATCCGGCGGCCTGCACGGCGTGGGTGCATCCGTGGTGAACGCATTGTCCAAGCACCTGATGGTCACCGTTTATCAGGACGGCAAGATTTATCAGCAGGAGTATGCCCGGGGCAAGTACCTGTATGACCTGAAGGTGGTGGGCGAAACCGACCGCACCGGCACGGTCATCCGCTTCTGGCCCGACATCAAGAGCCCGGAAAACCCCGAAGGCGTGTTTGAAGAGGGCATCGACTTCGAGTTCTCCACCCTGAAGAACCGCCTGCGGGAAATGTCCTTCCTCAACAAGGGCATCCGCATTGTGTTTGCCGATGAGCGCGGCGATGAACGGGTGGAAAAGGAATTCTACTACGAGGGCGGCCTGCGCGAGTTCGTCAAGTACCTGAACCGTCACCGCACGGTGCTCTTTGAGGAGCCCATCTATGCCGAGGGCATCAAGGACGGCATCATGGTGGAGGTGGCGCTGCAGTACAACGACAGCTATCAGGAAAATGTGTACACCTTCGCCAACAACATTTCCACCCCCGACGGCGGCACCCACCTGCAGGGCTTCAACACCGCCCTGACCCGTGCCATCAACGATTACGGCCGCCGCTACAAGATCCTGAAGGAAAAGGACGCCAACCTGAAGGGCGAGGACGTGCGCGAAAGCCTGACGGCCATCGTTTCCATCAAGATGGAGGATCCCCAGTTCGAGAGCCAGACCAAGTCCAAGCTGGGCAGCGGTCAGGTCCGCGGCATTGTGGATTCTCTGGTGACCGAAGAGCTGTCCACCTATCTGGAGGAGAACCCCCAGGTGGCCAAGTCCATTCTGGACCGCTGCCTTTCCGCCCAGCGCGCCCGCGAGGCTGCCCGCAAGGCCCGTGAGGCCACCCGCAAAACGGCCCTCGGCTCCTTTGCCCTGCCCGGCAAGCTGGCCGACTGCTCCGAGCGCGACCCCAGCAAGTGCGAAATCTTCCTCGTTGAGGGTGACTCCGCAGGCGGCAGCGCCAAGGAAGGCCGTGACCGCCACTTCCAGGCCATCCTGCCCCTGCGCGGCAAGATTCTCAACGTGGAAAAGGTCCGCCTGGACCGCGCCCTGGACAACCAGGAAATCCGCTCCATGATTACCGCCTTCGGCTGCGGCTTCGGCGATGAATTTGACGAGAGCAAGCTGCGCTATCACCGCATCGTCTGCATGACAGACGCTGACGTGGACGGCGCCCATATCCGCATCCTGCTGCTGACCTTCTTCTACCGCTTTATGCGTCCGCTGGTGGAAAAGGGCTATGTGTATGCCGCCATGCCGCCCCTGTACAAGGTGACCTGGGGCAAGAACGAGCGCTATGTCTACGATGATGACGAGCTGCAGGCGCTGCTGGATGAAATCGGCCGCGACAAGAAGCCGGAAATCCAGCGCTACAAAGGCTTGGGTGAAATGAGCAAGGACCAGCTGTGGTCCACCACCATGGACCCCGCCACCCGCACCATGATGCGCATCACCCCCGAGGATGCCATGGAGGCCGACCAGCTGTTCACCCTGCTGATGGGCGATCAGGTGGAGCCCCGCAAGCAGTTCATCCAGGAGAACAGCGATCTGGTCAAGGATCTGGATGTGTAAGGTTGTTGAATCGACTGAAGGAGATTATGAATGAGCAGTATTCAGGATAAACTGATCCCGATGAACCTGGAAAGCGAGCTGAAGCGCTCCTTTATTTCCTACGCCATGGCTGTCATCGTGGACCGCGCCCTGCCCGATGTCCGTGACGGTCTGAAGCCCGTGCACCGCCGCATCCTGTACGATATGGCCGCCGAGCTGAACATGACCCCCGACAAGCCCTACCGCAAGAGCGCCCGTGTGGTCGGCGACGTGCTTGGTAAATATCACCCCCACGGTGACTCCTCCGTGTACGATGCCATGGTCCGTCTGGCCCAGCCCTTCAACATCCGCTATCCGCTGGTGGATGGTCAGGGCAACTTCGGCTCCATCGACGGTGACGGCGCCGCCGCCATGCGTTATACGGAAGCCCGTCTGCAGAAGCTGGCCATGCACCTGATGGAAGGCATTGAAAAGGACACCGTTGACTTCTACCCCAACTTTGACGAAACACTGATGCAGCCCGCCGTGCTGCCCAGCCGCTTCCCCAACCTGCTGGTGAACGGCTCCAACGGCATTGCCGTGGGCATGGCCACCAACATCCCGCCCCACAACCTGCGGGAGGTTATCAACGGCGTTATCTGCATGATTGATAACCCCGACTGCACGGTGGAGGACCTGATGGAGCACATCAAGGCCCCCGACTTCCCCACCGGCGGCATCATCCTCGGCCGCCGCGGCACAAGGGAAGCCTACTTCACCGGCCACGGCAAGATTACCGTGCGCGCCCGCACCAACGTGGAGCAGATGAACGGCAACCGCAGCCGCATTGTGGTTACCGAAATCCCCTACATGGTCAACAAGGCCAAGCTGGTGGAAAAGATTGCCGAGCTGGTGCACGACAAAAAGCTGGAAGGCATCAGCGACATCCGCGACGAGTCCGACCGCAACGGCATGCGCATTGTCATCGAGCTGAAGAAGGACGTATATCCTCAGGTGGTGCTCAACTACCTGTACAAGCACACCTCCCTGCAGGAGAACTTCGGCGCCAACATGCTGGCGCTGGTCAACGGCAAGCCCCGGGTGCTGAACCTGCGGGAAATGGTCTACTACTATCTGGAGCACCAGAAGGACGTGGTGACCCGCCGCACAAAGTTCGATCTGGAAAAGGCCAAGGCCCGCGCCCATATTTTGGATGGCCTGCTCAAGGCACTGGACCACATTGACGAAATCGTGGCCCTCATCCGCGCCAGCAAGGATTCCGCCACGGCCAAGGTGGCATTGATGGAGCGGTTCGCCTTCTCCGACAGACAGGCACAGGCCATTCTGGATATGCGTCTGGCCCGCCTGACCGGTCTGGAGCGCGAGCGCCTGATGGAGGAATACGAGGAGCTGGAAAAGGCCATCGCCTACTATCAGTCCATTCTTGCTGATGAAGGCATCCTGATGGGTGTCATCAAGCAGGAGATTACCGAAATCCGCGATAAGTTCGGTGACGAGCGCCGCAGCGAAATCTCTCTGGTCGAGGGCGAAATCGATGTGGAGGACCTGATTGCCGAGGAGGACATGGTGGTGACCATGACCCGTCAGGGCTATGTCAAGCGCATTGCCAAGTCCGTGTACCGTGCACAGCACCGCGGCGGCAAGGGCGTGACCGGCATGTCCACCAAGGATGAGGACTATGCCATTATGATGCGCGTGGTCAACACCCATCAGGAAATCATGTTCTTCACCAACCGCGGCCGCGTGTACAGCCTCAAGTGCTATCAGATTCCCGAGGCAGGCCGCAATGCCCGCGGCACCGCCATGGTCAATCTGCTGCAGATTACCGGCGATGAAAAGGTCACCGCCATCCTGCCCGTGCCCAAGGAGGGCGCCGACTACAACGTGGTCATGGCCACCAAGGGCGGCATCATCAAGAAGACGGCCTTCAACGAGTTCCGCAACCTGCGCAAGAACGGCCTGATTGCCGTGGTGCTCAAGGAGGATGACGAGCTGGTGGGCGTGCAGCTGACCTGCGGCACCGACCACATGATTTTGGGTACCCGCAAGGGCATGTGCATCCGCTTTGACGAAGGCGCTCTGCGCACCATGGGCCGTATTTCCACCGGCGTAAAGGCCATGAAGCTGGATGAGGATGACGAAATCATCGACATGTCCAAGGTGGAGGAAGGTCTTGAGGTGCTGGCCATCTCCGCACTGGGCTACGGCAAGCGTACCGATCCCGAGGAATACCGCGCTCAGGGCCGCAACGGCAAGGGTGTGCGCGCCATGAACCTGACGGAAAAGACCGGCGACATGGCCGCCCTGATGCTGGTGCACCCGGATGAGGACATCATGCTGATTACCGATGACGGCACCATCATCCGCGCCCGCGTGCAGGATATCCGCCTGTGCAGCCGCAACACCCAGGGCGTGCGCGTGATGAAGCTGGACGAAGGCAGCCGCGTGGTGGGCGTTGCCCGTGCCGAAGCCGAGCAGGAGGAAGAGGACATCGCAGTACCCGCAGAGGGCGGCGAAACCGTTGCCTCTGCCGAAGCAGCCGAAACGGAAATGCCCAACGAGAACAGCGAAATCTGATTCCGTAACTGATTGATATCCATGCCCCGGTGCTGTGTGCATCGGGGCTTTTGCTTGCCCGGAACACAGGCAAAAAAGGTCGGATGACTGCATAGCCATACATGATGATGCATGAGCGCACAAAAGCGGAAAACGGCTGAAAATCCTCCGGAAGCAGGAAAATGCAGGGAATATCGGCGAAAAACGCCGGAGAATGAATACAAGTTTGCAGAAACAAACCGATATTCACATGAAAAATGACAAATTTTTGATAAACTGATTCGCATACCCCCTTGCATTTTGTTGGAAATCCTGTATAATATACTCAGCGCCTGAATTGACAGGTAAATAACAATGTGGAGGTTTCTCTTTATGAAGAAGCTTGTTGCTCTGGTTCTGGCTCTGGCTATGGCCCTGTGCTGTGTAGCCGCTGTTGCTGAAGAAGCTGGTGTGTATGTTGGTCTGGGTTCCGTGACCAGCTTCGGCCACTATGACGTGGATCAGGCTGAAGAAGGCAAGGACGGTTCCTGCGAAGTTGACACCACCATGGCTATCGTTGCTGTTGACGAAAACGGCGTGATTGCTTATGCCAAGATCGACGTTGCCCAGAACAAGGTGACCTGGAACGCTACCGGCGCCTGCACCCTGGACAAGACCGCTCCCACCCCCACCAAGTGGGAAAAGCTGGACGCTTACAACATGAAGCCCGCTTCCCCCATCGGCAAGGAATGGTACGAGCAGGCTACCGCTTTCGCTGACTGGATGGTTGGCAAGACCGTTGAAGAAGTGAAGGCCGGCGTTGAAGCCAAGGACGAAGCTCTGCTGGCTGGCTGCACCATGTCCACCGGTGATATGGTTGCCGCAGTTGAAAAGGCTGTTGCTGACGCTCTGGGCAAGTAATTACCTGAAGCACAATCAAGGGAGAGGGCTTGAAGTCTTCTCCCTTTTCTTTATCCAAAGGAGGCCGCAAACATCATGAGGAGAATGGTCTGTCTGCTGCTGTGCGCGGTGATGCTGTTTGGCATTGCCGCTGCCCATGCCGAGGAACGCCGTACAGCCGTGTTTTACGATTGCTTTGACACGGTGATTATGCTGACGGCCTACACCGATGATGAGGCGCTCTTTAACGAAATGGCATCGCTGTGCGAGGCGGAATTCCGGCGGCTGGACAAGCTGTTTCAGCCCTACAAGCTGTTTGAGGGCGTGAACAATATCTGCTTCATCAACAAGCATGCCGCTGAAGGTCCTGTGGCGGTGGAGCCGGAGCTGTTGGAGCTGCTGCGGCGGTCAAAGGAAGCCCAGCAGGCCATCCCCGGCACGGTGAATGTGGCCATGGGCAGTGTGTTGAAGCTGTGGCATGATGCCCGCACGGCAGCGGAAAATGAGGAGGCCTATGTGCCGCCCATGGAGGAGCTGCAGGCTGCCGCGGTCCATACCAACATGGATGACCTGATGCTGGATGAAGAAAACGGCACCGTGTATTTTGCCGATCCCCTGCTGCAGCTGGACATCGGCGCAGTGGCCAAGGGCTATGCGGCCGGGCTGGTGGCGGAAAAAATCGCCCCGCGGATGCCGAAGTTTGCCATCAACGCCGGGGGCAACATCATCACAGGAGACGCGCCGGACAATGACATCCGCCTGTGGAAATCCGGCATTCAGAATCCGGACAACTTTTACCTGTCCACCGACTATCTGGTGACCATCGGCATCAAAAACAAGTCCCTGGTGACCAGCGGCGATTATCAGCGGTACTATTATGTGGGGGATGAAAAGTATCACCACATCATCTCCCCCGACACCCTGATGCCGGCCCGCACCTGCCGCGCAGTGACCATTCTGGAGGATGATGCCTTCTTAGCGGATTACCTCTCCACGGCGGCCTTCCTGCTGCCTTATGAGCAGGGGCGACAGATGATTGATGCCATCCCCACCGCCGAGGCGCTGTGGGTGCTGGCGGACGGCACTGTGTACATGACCGAGGGCTTTGAAGCCTGCAGAATCGACTGACAGCATGAATCCGCATCCGGACAAACGCCGGATGCGGATTTTGTGTGTTGGCAGGCAGTCGACAGGCTGGGGCGAATGTGCTATAATCATACGCGGTCTGCGTTTGCGGATAGCATCAAACGCAGAGCACAGAAGAGAAAAGGCAGTGTCTGTATGAAGAAAATCAATGTTTCCGCCTTGCTGAAGGAAGGCCTGATTCTGACCGCCGCCACGGCGATTATTGCCTCTGCGGTCTTCTTTTTCCTGGCGCCCAGCCATACATCCATCAGCAGTATTTCGGGTCTCGGCATCGTGCTGCAGAACTTTATCCCCCTGCCCCTGTCGGCCATCACCATGGCGCTGAACGTGGTGCTGCTGGTCATCGGCTTTCTGACCTGCGGCCGTGAATTCGGCGCAAAGACCGTGTATACCAGCATCCTGCTGCCGCTGTTCATAGGTCTGCTGGAGCTGATTTTCCCCAGCTTCAAGTCCCTCACCGGCAGTCAGGAGCTGGACGCGCTGTGCTACATTCTGGTGGTCAGTCTGGGCCTGAGCATCCTGTTCAACCGCAATGCATCCTCCGGCGGACTGGACATTGTGGCAAAGATGATGAACAAGTTTTTGCACATGGATCTGGGCAAGGCCATGTCTTTGGCGGGCATGTGCGTGGCCCTGTCCTCCGCGCTGGTGTATGACTCCAAGACCGTGGTGCTCAGCGTGCTGGGCACATACTTCAACGGCATGGTGCTGGACCACTTCATCTTCGACCAGAACATGAAGCGCCGGGTGTGCATCATCACAGCAAAGGAAGAGGAGCTGCGCCGGTTCATCATTGAGGACCTGCACAGCGGCGCCACCATCTACGAGGCTATTGGCGCGTACAACTTCGACAAGCACAACGAAATCATCACCATTGTGGACAAAACCGAGTACCAGAAGCTGATGACCTTCATCAACAAAATCGACCCCGCCGCGTTCATCACCGTGTACCATGTGTCCAGCATGAAGTACCGGCCGAAGAAGTAAAGCGGGATGACCGTTATTTAACCCATGAACAGAAACAACCGACCGGCTGTGGGGCAGGAGCGCCCGGGCCGGTCGGTTTTGTTATGCGGAAAGGCAAAAAGAAAAACCGCTGAAACCTTACGGTTCAACGGTTTGCGCGGAGAAGGAGGGATTTGAACCCTCGCTGCGATTATCTCACACTACTCCCTTAGCAGGGGAGCCCCTTCGGCCTCTTGGGTACTTCTCCATGT
>JAUNDF010000024.1:0-18314 GCA_030526225.1 Clostridia bacterium
CATGCGGATTCCCCCTTTCTGTCATTATACCACATTGCCGTTTTTAGAGGTAGCCAGAGGGGAAGGTTTTTTATTTTGTCCAAAACGGCAATTTTTGCGACCGTACAGAAGGTTAATCCTCGACCTTCCTCTCTGGGGAAGGTGGCTGAGCGCAGCGAAGTCGGAAGAGGTCTTCAGGACATGAACCGCTCACTTCGCTTTTCACAGTCCCTTTATCTGTATCAGACAAATTCTGTTTCGATGGTCAGCTCCACATCGTTGGCGGGGTACTTGTCCTTCATATAGGCAAGGAATTCCTCCCGCAGGGCATCCCAGTCCTCCAGCTGATAATCCACAATCAGGTCCACATAAATCAGGTTGGAATTGGGGCTGAGGTACAGCGCGTGGAAGCTCTTGACGTGCTCGTGAGCGCGGACGAACCGGGCGATGTAGCCGCGCATGTCCTTGCCGTTGGGGCTGTCGCTGTCCACGGCGTAGATGCCGAAAACCATGGTCACGCCATGCTCATGCATGATGCGCAGCTGCAGCGCGTGCAGGAACTCATACGCCTCGCCCACGGTGAGGTTGTGGTCGATTTCCACATTCACAGAGCCGGAGTAGCGGTCGGGGCCGTAATCATGCAGCATCATGTCCGCCACGGAAATGATGCCCTCGGTGGCGCGGATTTCCTTGTACAGCTGCCTGGCCAGCTCCTTTTTGCCCGGGCGGCCAATCAGGTCGGAGGAGGTGTTCTTCAGCGTTTCAAAGGCCGTCTTCAGAATGACCACAGAGAACAGCAGACCGGCGTAAGCATCGATGGACACGCCGAACACAAGGAACACCACCGCAGAAATGATGGTGATGACGGACAGGATGGAGTCGTTGCGGCTGTCCTCGCCCACGGCAATCAGCACATCGGACTGAATCTTCTTGCCCACATTCTTGGTGTACATGCCCAGCAGCAGCTTGCCCACGGCGGAAATGGCCACAATCACGATGGTCAGCACGGTGACGGACATGGGTTCGGGGTGGATGATGCCGGTGATGGATTCCTTCAGCAGGCTGAGACCCGCGGCCAGAATCACCACGCCGATGACAAGGCCGGTCATGTACTCGATGCGGCCATAGCCGAAGGGATGGTTTTCATCCGGATGCTTGCCGGAAAGCTTGGCACCGATAAGGGTGATGACGGAGGACAGCGCATCACTGGCATTGTTGATACCCTCGGACACAATGGCCAGGGAGGCAGCCGCCAGACCGATGACAATCTTGATGGCGGCAATCAGCACGTTGGCCAGAATGCCGATGACCGATGTTTTGACAATGACTTTTTCTCTCTGCTTTGTTTCCATAAATCATAACTCCTGCATAAAAGGATATGGGGGCATATGTATAGTGTACATACCCCGGGCGAAAAATGCAAGCAGCAATCAAAAACCCCGCCGGCAAAGCCGACGGGGCAGTTTGCATCGAAAATCCGGATACGGATTACTTGCGGGTCATGTACTTTCTCATGTCCAGGATGCAGGCGATGAGGATAACGAAGCCCTTGATGATGTAGGTGATGTTGCCGGAGATGCCCAGGAAGGTCATGCCGGTGATGATCAGCTGCATCATGAATACGCCCAGCAGTACGCCGGAGATCTTGCCGGTGCCGCCAACGAAGGAAACGCCGCCGATAACAACTGCAGCGATGGCGTCGTTTTCGTAGTTCAGGCCCAGGGTGGCGGTAGAGGTACCGATACGGCAGGCTTCCATGAAGCCGGTGTAGCCGTACAGGGCACCGGCCATCATGAACACGCCGATGATGGTCAGCAGCACGTTAACGCCGGAAACGCGGGCAGCTTCTTCATTGGAGCCCACAGCGAACATGTTCTTGCCGAAGGTGGTCTTGTTCCATACGAACCACATGACCACGGTCAGAATCACAGCCAGCAGCACCAGCATGGGCACAGCAGTCATGATGGGGTCGCCATTGGCCTTGGTGCCGGTCTGGATGGCAAACAGGGTCTTGGTGGCGAACTCGGTGGTGTAGCTCTTGGGCATGGCAACCTGAGCGGAGTTGGACATGGTCAGGTAGGTGCCGTACACAATCAGCTGGGTAGCCAGGGTAACGATGAAGGGATGCAGCTTGAACTTGCCCATGCAGAAGCCGTTGACAACGCCAACGACCATGCCGGCCAGCATAACCACCAGCAGGGCCACAATGGGAGAACCGCCCAGGTAGGTGGAAGCCAGCATGGCAGCCAGATAAGCGGTCAGGCCGGCCACACGGCCGCCGGACAGGTCAGTACCGGCCAGCACAATACAGCCTGCAACGCCCAGTGCGATGGGCATACGGGCAGCGGTGTTGGTCAGGATGTTTACCAGAGATGCTACGCCGAAGAAGGTGGGGCGCAGAATCTGCACCACGATGGCGAGCAGAACGATGATCAGAATCATTGCATGGTCGAGAACCCAGTTCACAACCTGCTTGGCATTGGGTGCCTTTTTCACAGCAGTCATTTGTTTACTCCCTTTCTGTTTTCACTTATTCAAATCGCAGGACATCGATTAAGCGAACTTGGCGGCCAGAGCCATAATCTCTTCCTGGGTGGTGTTGTCGGCATCCACTTCGCCGGCCAAACGGCCGCCGGACATTACCAGGATGCGGTTGCACACGCCCAGCAGCTCGGGCATTTCGGAGGATACCATGATCACGGAGCGGCCTTCCTTGGCCATTTCCTGAATCAGGGTGTAAATCTCGTACTTTGCACCAACGTCAATGCCGCGGGTGGGTTCATCCAGCAGCAGCACCTTGGGCTTGGTCAGCAGCCAGCGGCCCAGAATAACCTTCTGCTGGTTGCCGCCGGACAGAGAGGCAATCTTTGTCTTCTGGCTGGGAGTCTTGGTATGCATGGCCTGAATCATGCTGTCGGTGGCAGAGGACATCTTTTTATCGCTGAGGAACAGGCCGGACAGGTAATCCTTCAGGCTGGAGATACAGGTATTCTCACGCACGGACAGGATGCCCATGATACCGGTGGCGCGGCGTTCCTCGGTCACCAGTGCGAAGCCGTTCTTGATGGATTCGCGGGGAGACCAGTTGCCCACCACATTTTCCTCCAGCTTGATGGTGCCGCTGCGGCGGGTGGCATTGCCGAAGATGTTCTCCAGCAGCTCCGTACGGCCGGAACCGTCCAGACCGGCCACGCCCAGAATCTCGCCCTTCTTCAGCTTGAAGGAAACATCCTTCAGATGGCTGTATTCGGCGGTGAGTCCCTCGACCTCCATCATGTTTTCGGTGCCCACGGGGTTATCCTTGGGCGGATACACGTTGGTCAGCTCGCGGCCTACCATCAGCTTGATGATGTCGTTCATGCTCAGCTCGGCGGTGGGGCGGGTGGTGATGTACTGGCCGTCACGCATGATGGTGATATCATCGGAAATCCGCTTGATTTCGGCCATCTTGTGGCTGATGTACACAATGCCGCAGCCGCGCTTGCGCAGCATGTCGATAATCTTGAACAGATGCTCAACCTCCTGCTCATTCAAGGAGGAGGTGGGCTCGTCAAATACGATGATCTTGGACTTGAAGGAAACAGCCTTGGCGATTTCCACCATCTGGCGCTGGGAAACGGGCATCTTGCTCATCACCGTGCGGGGGTTGACATTGTCAATGCCCAGATCCTTGAACACCGCCATGGTGTCATCGTACATCTGCTTGTCGGATACGAAGGGGAGACCCTTTACCACCTTGGGGTAGCGGCCCAGCCACATATTATCCATAACGGTGCGCTTCAGGGCCTGATTCAGCTCCTGATGCACCATGGCCACGCCGTGATCCAGGGCGTCGCGGGAGGATTTGTAATTAACTTCTTTGCCTTCAAGATAGATGTGTCCGGCGTCCTTTTGGTAAATACCGAACAGGCACTTCATCAGCGTGGACTTGCCTGCGCCGTTTTCACCCATCAGGGCATGCACAGTACCTGCGCGCACAGACAGCTGAACGTTGTCGAGCGCTTTTACGCCGGGGAAGCTTTTGCAGATGCCTTCCATCCGAAGGAGCACATTTTCTGCCATCTTCTGAAAACTCCTTCCACCTCTAATTATTATATCGCCGCTGCCGGGCGCATGGCTCCGGGCGCGGTAATATGCTTTTGATAAGACCGGATAAAAAGATGCCCAAACCATCAGACATCTTTCCCGAAATCGGCCCGGGGACAGCGGGCTTTGGCTGACCTCGGGAAAAATGTCTGCGGTTTTCAACTGGGAAAAACTAGAAATTGCCGAAAGATTGGAAAAGTGGGAGCCCCACAGTGCTGTGAGGCTCCCGTTTGGAGAATGATCCCAACAGGAATTATTCGCCGGTGTATACGGAATAGGGGATAGCAACGAACCAGCCGTCGGTTACGGAGTAGGCTTCGTTCATGCCGTCGAACTTGTCCTTGCCTTCCATCAGGTTAGCGGTGATGGTAGCCACAGCGTCAGCCATGCCGACAGCATCCTGCTTGATGGAACCGGTCATCTTGCCGGCAGCGATTTCAGCCTTGGCAGCATCGGTAGCGTCAACGCCGAATACGGGGATGGTGTGAGCGCCTTCTACATTGTAGCCGGCAACTTCCAGAGCGCGGATAGCGCCGATGGCCATGTCGTCGTTGTTGGCGATAACCAGCTCAACCATGTTGCCGTTGGACTCGTTGTACTGGGCCAGGATGGTGGTCATGTACTCGTTGGAAGCGGTCTGGGACCAGGTGCCGTTCATGTCGCACAGGTAGGGGCCTTCTTCGCCGTTGGTGGGAGCGGAGGCATCATAGTACTGCAGAGCGGGCTTGCCGGCCTTTTCCAGCTCGATGTTGGCATACTGTACGCCGTACATGGTGCGGTAGATAGCTTCCTGGTTAGCCATGTCGCCCTTGAACATAACGTAGGTGATCACACCGTCGCCGTTCAGGTCGATTTCGTCGTAGTGGTCAATCACATACTGGCCAACCATGGTGCCCTGCATCTTGCCGGCTTCGTCGAAGTTGGTGCCGACGAAAACGGTCTTGTCATAGGTGGTCAGCAGAGCGCCGGCAGCGTCCTGATCGCCCACAGCGCGGTTGAAGAACACCACGGGCAGGTCGTTGTCGATACCAACCTGCAGCAGGTTGGCAGCGGTCTGGGTAGCGTTGGAGTCAACCAGGTTGATGACCAGAGCGTTGGTGCCGGTGGTCACAGCGGTGTTGACGTCGTCAGTCTGGGTCTGCTGTACGCCGTTGGAGTCCTTGTCGGTTACAGCGATGCCCTTGGCTGCGAAAGCAGCGTCCAGTGCTTCACGCACGGAGGACAGATAAACGTCACCGAAGGTGTACCAGGAGACGAGAGCATTGCCCTCGGCAACGGCAGACACACAGGACAGTGCCATTGCGACGACCAGGGCCAGCGCGAGGAACTTTTTCATGAGAATTACCCCTCTCTTTAGAAAAAATATTCAGACAGTCCGGCCGATATTTGAACACATTGCACATATATTGCCGGATTTCTTTAATCAAAATATACCATGCAACAAAAAGGATGTCAACCACAAACTGCCCGCAAAACCGTCCCAAATATGCCAAAAAATCCCCAAAACCCTTGTACTGTCGGGCTTTGCGGATGGAGAATATTTTTCTGTTATGTACCATATCATGCAGACATAACAGATTGTACAATATGCAATTTTGTTGTATACTGGTAGGGCAGCAGCGGCATCGCCCCCAATCCGGGCGGCATGCCCGACAATGCGGAGGTTATAGCTTATGTTTGATATGTTCAAGGACAAAAACCCGGTGGTGCTGGGGGTGTATTTCGGCGCCATGCTGGGCGCGGTGCTGATGATGATCGGCGGCGCCGTCAACAACGACTTCCTCGCCCAGTCAGGGCTGATTGTGGGCATCGTGGCCGGGCCGTCCATCGGCTGGATTATCAGCCTGATGAGAAACCGCAAAAACAGGAAGGACGATACCCCCGACAAGCCCCTTTGACGGGATGACAGAATTTTTCATGTTTTTGTCATTTTTTCTTCATATTTTGCAGGAAAACGCGCGTTCCGTGTGGTATAGTATATAAATAAGGATTGTTCCCCTTCCCTTTTGTGGCTGATGCGGGAGCATTCACCGGTTTTCCTGCGTTATGTATGGATGGAAATGCAATAAATCAATCTTGCCGAAAGCAGGTGTATCGACAAATGAGCAAAACAAAAAAGAAAAACCGCCTGACGGTGTGGATTATCCTGACGGTGGTCTTCGCGCTGGTGGCCGTCGGCTGCTCCGCGGGCATCAACATGGTCAAGAACTACCGCCAGCAGCGCCTTGAAACGCTGCAGCAGGAGGCGGAGGATACCAACCGCGCCCGGGAGGAGCAGTACATCAGCGATCTGGCTGAGTTTGAGCAGCAGTCCACCGGCGGCGCCAATCTGGCCTGGCCCACCCAGAAGAGCGAGGGCTGGGACATCATCGACCTGACCAACTATCCGCTGGAGGACCCCCGCACCGTTTCCATGACCCGCAGCCAGCTGATGGCCACGGGCATGCTGCTGGTCAACCAGTGGCACTCCCGCCCGGATGACTTTGTCAATGTGGAAGGCGAGATTGTCAGCGTTGGCAAGTATTCCGAGGGAACTATCCCCGTGCGCAACTACGATGTCAAGCTGTTCCCCGCTGCCATCGATGCGCTGCACAATGCCATCAGCGCCGCTGAAACGGAAGGCCACAAGCACTACATGGTCTCCGAGGGCTACCGCACCTGGGAGGAGCAGAACACCATGTTCCAGAAAAAGGTGGATGCCCTCTCCGGCAAGTACTCCGGCGATGAGCTGATTGAGCAGGCCAAGCGCCAGGTCAACTACCCCGGCACCAGCGAGTTCAACTCCGGCCTGTCCTTCACCCTGCGCCTGTACAGCCGCGAGGATGCCTCCGTGGGCAAGCCTGCCTACTCCACCACCGAGGCCGGCCAGTGGATGAACGAAAACTGCTGGAAGTACGGTCTGGTGTTCCGCTTCCCTCTGGCTGATTTCCCCAGCAAGGGCACCGCAGACAAGAGCTACAAGACCGGCGTCGGCACCCAGCTGAACCTGTACCGCTATGTGGGCGAAGGCAACGCCGCCGTGATGCACGTGAAGGACTTCTGCCTTGAAGAATATGTGGACTATCTGGCCGAGCATCCCCACATCGCCGTATTTGAGGATGGCCGCCTGCGCTACGAAATCATCCGTCAGTATGTGGGCGACAGCGACACCGTATCCGTGCAGTACCCCGGCAAGGCCCGCAGCTTCGATTCCTCTCTGGACAACATGGGCTATGTGATTACGGTTTGCAAGTATTAAGCCCTGATGACGGTCAAATGACAACAAAATGACAAACATAACGCCCCGGTGACGAACGTGTCATCAGGGCGTTATTTGTTTGCAATAATACAAAAATGTTCCACAAATCAGACAGCTAATATTCGTTCACATTTAACAGAAATTGCCAAATATCGCCCCGTTCCCTCCGCCGCCATTGCTATATGTGGTGTAATATGCATATAATATGTACATTATTTGGTTTTTGCTGAAAGCAACAGCCTGATGAATCGCGATGTGCGGAGGGTTTTTCGATGCGGATTAAATGGTGTGCCACAAAGTGGCTGACTCTGCTGCTGATGCTGGTACTGGTGTTTGCAGTAAGTGCGGCACTGGCGGAAGAGCGCCCCGGGTACTTTGTGGTTACGCCCGAGGATGCCGGATACATGAGCAGCCGTGCTAAAAACGCGGCACCGGATGACACACCGTCTGTATTCGCTCTGCCCAGAACAACGGGGCCAGAATCTACCTACACAGACAGCTATGGCACATGGACCTACTGCATCTCCGATGCTTTGGGAGAAGACGCTGCCGCCATTGTCAAATATGAAGGCACTGCAACGAATCTTGTCATCCCTGCCACGCTTGGCGGTTATCCGACCGAACAGATTCGCGTATAGGCTTTTGCGGGCAATACAAACCTCAGAACCGTTGTTCTGCCTGATACCATTCGCTATATTGGTGACGGAGCATTCAAAAACTGTGCCAATCTGAAGAACATCAATCTGGATAAGGTACAGTGGATTGCCACCTTTGCATTCTACGAATGTTCTTCGCTGGATAATATCACATTGGCAGATAACGCAATGCTGGATGAAAGCTGCTTTGCACATTGCACCGGTTTGACAAGTATTGTTATACCGTATACCACCTATATACCCAAGTATATGTTTGCCAAATGCACAGCCTTGACTGATGTCACGCTGCCTTACGGTTTAAAATATATTGAGGATGGTGCATTCAACGGCACAGGTATCCGCAAAATCACGATTCCCACTTCCGTAAAAAGTATTGAGAAATGGGCATTTTCACAGCTGACCAACCCCAACGTAGAGATCTATTTCGGTCGAAACGAAGAAGACCTGTGGTTCAGTGAATGGGCATTCCGTGAGTTTCCTGCTAACGGAACCATTTATGTGCCCACCCAATCCTTCAAGCGCAGCCTTGCCCTCAGTGCCGTCGAAGTTGAATGGGGCAACGTAATTGTATGGCCGGAAATTTCTCCGGTAACGCAAACCGTCGATGTGGGCCAGCAAGCACGATTTACTGTCAATACCGACGACACCGGCCTTGAAATTGACAATAATACTATATACCACTGGGAGGTTCGGCGCTGGGGACAGAGTGACTATGAGCCTCTTGCCATCAAAACCGGGGATAAAACGCTGACCCTTGCCATTTCGGACAAGACATACGGCAGCTCCCGAATCCGCTGCACTGTTTACGAAAAAGAAAAGAACGGCCGCGTCCGTTCAGTTACCACAGACTATGCCAACCTGTATATCCGCGACATGGCAACGGTTTCCCTTTCCGCCAACAAAAACGCCGTTGTTCCCGGCAATACCCTGAAGCTGGCTGCCTTTGCCGAAAATGTATCCAATCCGAACACCTTCCAATTCTTTATTTCAAGAGACAGCGGTGCCACCTGGAATCTCTACGGAGAGCAAACCAACTGCAGTGCTTCCACAAGCTTTACAACACTGCCGTTAACCACCGCTGATAATGGTGCCCTGATGTACTGCAAAGTAACAGACAAGGACGGCAGATACGCCGTCAGCAACGCCATTGCTGTGAGAATTGTCCCCTTGATGACCGCTTCACTGACCGCCAATCCCAATCCAGCCATCATACTGGAAGACAATTATATCAAGCTCACTGTCAGCACCAGCAATAGTGTCAGTCCGCTTTCTTTTACATGGCAAACAAAGGCGGCAGGCTCTTCCACATGGGACGATTTGCAAACTACTTCTACTCGTTGGTTCTACCTCACGCCGACTGTCGCTGATAACGGCTACAGTGTACGCTGCTGCGTACAGGACGCAAACCAGTCCGTGTATACCAATGAGATTACCGTCACTGTTATCCCCAAACTGTCCGCAACAATCTCCGCCAACAAAACAACACTCATTGCCGGAGAATCTGCCGTCTTTACCGTTACACCTGCCAACAGCACCGCCCCCATCTCCTACACTTGGCAGTCTTCCACCGACGGTGGAGCAACCTTCTCCACCTTGGGTACCACATCCACAAACACGTACTCCGTATACTATCCAGCCGGGTCCGACGGCATGCTGGTGCGCTGCCGCATCAGGGATGCCAGCGGCCAGATGGCCACCTCCAACGCCATTGCCATGACCGTTCTCCCCCGCCTGACCGCCACCATTTCCCCTGTCAATCCGGCAGTCACCGAGGGGGACAGCGTCACCTTCACCGTGCTTCCCGGACCGGGTGCCACGATTACCGGCTGCACATGGGAAACCTCCGCTGACGGCGGCAGTACATGGTCGCCTTTGGCCAACACAGGCACCTCCTATACCATCCCAAGTGTGACTCTGGCAGATAACGGCCTGTCCCTGCGGGCAAACATCACCGGCACAACCAGCACCGGCATCACGTTCTCTGCAAGGCGCAATGTTCAGCCGAGGGCCACAGAGCAGACATATACCACCAACGTGACCACCCTGACCGTAACCCCCAGACCCGTGCCTCCGCAGCCAAACCCGGGGGCACCCGACAATCCCCAGCTCATTCCCAACAAGCCCCTGCCCCAAACCGGCGACGATGCGCCGGTGGTGCTGCTGGCTGCTATTGCCGCCATGGCCGCGGCATGCCTTGCCGTGATGCATCGCAGGAAGCGGTTCATGTAAGCATCATCCCTTTGGAGGAGTCCGCAAATTTACCGGCGGGCTCCTCATTTTCTTTGAATTTTTCCCGTTCCTGTGATAAAATGTATATGTTGTGCATTGCAAAAAAGGAGGAAACACATCATGCGTTTTGACGGACGGAACTATGACGAAGCAAGACCGATTTCCATACAGACCGATTTTATGCGCACCGCCGACGGCAGCTGCCTGATTGCCACGGGCAACACCCGGGTCATCTGCACCGCCTCTGTGGAGGAAAACGTGCCGCCCTTCCTGCGGGGCAAGGGTCAGGGCTGGGTGACGGCTGAATACGCCATGCTGCCCGCCTCCACCGGCCAAAGGAAAAAGCGCGACGGCATCAAGAAGGATGGCCGCAGCGTGGAGATTCAGCGTCTCATCGGCCGCAGCCTGCGTCAGGCCGTGGATATGAAGCTGCTGGGTGAAAGAACCATCACCCTTGACTGTGATGTGCTGGAAGCCGACGGCGGCACCCGCACCGCCTCCATCACCGGCGCCATGGTGGCCCTCACCTGTGCCATCGACAAGCTGATGAAATCCGGCAAGCTGGCCGTATCCCCCATTGTGCATCAGGTGGCCGCCGTGTCCTGCGGCGTGGTGGATGACAACCCCTGCCTGGACCTGTGCTATCAGGAGGACAGCCGCGCACAGGTGGATATGAACCTGATTATGAACGAAAAGGGCGAATTCATCGAGCTGCAGGGAACCGGCGAAGGCCGCGCCTTCACCCCCGATGAGCTTGCCGCCCTGATGCAGTACGGCAAGAAGGGCATCGAAGCCCTGATGGCCGCCCAAAAGGAAGCGTTGGGCGAGCGCGCCGCCCTCATCTGCCCCAAGCCTCCGCTGGTGGTGGCCAGCGGCAACGCCCACAAAATCAAGGAGCTGCAGCAGATTTTCGGCGATTACTACACCGTGGTCAGCATGAAGGCCCTGGGCTTTGATGCCGATATTGAGGAAAACGCCGACACCTTCGTGGGCAATGCCGCCATCAAGGCAGAGGCCGTGTGCGCCGCACTGGGTCTGCCCACTCTGGCTGATGACAGCGGCCTGAGCGTCAACGCCCTTGGCGGTGAGCCCGGCGTGTACTCCGCCCGCTATGCCGGCGAGCATGGCGATGACAAGGCCAACAACCGCAAGCTGCTGGGCAAAATGGAGGGCATCGAGGACCGCTCCGCCGCCTTCAAGTGCGCCATCGCCCTGAAGATTCCCGGCGAGGACACCATTGTGGTGGAAGGCTCCTGCCCCGGCGTGATTCTCCATGAGGAGCGCGGCACCGGCGGCTTCGGCTACGATCCCCTGTTCCTCTACGAGCCCCTGAACAAAACCTTTGCTCAGGTCAACGAGGAAGAGAAGAACGCCGTCAGCCACCGCGCCCGCGCCTGCGAAAAGATGCTGAAGGTGCTGGCCGACCGGAAGGACCTGAAGGCATGACCCGCGCGCTGATTATGTCCGACAGCCACGGCACGGAAAACAACCTGCGCTGGCTGCTGTAGCAGGCATGGAAGCGGGTCGGGCCCGTGGATTACTACCTCCATCTGGGGGATGGCGCCCGGGATTTTGATGCGCTGCAGTCCTTCATCCTGCTCCCCTACCCAAGGGCGCTTCTGTTCGGCGTGAAGGGCAACTGCGACTGGACGGGCGAAATGTTCCCCGAGGAGCTGCAGCTGCACATCGGCGCCGCCAATGTGATGATGACCCACGGTCACCGCTACGGCGTAAAGCAGGGCTATGATGTGATTGATACCGCCTCTGCCCGGGCCGGCTGCACCGTGACCCTCTTCGGCCACACCCATCGCCCGCTGGTGGAGCAGCGCTCTACCCTGCTCATCAACCCCGGCAGCGCCCGGGATGACCGCCTTGCCCTGCTCACCGTACACGATGACGGCCGGGCCGAGGGGGAAATCCTGTAGTTCTGATTGACGCAGGGCACGGTATCTGTTATAGTACACTTCGTGTCCAACAAGGGGCAGCGTCCCCGCAAACCGACGAAAGAGGAAAACCGAATGAAATTCATCATTGACATTCTCCGCGGCATGGTCATCGGCCTTGCCAACATCATCCCCGGCGTATCCGGCGGCACTATGATGGTCTCCATGGGCATCTACGATACCCTGATTCACTGCATCACCAACCTGTTCAAGCAGTTCAAGAAATCCGTGATGACCCTGCTGCCCTACGCGGTCGGCATGGTGCTGGCCATCGCCCTGGGTGCCTTTGGTCTGAAGGCCGCCTTCGCCAAGTTCGCCCTGCCCACCAACGCCCTGTTCATCGGCCTGATTATCGGCTCCGTGCCCATGATTCTCAAGCAGATGAAGGGCAGCAAGAAGGGCATGCCCGGCGTGGTCATCTTCCTGCTGTTCTTTGCCGCTGTGGTGCTGCTGAAGGTCTTTGAGAACCCCAACAACAAGGTGGGCGTGACCGTGAACCTGTGGTCCATCATCCTGCTGTTCCTGCTGGGCTGCATCTCCTCCGCTACCATGGTCATCCCCGGCGTATCCGGCTCCATGATTCTCAAGACCCTGGGCTACTATGAGCCCATCGTTACCGACGGCATCACCGGCTTCCTCAGCGCACTGAAGGCCGGCAACATGGACGGCATCCTGCAGGGCATCGGCATGCTGCTGCCCTTCGGCATCGGCATTGTGGTGGGCATCTTCGCCATCGCCAAGCTGATTGAGGTGCTGCTGCGCAAGTGGAAGGGCCTGACCTACTGCGCCATTCTGGGCATGGTGCTGGCCTCTCCCGTGGCCATCCTGATGGCCGGCGAAATCTACGCCGGTGTCAACGCATGGATTATTGTAGCCAGCGTGGTGACCTTCGCACTGGGTCTGCTGGTGGCATGGAAGCTGGGCGGCGACCCCGAAAAGGCTTAATTCATCCGACAATCAAACAAGGGCTGTGAGAAGCATCGTGCCTCTCACAGCCCTTCATTTTTATTCACTTTTCCCGAAGCTGAGCATCACCAGCATCACAAACACGCAGGCAAAGCCGGCGGCATCCCACCATGTAAAGGGAGAGCCCAGCCACAGGGAGGAGAGCGCCGCGGCAGCCACAGGCTCTGCAAAGCCGTACAGGCAGGCCTTGCCCGGGCCAATCATCCGCACACCGTTCATGTAACAGGTAAAGGCCAGCAGGTTGCCGATGATGACCACCGCCGCAATGCCCAGGGCGATTTCCAGATCAATCACCACGCTGTATTCCCACGGGCGGAACAGCACGAGCATCAGCGCGCCGCCCATCAGGAAGCTCCAGCCCTGCAGCATGGATACCGGATGACGGCTGAGCAGCCGCTTGGGGTACACATTGTACAGCGTCACCGTACCGGCGCACAGCACACCCACCGCCAGCGCCGCCGGAGAAATGGCCAGACTGTCCAGCCGGCCATGGGTCACCAGCAGCAGCACACCGGCCAGTGCCAGCGCGATGGAGATAACCTCGGTGTGGTTGGGCCGGCGTTTGGCCGCAATGCAGCCGCAGGCCAGAATCATAATCGGGCTCAAATCCTGCAGAATGGTGGCCACACCGGCGCTGGACAGCTGAATGGTGGAAAAATACAACAGCTGACAGAAGGATACGCCCGCCAGACCGTAAATCACAAGGTCGATGGCATCCCGCTTTTCCCGCCACGGGGCAAGGGCCGCCTTGCGGTTCTTCAGCAGATGGTACACCAGCAGAATCACCCCCGCCAGAAACAGGCGGATGGGCGTAAGCCACAGGGCGCTCAGACCCTTTCTGGTAAACAGGTACTGGCCCACCGTGCCGGAAATGCCCCACATGGCACCGCCCGTCAGGGAGAGAATCGCCCCCAGCGCACGGCTGTTTTTGCTTTGCTGCATGGGCAAAACATTCCTTTCAAAATAAAATCCATCACACGCCATCAGTCGAAGATGACGGAAGGCGTAAACACAGCAAACAGTATACTCTGAATCCGGGAAATCATCCAGCGGTTTTTTAATAAATGATGAAATTCTTTCCAGCAAAAAGCCCTCCCCCTGCCGCGATGACAGAGGGAGGGCCGTGTATTTGGTTTTTGAGGGGATTACTCCTCGTCCTTCACTTCGATGACGGGGACCTTTTCCTCTGCCTGCTCAATCCCGGCAGCGGCGGCTTCCATCTCTTCCCTGGCGGCTTCTGCCACGGGATCATCGTTGATGGACTTTTCGGCGGCCTCCTTGGCGGCCTTTACCTTGGCATCAGCCTCGTCCAGTGCCTTGCGGATGGCATCGCGGGCCTCCTGGGACAGTGCATCGTAATCAATCTTGCCCAGCTCCTGCAGGCCGTTCTTCACGGATTCACAGGCGTTGTTGAAGGCCTTCTTCATGTTGTCCACCGTGCCCTTGTTTTCCTCAAGCGCATTCTGACCCTTTTCCACCAGGGTCTTGGCAAGCTCGCTGCCCTTTTCTGCGATGGTGGCCACGGCACCGATGCCGCCCACGGCAATGTCCTTCAAAATCTTTTCAATATCTGCCATGATGTACTCCTTTTCTCCGCCATGCGGCGGGTCCGTCACAAATCACTGTACCGTGTGCCGCTCCGGCTGATGCGGCCTGCGGGGCTTTCCTTCCCTCACGGTATGGCATTATTATATACCCTTCCCTGCCGGGAGAAAAGTATCCTTTTTCACCTTTTTGTGTCAGAAATAGAGTTTGCTTTACCAATCCACATGGACCACCGAGCCGCGGCCCTCCTCAAAGGGCGGCATGGCATAGCCGGTGGAGGCTTCCATCTTCTGAAGCACCCGGGCGGCATCCTCTCCCGCAGCAAGCACGGGCGAATAATCGTTGTACTTTTCATCCCCGGTGATGGAAATGGGGTGGAAGGCCAGCTCGCCGCTCACAAGCCTGCCGCCTTCAATGTGCAATTTGGTCTGCAGCACCAGCGCATCGGCATCGGCGGGAATCAGTGTACCGCCGAAGGAGCAGTTGCCGAGGCTGTAGGCCACAGGCACGCCGTCAATCATGTCAAAGCCCTGCACCACATGGGGATGATGGCCCACAATCATGTCCGCACCCCCGGCGATGGCCCGGGATACGATTTGATGCTGATAGTCGCTCAAATCCTGCGTGTGCTCCTCCCCCGCATGCATCACGGTGATGACCGCCGCACAGCCCAGCTCCTTCAGCAGGGCAATCTGCTGCTTCATTCGCTTGCCCTTGTCACCGGAGGCGGAATACTGCACCCCCACAAAGCCGATGCGAAGGCCGTCCCGCTCCCAGACCGTTACGCTCTTTTCCGTGAAATACGGAATCTCCGCTGCCTTCAGCGCCTGCTTGGTATCGTTGTAGCCATCATCACCGTAATCGTGGGTGTGATTGTTGGCCAGGGTGACCAGCTCCACACTGCCAAGGCGCAGAATCTCCGTGTATTCCGTTTTGCCCTGAAAATTGTACTCCTTTGGGACACGCTTCAGCTTGCGGTCGCTGAGCACACCCTCCAGATTGGCCACGGTGATGTCATCCTCCGCCGTCAAGGGCAGGAGGTTTTGCAGGGGGTATGCATAGCCCATGCGTTCCACGGTTTTCACAAAGCCGCGCTCCGCCCCCTGCATCTTCCTCACGCCGCCAAGGGCACAATCCCCCAGAAAGGTGATGACCACATCCCCGTCGACAGGCGATGCGGGCAGCAGCAATGCTTCGGGGGGATTGTCAACCGTAAAGGTGTACCACGTTTCCCCCAGTGCTGCCGCCGGAAGCATCAGCAGGCAGAGCAGGATTGCCGTCCATCTGCGCAGGGGAATCACCTCCTTTTGAGAAAAGCCGAAGCCTGCGCGGCCTCGGCTTTTGGAAATGGCGGCAGGAAGGGTTGCATCCTGCCGCCGGGAAATACGCTTATTTGTGACCGTTCAGGGCGTTCTGCCATGCGTATTCGATGGCTTCGGCATGGCCGCTGTCCACCTGATCGCCGGCGTGTGTCTTACTGCCGGTGAAGTGGATGCAGATCTGACCCTTCATGTCGTTGTTGGCGATGGTATCGCCTTTGGGATAGTTATGAGGCACGCCGTACAGGGAGCAGGCGAAGGTCCGGTTGCCGATGGTGACCAGGCAGGGACGGCGCCGCCACATGTTCTTGTCCGCAATCTCCTGGGTGTTGGAAACACCGTAGATACGGCACAGACGTGCGGAGTCGGCCGCGGTCAGGGGTTCCACGTCGGCGTGGTTGCCGCCGGACCAGCGGTGTGCCCACCATACGATGCCGGTCTTCACGTCATAGACCATGACGTTGGCGCCCTTGGGCCACATGCTCTGGATGCCGCCGGTGAACCAGTTGATCTTCTCGGCGGGATAGATGGGCATGATGATGTCGGAGGCGCTGGTGGAGCCGACAGGTACCGTGCCGTACAGCTTGTGCTGGGTATCAGGACCGGCGATGCCGTCTGCATACAGGCCGTTGGCGGTCTGGAACTTCTTCACAGCCGTTTCAACCGCGGAGGTGTAGCTGCTGGTGATGGAGCCGGTGTAGTAGCCCTTGTTCTTCAGGGCGGTGACCAGATTCTTCACGTTGGTGCCGCTGTCACCCTTCTTCAGCGTGGTGTAGGAGGCCTCGGTCTTGCCCTCGTTGGGGTTGGTGGTCACATTGGCCTCGCCGCTGCCGGAGGGCGGGGGCGTTACATCGCCGGCATCGGAGCCGCCGTTGTCGGTGCGCTCCACGCAGTCACTGCGCAGCCAGCCCATGCCATACTTGGTGGATACATAATACCAGGTGTAGCCGCGATAGTTTTCCGTCTTGGTAAAGCTGAAGGTCTGACCGCGGTCAACCTGACCCATGGAAGCGCCGCCGGGGGTCTTGCGCACATTCACGCCGCCCATGGTGGTGCGGACAGTGCCAAGGCCTGTGGTGGATGTGGGCGCGGGGGTAACCGTGCCGCCGCCACCGCCGCCGAGCTCTTCCTGAGTCATCACGCGGACACAGGTGCCCAGTACCCAAACCTCCTGATTCTTGTAAATCACGCGATACCACAGGCTGCCGCCCACGGTCTTGGAGGTGTTGTACTGCATCTGGGTGCCGATGGAAACCTTTTCGATGGACTTGGAGTCCTTGGAGGCAGAGGCACGCAGGTTGACCTTATCCAGAATGGTAATCACATAGCTGGAGGGCGTGCCGGGGGTGGAACCGCCGCCGCCGCTGCCGCCGGAAACGCTGGCGCAGTCGCTGCGGACATAGCCCTTCACACCGGCCACGGTGATGGGATACCAGGTGTAGCCGCCCTTGGATACGCTGCTGCCGGCCATGGGATACTGCTTGCCCTTGTCCAGGGTACCGATCTTGGCACCGGCAGGCTCCTTGCGGAAGTTGACGGAGGACATGGTGATGGTCACCGTCTGTCCGGTGACAGTGGTGGGTGCCGCCGTGGGCGTATCGCCGCCGCTGGTCTTGACAGAGACGCAGTCGCTGCGCAGATAACCGGCCTTGCCGTTATACACCACGGGATACCATGTATATGCACCGCTGACCACGCCGGGGCCGGTCAGGGCCAGAGTCACGCCCTTGTCCACCACGGCAATGCGGGTGCCCGCGGGCTTGGAACGGAAATTGACGTTGGAAACCACGGTGGTCACGCTGCCGTAGCTGCCGCTGACGGGGGTATTGGTGGAAATGGGGCCCACAGGGGTGGATGTGACCGCCACGCAGTCGGCACGGACATAATACAGCTTGCCGTCAGTATACTTGATGGGGTACCAGGTGAAGCCGTTCTTCACCTCGGCTTTGCCGGCCAGGGGCATGGTGGTTCCCTTGCCCACCCATTCGCCCACGCGCTCACCGGCGGGGGAATTGCGCAGGTTTACGCTGCTGAGAATCAGCTGTACGTGGTCACCGGTCACAGGGGCGGGTGTGGGGGTTACGCCGGGGGCCGCAGTCTCGCCGGGGGCAGGGGTGGTGCCGCTGCCGATGAGCTGCACGCAGTCGCCGCGGACATACAGCACCTTGCCCTGATAGGCCACAGGATACCAGGAATAGCCGCCTGCCTGCTCCACAGCGCCGGTCACCTCAAGGGTGGAGCCGATGCCGGTCCACTCTTCCTTCTTGGTGCCGTTGGGGGTTGCCCGCAGGTTGGCGGAGGACAGAATCAGCTTGACAAAGGTGGTGCCGGTACCGCCGGTGGTGCCTGTGCC
>JAUNDF010000024.1:18324-29045 GCA_030526225.1 Clostridia bacterium
GTGATGAAGGGCGCCTGCACATAGCCGGTCTTGCCGTTGTAGCGGATCTGATACCAGTGGTTGTTGTCAACCACGGCAGGGATGCTGAGAATCTCTACAGCCGTGCCGCGCTCCAGCTTGTCAATCACATCGCCGGCAGGCTTTACGCGGAAATTGACACCGCTGGCATTGATGACGCCTGCACCGCTGGCCGTATCAGCCGCAGCGGCAACATGAGCCACCCGGGCGGCCCCGTTTTCGCCGATGTGAACCTCGGGCATCACAGAAAAAAGAAGGCCCAGTGCCACCACGGAGGAGACCAGCCGCTTCCCGCTCTTTTTCCACATAAAGCTTCACCTCAATCGAATCACGGGCAAAATGCCCGGTACATACATAACCACCCTTATTATATGACAGAATTATTACATCGTCAAGAATTATTTCGTAACAATCTGTTCAAAAGTGGCGATTTTTCTATCTTTCCCCGGTGAATCTCCATAAAAATTCCCCTGCACCGCCACGGCACAGGGGAAATCAGCTTATTCATCATCACCCAGCGGCACGACCACCGCATCACCGGAGGCAATGGGCATCACGGCGCGCTCGGGCTCGCCCAGATCGGCGGCAGAGGTAATCAGGTTGGCCCTTGTGGTAAAGTTGTAATCAGGCACCACGTTTTTCAGCTCTGCGGCCTCCTGCTGGGACAGGCTGACCAGATATTTGTTCTGCAGATAGCCCTGGAGGCCGTTGTATTCCACAAAGCACCATTCGCCGTCCACGTTGTCATTAAGCACCGTGACCCGCACACCGCACTTGACCTCCTGTACGTTGCGGGAGTTGGCGGAGGGCTTCTGGCGCAGCTTCATGGTGTTGCGGCTGGTGGTTTTGCCGTTGTAGGCGGTGTAGGCGAACTTCGGCTCCTCGCTGGTCTTGCAGTTGATGAACTTCAGGCCGGAGGCCACCACATAGCCCCGGGCATCGCCGTACTGGATGCAGGCATACTTGCCGGTAATTTCATACACCGGCACCACCATGCCCGTGGCGCACTTGACGATAACGGCGGACTTATCCACCGGGCGCTTGTGCATGGAAACCTGACCGCTCTTTTCCGCACCGATGACGGCAAAGCGCTTGTCCGGCTCCACGGCGGTATCAAACTCCAACTCGTTGGTGAATACCTGCAGCACACCCGCATCTGTCTTCAGCAGGCTGACATACTGGCCCAGATTCAGCACCGTGCCCTGATAGCCGTTCCAGCTGGCGGTAAACACGCTGGCATCGTACTGCCAGTAGCTGGGGTCGTACACCACCTCTTTTTTCGGGGTGGGCGCAGGGGTCTGGATAGTCTGAATCACCTGACCGTTGCCGGGGTTGATGATGTTGCCGTTGCCGTCTACATAAATGGGCGTATCGGCCGCCAGCGCCATCCCGGCCAGCAGCACTGCCGCTGCAAGCACCGCGGCCAGCGCAATCAGTTTCTTCATATTCATGGGGTATCCTTTCCCGGCAAAGGCCGGATGAAAATCATTCTCGGGACAGTCCTGTCAGTCGGCCCGCTTGACGCTGCCGTGGAACAGCACGGTCAGGGTGGTTTTGCCGGCCACGCCGTCATCCTTCAGGCCGTTGCGCTGCTGGAAACGGATCACCGCCTTTTCCGTGGCGGAATCATACACGCCGGTTACGCTGTCCAGATAGCCCAGCTCCCGCAAGCGGTACTGCATCTCCACCACCTCGTTGCCCTTGTCGCCGCGGCGCAGGGTTTCATATTGGTAGGTGGCATCGGTGGCGGATATCGCCTTGTCAGAGTAGATGACCTGCAGCGTTTTGTTGCCGGCCACACCGTCAGCGGTCAGCTTGTTGTTGATTTGGAAGGCCCGCACAGCATCGGACAGCGTATCGGAATACACGCCGTTGATTTTGCCGTCATAGTAGCCCAGCTCATAGAGGGTGTACTGAAGGTTGGTCACCGCGTTGCCCTCATCGCCGGGGCGAAGGGTGTTGTAGGTCAGGCCGGTGGATGTGCCGAACAGCTTGCGCTGGGTGGCAGGACCTGCCACGCCGTCCGCCGTCAGGTGGTTGGCGCTCTGGAAGGCCACCACCGCGGCCATGGTGCCGCTGCCGTAGCTGCCGTCCTGCTTGCCGTTGTAGTAGCCAAGGGAGGCCAGCTTGCTCTGCAGATTCTTCACCGAGGGCGATTTATCTCCCTCCCGCAGGGTGGTGTAGCCCGTGGAGGTCACCTGATTGCTGGAGGGCTTGGCCGTTGCCTGTGAAGAAGGCTTCTGGGTGGCAGAGCTGCTGCCGTTATAGCTGATGGCATCGCTGCTGTAGATGCGGTTCTGGGTGGTTTTGCCGGCAATGCCGTCGGCGGTGAGACCGTTGTTGAGCTGGAAGGCCCGCACGGCGGCTTCCGTGCCCGGACCATAGCTGCCATCCACCGAGCCGGTGTAGTAGCCCAGCTTTTTCAGCTGCTTCTGCAGTGTGCGGACCTCATCACCCTCTGCACCGGGGCGAAGGGAGGTGCTGCCCATGCTGGCCGCCGGAGAGGAGGCCCGGGGCGCATCAGAGGCATACAGCCGCGCCAGCGTATCGGGACCGGCGATGCCGTCATCCCACAGCTTGCACTTTTTCTGGAAGGCCTTGATAGCCGCCTGCGTGGCGCCGTTGTATTCGCCGTCCGGGGTGCCGGAGAGCCAGCCCAGCTGAATCAGCCGCTGCTGCACCTGCCGCACATCCTTGCCGGAGGAGCCCTCGGTCAGGTACTTGGGCCGGGACAAATCCGGGGTGGCGGTGGGCCGGGGCGTTTTGGTGGGCTTGGGGGTGGGCTTTGCCGTGTGCTTCGGGGTGACCTTGGCGGTGGGCTTGGGCGTTTTGGTGGCGGTGGGCTTGCGGATGGCATTGCTGCTGTACAGTCTATTGAGGGTGTTGTTGCCGGCCTTGCCGTCCACAGTGAGGCTGTTGCGGCGCTGGAATTCCTTCACCGCGTCCTCTGTGCCGGAGCCGAATACGCCGTCCACCGAGCCGTGGTAGTAGCCCAGATCCTTCAGGCGCTGCTGCATCTTCTTCACCGTAGCGCCCTCGCTGCCCAGCTTCAGGCTGTTGGAGGTAGGCCGCGGTGTTTTGGTGGGCTTGGGCGTTTTGGTCGGCTTGGGGGTGTTGGTGGGCCTGGGCGTTGCCGTGGGGCCCACGGTGATAATCGGCTGCATGGTGGCCGTGGCGCCGGGGACCTGCTGGGTCACCTGAGGCTGACCGGGATACGGCGTGGCCGTCACCACCGGAATGGTATTGCCGGGGTCGGTATTGAAGTTATTGCTGTTGCCGCCCAAAAAGGGGTTGGTCACCGGGGTGGACGGCGGATTGGTGTTGGTGATGTCCGTGCCCCAGTCCACGCTCCAGTTGGGCGTGGCAGTGGGCGGCATGGTGATGACCACCACCAGATCATTGCCCTGATTGGGATAGGGGGTCACCTGCGGCGGCACGGTATCGAATACCTGCTGCTGCCGCACGGGGGTGGGGGTCACCGTGTTCAGCGGCGCAATGGACTGGAAAGGCAGGTTCTGTCCGCCCACGGTCAGGTTGGTGGTATTGTCGGAAATTTCATCCGGGGGGATGTAGCAGCCGGTGAGGGCGAACACTGCAGTCAGCAGCATGGCGCACAGCAGCAAAAGCTTCATCAGGCGGGAATTGTTCATACGGACAGCCTCCTTTCACGAAAATATGGTCGGTATCATCAGCCGCAATCGGTTCTGTCCTTATTTTACCACGGATGCGGCGCTTGTGGCAATAGCCGGGGCATTCCCTTACGGCACATCCTCGCCGGTCAGGTTTTTCCATGCCTGACGGATGGTCTTCTGGTTGGATACGCCGTAGTTGGGGTCGTTCTGCTGGGCCTATGACATATCCCGCAGGAAGTGCACGCACAGGTGACCGTCAAAGCCGTTGTCCTTGATGGAGCCGGACAGATGGGGCATGTTGTGCATGGAGGCCACGGTCCAGGTGCCGTTGGGCAGCCGCGCATACACCACCTTCTGGTTCCATGTGTTCTGATTGCCGAAGGCCCGGAAGATGGTGTTTGTATCCTGCTGGGTCAGCGGCTCGCTGTCGGCATGGCGGCCAAGAGACATCATCCGCAGGGTCCAGCTCAGGCCGCTGGCGGGATCGTAGATGGTCAGGTTCTGCCCGCCCTTGATGGTGGGCTTGATGTCATTAAACCAGTGCAGCAGCTTGATTTGGCTTTTGGAGGGGGCGGAAATGCTGCTGTTGATTTCTCCGGAGGGCAGCTGGGTATCGCCGGTCACACAGCCGCCGGCATACAGCTTCTGCTGTGTCTTCTGTCCGGCAATGCCGTCGGCCGTCAGCTGATTTCTCTGCTGGAAGGCCTTGACCGCCGCCACCGTTTTGCTGTCGTAGGTGCCGGTGACGGATACATCGTACTTCAGGTCCTTCAGCGCCTGCTGCAGCCGTGTGACCGCATCGCCCCTGGAGCCGGACTGGAGCGTGGTGTAGGTCCCGGTGGATTGCGGGGTGGGTGTGGGGGTGGGCGTTGCCGCGGCGGTGCCGCCGGTCATCACCTGCTCCAGCTTGGTCAGGGTTTTTGCACCGGCAATGCCGTCAGCGGTCAGGCCGTAGCGCTTCTGGAATTCGGTCACGGCCTTTTGGGTGGCGCTGCCGTACTTGCCGTCCACAGAACCGATGCCGTAGCCAAGGCTCTTCAGGGCCTTCTGCAGCAGCGTTACCCTGCTGCCGGTGTAGCCCAGGCGGATGCTGCTGTAATCCCCACTGAAATAGGAAGAGGAAGGCTTCGGGGTGGCGGTGGGCTGAGGGGTGGCTGTAGGCTTGGGGGTTGCCGTGGGCTGGGCCGGTGCACTGCCGCCCGACAGCAGGGATTCAATCATCTTCAGGGTGGCTGCACCGGCCACGCCGTCCACCTTCAGCCCATGGATGGCCTGAAAGCCGGAAACAATCTGCTTGGTGGTGTTGCCGTATTTGCCGTCGATTTTGCCGATGCCGAAGCCCAGATTCTTCAGCGCCTGCTGCAGCAGCTTGACCCGGCTGCCGGAATTGCCGTAGCGCATGGTGGCATAGTTGCCGCCGAAGTAAGAGGAGCCGGAGGGCTTGGGTGTGGCCGTGGGCTGGGCGGATGCATTGCCGCCGCCTGCCAGATTGTACAGCAGGGTTTGGGTGGCGTTGCCGGCCTTGCCGTCCACCTTCAGCTTGTGGTCCCGCTGGAAGGCGCGCACGGCCTTTTCCGTGGCATTGCCGAATTTGCCGTCCACGCCGCCGGTGGAATAGCCCAGGGCGTTGAGTGCTTTCTGCAGGGAAACAACGCTTTCCCCGCTGGATTTATATTCAAGGGTCGCATAGGCAGCCAGCGCCGCAGCGGTGGAGCATACCATCACCAGGGCCAGCAGCCATGCGGTCAGCTTGCGAATCATGAGCGGTCCTTTCCCGATTTTTCCGGCATGGCCGGTCAATCGCCAGTCGTTCTCATGGTGTATTATAACACATCATGACAAATTTGCAAACAATTATGACGATATTGTTACAAATTTGTTGTTTTGTGCGTTGTTTCATTCGCTTCATCGCCATGACAGACTCTTGACAATCCCCCGTGAAAAGACTATTCTTATCATGTGATAATATGCGTCTGCAATCAGGCGCGACATGATACAGGAGGTTTTTCAAAATGACGAAACCCGTTGTGCTCGTCGTGATGGACGGCGTTGGCGAAACCAAGGAAGAACTTGGCAATATGGTCATGAAGGCCAGCACCCCCACTCTGGATGAGCTGAAGGCAAACCACCCCTGGCAGGTCATCAAGGCCCACGGCACTGCCGTCGGTCTGCCCACCGATGATGACATGGGCAACAGCGAAGTCGGCCACAACGCACTGGGCTGCGGTCAGGTTTATTCCCAGGGCGCCAAGCTGGTGAACGAATCCATCGAGAGCGGCAAGATTTACCAGTCCGAAGCATGGCAGAAGCTGGTGGGCGGCGTGAAGGAAAACGGCACGCTGCACTTCATTGGTCTGCTGAGCGACGGCAACGTGCACTCCAACATCAGCCACCTGATTGCCATGCTCAAGCAGGCCAAGGCTGAGGGCGTGAAGAAGGTCCGCTGCCACATCCTGCTGGATGGCCGTGACGTGCCCGCCACCTCCGCCCCCGAATATGTACATCAGCTGGAGGATACCCTCGCTGCCCTGAACGATGCTTCCTTCGACGGCCGTATTGCTTCCGGCGGCGGCCGCATGACCATCACCATGGACCGCTATCAGGCCAACTGGAACATGGTCAAGACCGGCTGGGATGTGCATGTGCACGGCGAGGGCCGTCAGTTTGCCACCGCTCTGGAGGCCATTGAAACCTTCCGCGCCGAGACCGGCGCCCTGGACCAGGATCTGCCCGCCTTCGTCATTGCCGAAAACGGCCAGCCCGTGGGCAAGATGGCTGACGGCGACAGCGTGATTCTGTTCAACTTCCGCGGCGACCGCGCCCAGGAAATCTCCATGGCCTTTGACGGCGATGCCTCCTTCGACAAGTTCGACCGCGGCGTGGTGCCTCAGGTACAGTATGCCGGCATGCTGGAGTATGACGGCGACCTGAAGATCCCCCACAACTTCCTGGTCAATCCCCCGGAAATCCGCAACACCCTCACCGAGCTGCTGGTGGAGAACGGCATCAAGGAATATGCCTGCTCCGAAACCCAGAAGTACGGCCATGTGACCTATTTCTGGAACGGCAACCGTTCCGGCAAGGTCAGCGAGGAGCTGGAGGATTACGCCGAGGTTCCCTCCGATGTGCGCTCCTTTGACGAATGCCCCTGGATGAAGGCCACCGAGGTTGCCGATCTGGTGATTGCCGCCATCGAGAGCGGCAAGTACGGCTTCATCCGCTGCAACTTCCCCAACGGTGACATGGTGGGTCACACCGGCAACCTGCTGGCCACCCAGATTGCCGTAGAGGCCGTTGACCTGCAGCTGGCCCGCATCAAGAAGGTTTGCGACGAGTGCGGCGCCATCCTGTGCGTAACCGCCGACCACGGCAACTCCGACCAGATGCTGGAGAAGAACAAGAAGGGCGGCATTGCCCCCCGCACCGCTCACAGCCTCAATCCCGTGCCCTTCATCGTGTACGACAAGGATTGCAAGCATGAGCTGAAGGAAGGCAATACCTTCGGTCTGGCCAACGTGGCTCCCACCGTAGCCGGTCTGATGGGCATCAAGCCTTACGATTGCTGGGAAGAATCCATGCTGAAGTAATATATCAGGCCCTGTGAAAGATTTTTCACAGGGCCTTTCAAGAACCTCATCCGTCCCTTACGAGACCTCTTCCGCGCCTTCGGGGCACCTTCCCCAGAGGGGAAGGTTTTCCGCACTTGTCTATAATGTCCGCAATGACAACCATATGCGCACAGGAATATTAACTTTCCCCGCTGGGGAAGGTGGCTGAGCGCAGCGAAGTCGGAAGAGGTCTTCGGAGCAAGCACGGATTTCTCATCTTTTTAAGGTATTCAATCAACAAAATTTCTGAAGTATCCACCGAAGAAGCAAAAAGTAGGCAAGGTGAAAAGCATGGCAGATTATGATGTTAAAGAGTATCAGAAGGACTACCACAAGAAAAAGGTTCGCCACTACTCAATGAGCATGAGCGTGGACAACGAAGCGAACATGATTGATTGGGTTGACAACGTTGGTTCGTTTTCTTTGTATGTAAAAAAGCTGATTGCCGAAGATATGAAGCGCAATGGAATTGAGCCTCCGGAAATCAAAGACCGAAGAGTATCTACTGGAAAATATAAGAACTGGCGTAAACAGAAGAGTGAAGATAAAGACACCGATTGATTCGGTGTCTTTGTCTTTATATATGCTATTATTCCGCTTCCAAACCAAACCGGAAGGACATGCGGGCCTCCAGCGGGGTGACATACAGCTGCTTGTTTTTGCAATCATACACGGTGGTGTACACAGTCTGCCACAGTGCCTTGTTGGGCTTGTTTTCGGCGTACATCTCCATCACATGCTCGATGCGCTCGGCAAACTTGCCGCCGTTCTTCGCATCGCCCTGCAGATTGGCGGGACCGAAGTCATCCTTGGTCAGGTCGTTGAAGCACAAATCGGAATACCAGAAATTGTCGCTGGTCAGGTCATAGGCGTTGGTGTAGTAGACCTTGCGCATCAGGTCCAGCATGCCGCGGGGAGAATTGCCCTGGGCAAAGTGACGATGCAGCAGCTGCCAGCGCTCATAGCCCATGGGGCGCTTTGTGGCGGAAGCCAGCGTGCCGTCAAAGCCGGTGAGGTGGAAGTTGGTCATGACCGGCTTGTTATCCACAAATTCGCCCTTGTTGTAATCAATCACATTCAGACCATAGTGCATGTTTTCGTCGGGAATCAGCTCCACCACTACGGTGTTGAAGGTATCATCCGCGGCACTCTGCTTGCCGGAAATCATGTAGTGTGCCTCGCAGAAGGTTCCCACGGTGCCCAGATCCAGGCTGCCGATGAGGGCAACAGCTTCCTCAATGGTGCCGCAGCTGTCCAGCACCAGACGGGGTACCAGCGTGGGAGACACCATCTTTTCCGGATCCCGGGGCACAGGCTTGCCCAGCTCGCCGTAATTGACCACGTTGATGTTGATGCACAGCCCTTCATCGTTGATGCCATCGGCGGTAAGATAGGGGAAGATGTGGCCCAGCTCATCGGGCATACCCGCCGTGGAGAGAATCTCGGGGGTCAGCATGTTGGCGGCAGAGACACCCACGCTGCCGTGGCGGCCCTTGTCATTGGCAGGCACATGCACCACGCACACGGGCGGATCCTCCAGATACCAGTCGTTGTTTCTGCCGCGGATGTATCCGTTCTGCACGCAGGAACAGCCCACGTTGCTGATGGCGGTCCGCAGATAAGCGTCCATCACCGGACGGTACTGCTCATAATCATCACAGGTCAGCTCAAAGAGAAAATTGCTGATGCGCTTTGCTTCCATAATTTGTCAGTAATTCCTTTCTTTTGGGAATCGGTCTTTGTTTTATTATACACCGCCAAAGTCTATCCGTCAATCAGGCCATACAGAAAAGCGCCCCGCGGCATCATTCCGTAGGGCGCGATTTTTTGTTTGTTTTCACCGAAGCGATTACAGAGCCAGGAAGAACTTGACCAGGAACAGCAGGGAGATGGCATAGGTCAGGGCAGAAACCTCCTTGGCCTTGCCGTTGATGACCTTTAGCACCGTGCAGGCAATCAGGCCGATGCCGATGCCGTGGCCGATGGAGCCGGAAATGGGCATGGCGATGAGCATCAGGGTGACGGGCAGCAGCTGCTCCATGTCGGAGAAGTCAACCTTCTTCAGGCCCATCATCATCAGCACGCCTACATAAATCAGCGCGGAGGAGGTGGCGGCGGCGGGAATCACAGCAGCCAGGGGTGCGATGAACATGCAGGCCAGGAACATGATGCCGGTGACCAGAGCGGTCAGGCCGGTGCGGCCGCCGGCTTCCACGCCGGAGGCGGATTCCACGAAGGTGGTAACGGTAGAGGTGCCGGTGCAGGCGCCTGCCACAGTGCCGATGGCGTCGGACAGGAGGGCTTCCTTCATGTTGGGCATATTGCCGTTTTCATCAATCATGCCGGCGCGGGAAGCGGTGCCCACCAGGGTGCCGATGGTATCGAACATGTCGATGATGCAGAAGGTAATCACCAGGGTGATGATGGTAAACCAGCCGATGGACACGAAGCCTGCGAAGTTGAACTTGAACAGGGTGGTTTCGGCCATATCAGCGAAGGGAGGCAGGAAGGAAGCGGTCTTCAGGCTCTCGAAGGGATTGACGTGCAGGAAGAGGAAGGAGCCTGCCCAGTACACCACGGAGGCAATCAGCATGCCGTAGAGCACGGAGCCCTTTACCTTGCGGCGATCCATGAACATGATGGCGAACAGGCCGATGAACATGGTGACCACATACAGCACCATGGTGGCATAGCCGTCACCGCCCATGGCGGTCTTCAGGGTGGCGGGGGTCAGCGCGCCGAAGAAATCGCGCATCACATAGAAAGGAGCGGAGAAGCCATTGCCGGCGGCATACACGCCTGCGTTGGAGCCCAGACCGATGTTGAGCAGCATCAGGCCGATGGCGGGAGAGATGCCGATGCGGATGGGCAGCGGAATGGCGTTGACAATCTTCTCACGCACATTCAGCACAGACAGGATGATGAAGATGATGCCCTCGATGAGGATAATCACCAGCGCGGCCTGGAAGGAGGCCACATAGCTCATGCCGGTCAGGCCCACAATGTTGGCCACAACCACAGCAAAGAAGCTGTTCAGGCCCATGCCGGGAGCCAGCGCGAAGGGCTTGTTGGCCAGGAATGCCATGGCGAACATGCCGAAGGCAGAAGCAATGCAGGTGGCCATGAAAACGCCGTTCCACAGCGCCTTGCCCTCTGCACCGAAGCCGGTGAGCAGGTTGGGATTGAGGGCGATGATGTATGCCATGGTCATGAATGTGGTCAGACCGGCAACAATCTCCGTCTTCACGGTGGTGTTGTGTTCTTTGAGATGGAACAATTTTTCAAACATGGAAACGATACCCCTTTGATAGGATGATGAAATTGGGAAAACTTTAACATGATATCACAATCACCGCCGGTTAGCAAGCGTTATTTATATAGAAAAGAGACTGTGAACAAATCACAGTCTGATATGTACCCCCAATACTGGACAGCCAGTATTGGGGGTATTTGCATGAAATAC
>JAUNDF010000025.1 GCA_030526225.1 Clostridia bacterium
TGGCCAGCCAGCTGCTGAACACCCTGGTGGGCAGCTTCGGTCTGGTAGCCGCAGCTCCGCTGACGGCATTGATTGCCGCTGTCATGTATGTCCGCACGGCAGATATCAAATAAACTGCTTAAAAAAACATGGCGCGAAGGTTTCCAAAGGGCGACCGCAAAGCCCTTTGGTCTCCTCCGCAGAGGCGAAATCACAGCAAAACAGGCACCCTGCCCGTCAAGCAGGATGCCTGTTTTTTATGTCATCTGTTACTCGCCGTATACCGCCTTCATCAGCTGAGGCAGCACAGGCTCAAAGTGCACACCGTACCAGCGGTCATCATCATCGTTGGTAGCCCGCATACAGGCCAGCACAAAATCCGCGGCGGCTGCGGCGGCATCATAGGCAGATTTGCCGGTGAGCAGCAGTCCTGTAAAAGCGGAGGCAAAGATGTCCCCGGTGCCGTGTCGGCTCTGCCGTTCCCTGTCATGGCGGTAATAGCTTGCATCGCCCTGCTGACTGATCCATACACCGGTGGAATTTTCATCAAAGCCGACACCCGTCAGGATGATGTTTTTCGCGCCCAGCCCATGCAGCTTGCCGCACAGCCTGCCCACAAACACCTTGTCATATTGCTCCTGATAGGGCGTGTCGGTGAGCAGACAGGCTTCGGTGATGTTGGGCAGCAGATAATCCGCACCGGCGCACAGGCGCTTCATCTCATGGACAAAGGCTCCGTCAAAGCCGGTGTACAGCTTGCCGCCATCGGCCATGGCCGGGTCAATGATGCGAAGGCCGCCCGGCACAAGGCAGCGGGTCATGGCATCCAGCACCAGGTCAATCTGCCGCTTGCTGCCCAGATAGCCGGTGTACACGGCATCAAAGGCAATGCCCTCATCCGCCCATTTGGTGATGATGGGGCTCATTTCCTCCGTCAAATCGTGAAAGGTAAAGCCGTGGAATTTGTCAGCCGTGTGGTTGGACAGCACCGCCGAGGGCAGAATGCATGTCTCCGCTCCGCAGGCGGAAATCACCGGCAGCGCCACGGTCAGGGAGCACTGCCCCACGCAGGAAATGTCCTGCACGGTCAGGATGCGCTTCGTTTTCATTATCTGTCACCTCAAATTTCCCACACAAGCTTTTCCGGCTTGAGCTGGGGTACCTTGTCCCAAGAGGCAGTATAAACGGGAAATGTCATGAAAAAGGGCGGAGTATTGTAAAGAGTGGGAAAAGAATTGACAGCTTATTTTGCTGCCGGATATACCTTTTCCGATATTGTTGCTTGCTGTTGGATTTGCCGATGTCATTGAAAAGAGCCTCCCCAACGGGCACCACCTGCCTATGCAGGCTTGCCAAATCAGGAAGGCTCTTTCTTCATCTGGTGATCCCGGCGGGAGTCGAACCCACGGCCTGCTGCTTAGGAGGCAGCCGCTCTATCCTGCTGAGCTACGGAACCACATATCCAAATGGGACTGAACTATTATACCATATCAGCAGGCAAAAGACAACACGAAAAAGAGCGGCTGACGGCGGGGGCTGTCAGCCACATCATCGGGCACGATAATTCCGGTCGCGGCGATGCCGCCGCGGCGTTACTTCAGGGCGTTGTCGTCGCGCTGCTGTTTTTCTTCCTTGTCGGCCAGCTTCCAGGTGCGCCATGCGTAATAGAGCAGGTAGATGCCTGCCACGGCGAAAAGCACGATAAACAGAATCATAATGGGCATGGCCATGGTGGTGGGTTCATTGCGATTGCGGAAAAGGTCGTAGGCCAGATACAGGATGTACAGCCCCGCAATCACCACAATGGATGCGCGCGTTCTTTGATTCATACGGATTCTCTCCCATCGGAAAGCCCCGTGACCATGTGCCACGGGGCTGTTTTGTTACTTGGACTTTTTCTTGGACAGGATGTCAAACACCACCGCGGCCAGAAGCACAAAGCCCTTGATGACGCGCTGATAGTTGGCGTCCAGACTGATGAGGCTCATGCCCAGGTTGATGACACCGATGAGCGTTGCGCCGATGACCATGCCCAGCACCGTGCCGGCACCGCCGCTGGCGGATACGCCGCCCACCACGCAGGCGGAGATGGCATCCATCTCAAAGTTCTTGCCCACATCGGCATAGGCGGACTGGCTGCGGGCCACCACGGTCATGGCGGCAATGCTGGTCAGCACGGCCATGTTCAGGTAGGCCAGGAACATAATCCGCTTGGTGTTTACGCCGGAGAGGCGGGCTGCCTCGATGTTGCCGCCCACCACATAGAAATGGCGGCCGATGGTGGTCTTGGCGGTGATGAAGCTGTAGATGAGGATGATGGCTGCCACCCACACCAGCGTGGTGGGGATGCCGCCGTCCATGGCCAGCTTGGTCATCAGCAGCATGATGGCGGCGCATTCCAGCACCAGCTTGCCCACCATGTTCATCACCGGCTCCACCTCATAGTGCTTGCTCTGGCGCACCATGCGGCTGCGCACAGTGGTCAGCACCACCAGCAAGGCGGCCACAAGGCCTGTGATGAAGCAGACCCAGTTGAACACGCCCACCGGGGTGGCAAAGATGCGGCCGAAGAAAATACGGTTGAAGGCATCCGGGAAGGGTGCCAGCGAGCCTGTGGCAGAGTTGGAGGACAGGATGAAGGTGCCCAGACCGCGGAAGGCCAGGAAGCCCGCCAGGGTGGCAATCCACGGAGGGATGTTCACATAGGCAATCAGGAAGCCCAGCACCACGCCGTACAGGATGCCGATGAGCAGCAGCAATGCGATGGATGCGCCCACGCTCATCTTGTTGACAATCATGAACAGGCCGCCGAAGGCACCCAGCAGGCACACGAAGGAGCCGCAGCTCAGGTCGATGTTGCCGCCGGTGAGCATGCACATCAGCATACCGGCACCGAGAATGTACACGTAGGTGTTCTGATTAATCAGCTCGGAGAAGTTTGCCGGAGAGAAAATCTTGCCCTGGGTCAGGATGAGGAAGAGCAGATACACCAGAACCAGCGCCACCAGCATGGCATTCTTTTTCAGACCGGCCAGAATGGACTTTGTATTCATATTTCTGTTCCTCCTTTCCTCAGCGCTTCTTCTTGTTGCTCAGCACGTCAAACATCACGGCCAGCAGCAGCACCAGACCTTTGATGACCTTCTGGAAGTTGGCATCCACGCCGATGATGTACATGCCCTTGTTGATAACACCCATCAGGATGGCGCCGATGATCATGCCGGAAATCTTGCCCGTGCCGCCGTAAGCGGAGGCACCGCCGATAAAGCAGCTGGCGATGGCATCCATCTCGTAGCCTTCACCGTACACAGGGTCGATGCCCTTGGCGCGGGCGGCGGTCAGCACACCGGCAAGGCCTGCCAGCAGGCCCATGTTGGCATAAGCCAGCCAGTAAACGTTGCGGGTCTTGACGCCGGAAAGCGCCGTGGCCTTTTCGTTGCCGCCCACCGCGTACAGGTGACGGCCGAAGGTGGTCTTGTTGGTGATGTAGGCGTAGATGCCCAGCACCAGACCAATCCAGATGAGAATCATGGGGAAGCCGCGGGAGCAGCTGAGCTTGAAGGCAATCCACAGGGTCATCAATGCGATGATGGCGGTGGAGATAATCTGCCCGGGGATGGACTGCTGGATGCCCAGCTTCTTCTGCTTGACAATGTTGATGGCCTTGATGACCACAAACAGGATGGCACCGATGATGCCGATGGTCATGCAGGTCACGTTGAACTTGGCGATGAAGTTTTCGCCGATGATTTTTGCCAGCGCCGTGTTATCCTTGGTGAACACCGCATCCAGCGAGGGGATGCTCTGGCGGATGAAATCGGGGATGTAGCTTGTTTTGCCGTTGCCGAACACATCCAGGAAGGCCTGATTGGTCACGTCCACGCGCATGCCGTCCAGCACCACGTTGGTAAAGCCGCGGAAGGCGTACATGCCGGCCAGGGTGGCAATAAAGGCAGGCACGCGAATCTTCGCAATCCAGAAGCCCTGGAAGATGCCGATGGCAAGGCCGATGAGCAGCATCACCAGCGTGGAAAGCCACGGATCCGCGCCGTTGGCCATCATGGTACAGCCGATGGCCGCGGAGAAGCACAGCACAGAGCCAACCGACAGGTCGATGTTGCCGCCGGTGAGGATGCACAGCAGCATGCCGGTGGAAAGCACAAACACGTAGGCGTTTTCGGCAATCAATGCCGTTACGTTGGCGGGGAGCAGAATCTTGCCTTCAGCACCCGGCCAGAAGTTGAACACCATGGTGACCAGAATCAGGGCCAGAATCATGGTGTATTTGCGGAAGAAGCCCGCCACCGCGCCTTTCTTCAACAAGGGGGATTTTACCGCTCTTTCACTCATGCCTCATCACCCTTTCCGGAGCCGAGAATCGTGGCCATGATGTTTTCCTGCGTGGCCTCGGAGGCCTTCATCTCGCCCACGATTTTTGCTTCATTCATAATGTAGATGCGGTCGCTCATGCCCAGCACCTCCGGCAGCTCGGAGGAGATGAGAATCACGCTCTTGCCGGCGGCGGCCAGATCATTGATGATGCAGTAGATTTCATACTTGGCACCCACGTCAATGCCGCGGGTGGGCTCATCAAGAATGAGGATATCGGGCCCGGCAAACATCCACTTGGCCAGCAGCACCTTCTGCTGGTTGCCGCCGGACAGGTTGCCCACCAGCTGCTCCACGGTGGGGGTCTTGGTCTTCAGCTTGCTCCGGTACTCCTCGGCCACGGCGTATTCCTTATCGCCGTCGATGACAGTGGATTTGGAAATGGCGCGCAGGTTGGCCAGGGATGTATTCACCTTGATGGACTGGGGCAGCACCAGACCGTTGCCCTTGCGGTCCTCCGTTACATAGGCAATCTTGTGCTTGATGGCATCGGCGGCGGAGTGCTTCAGCTTTGTCTCCTTGCCGTTCAGGAACAGCTTGCCGGAGAAATCCGTGCCGTAGGTGTAGCCGAAGATGGACATGGCCAGCTCCGTGCGCCCGGCACCCATCAGGCCGTAGATGCCCACCACTTCGCCCTTGCGGACGTTCATGGAAACGTTGTCAACCACCTTGCGCTCCACATAAATGGGGTGGTGAACCGTCCAGTCCTTCACCTCCAGGGAGATATCGCCGATTTCAACATTTTCCCTTTTGGGGAAGCGGTTGGTCATTTCGCGGCCCACCATGCCCTTGATAATGCGCTCTTCGCTGACGGGCTCGGGACCGTGATTGTCGATGGTTTCAATGGTGGTGCCGTCGCGAAGCACCGTTATTTTATCCGCAACATAAGCGACCTCGTTCAGCTTGTGGGTGATGATAATCATGGTCATCCCCTGCTTTTTAAAGCTGAGCATCAGGTCCAGCAGCGCGCGGGAATCTTCTTCGTTAAGCGACGAGGTAGGCTCGTCGAGAATCAGCAGCTTGGCATGCTTGGCCAGCGCCTTGGCAATTTCCACCAGCTGCTGCTTGCCGGTGCCGATGGTGTTCACCTTCACCTTGCTGGATTCCGTCAGGCCCACCATCTTCAGGTACCGGTCGGCCTCGGCATAGGTCTCGTTCCAGTTGATGGCAAACTTGTGCCCGCGCTCGTTGCCCAGGTACATGTTTTCGCCGATGGTCATTTCGGGCACCAGTGCCAGCTCCTGATGGATGATGACGATGCCCAGCTTTTCCGAATCCTTGATGTTGTTGTGCTTGCAGACTTGTCCGTTGTAGATGATGTCACCCTCATACGTTCCGTAGGGGTAAATGCCGCTGAGCACGTTCATCAGCGTGGATTTTCCGGCGCCGTTTTCGCCCACCAGGGCGTGAATCTCGCCTTCCTCCACCTGAAAATTCACGTTGTCCAGTGCCTTGACACCCGGAAAAGTCTTGGTGATATTTTTCATTTCCAGCAGTACCTTGGCCATACTTCTCCTCCACTTTTCCATCAGTTGATTGATTTGTTACAAAAAGTGAATGCATCCGTTTCCTGTTAGGAAAATTATACCACAAACAGGCGCGGATTTCAATTTGCTGTTTTTCTGCTTGTGCCATAAGAAAAAGGATGCAGGCGGGCAGAAGTCCGCCTGCACCCCTCAGTTTTCAATGATGTGCCTTGTCGGGGCAATCAATTACTTCAGCTGATCGGCAGTGTAGTAGCCGGAGTCAACCAGCAGAGCTTCGTAGTTGTTCACATCGGCGAACACGGGAGCGCACAGGAAGGAAGGAACAACAATCTTGTTGTTGTTGTAGGTTTCGGTGTCGTTGACGTCAACGGTTTCACCGGCCAGAATCTGGCCAACCATCTTCACAACCTGAGCAGCCAGGGTACGGGTATCCTTGAATACGGACATAGCCTGCTTGCCGGCAATCATGTTCTTCACGTTGGAGATATCGCAGTCCTGACCGGTGATGATGGGCCAGGTGCCGTCATAGTTGGCTTCCAGAGCGTTGGTTACGCCCAGAGCGGTGGAGTCGTTGGAGCACAGCCAAGCATCGATGTTGGTGCCGTCGGCATAGTAGGAAGAGATGATGGAGTCAGCACGCTGCTGAGCGATCTCGGTCTTCCAGGTGGGGGTGGCTACTGCGGAGAAGTCGATCTGGCCGGATACGACGACGATCTTGCCTGCGTCGATGTAGGGCTTCAGAACGTCCATAGCACCGCTGTAGAAGAAGTTGGCGTTGTTGTCACCGGGGTCGCCGGCGGTGATTTCCATCACGAAGGGGCCATCAGCATTGTCCAGATCCAGCTTTTCCTTGATGAAGTTGCCCTGTACCTGGCCAACCATGTAGTTATCAAAGGTAGCATAGTAGGAAACGCCGTCGGATTCCATCAGCAGACGGTCATAAGCGATGACCGGGATGCCCTTTTCCTTGGCCAGGTCCAGAGCGGAGCCGAGGGAGGAACCTTCGATTGCGGCGATAACGAGCACTTCGCAGCCGCTGTTGATCATGTTGGTAACCTGATTCAGCTGCTGCTGAACGTCATTGGAGGCAAACTGCAGGTCTACGGTGTAGCCGGCAGCTTCCAGCTGCTTCTGCATGTTTTCGCCGTCCTGGTTCCAACGCTGCAGATCCTTGGTCGGCATGGAAACGCCAACCTTCTGGCCATCAGCCAGAGCACCGAAGCTGGCACATACCAGCATCAGAGACAGCACGATTGCGAGAATCTTTTTCATACGGGGCACGCTCCTTTTTGTTGTATGTGGGACGAAACAGCCCACTAATTTATATCAACTATAACATCGCCATAATGGGATGTCAATAGCTTATGGGCTGCATAACAGAATTATTATGCAATATTAAAACGGTTTTGCATGGATTTATGCATAATTTTTCACACCCCTTCTGCAGCCCGAAACGGTCGTCCTGTCGGGCGTAACCCCACGGCGTGACACCCGTGTAACACAGCCGCCGCAAACAGGTCTGCAGTCCTGTTTTGAGGAAGGTTCAAAATCATTCTGCTTTTGTTGTATTTTGCTTTTGTTTTTCGTCCGAACATGTTTTTTATCCCCTTCCCTGCCATGTCCGCTGCCCAGGGAAGACATCAGACATTCTGCCGTGTTCTCTTGGCTGTTATCCGGTTTTGGAAGGTGGATATGAAACAAAGTTACCATACCTGTCCTCCGATTGAATCGTTCTTATGCCCGGCATGAATTTATATGCAGAGCGTCATACGCCTTTCTGCCATAAGCAGAAGCTATCCGGAAAAAGGCGGCAAAAAAAGGCCTGCAATCCCGCAAAAGGGACTGCAGACCTTGGTTTTCATATGGTTTTCGAAAAGCCCTCCCCCACCCTGTTACCGCTTTGTTTTCGGAAACTTTTCGTGGAAGATTTCCTTTTCCGCATACATGATGGCCTCTGCCTGATGCACCAGAGAATCCACCGTGCCGTTGCTGCCAAAGGCGGCACCGATGCAGGCCAGGGGCTGTTCATCCTGACCCAGCCGGTCCTGCAGTGCTTTCACGCGGGCATTGAAGGTGGTTTCCTCCACGTTCTCCATCATGCAGATGAATTCATTGCCGCTGATGCGGTAGATTTCATTGAGCCGGAAGATGCCGGCCAGCAGCTGGGCATACTGGATGAGCAGCTTGTCGCCGGCCTCGTGGCCGAAGTTGTCATTGGCGTACTTCAGCCCGTTCAGGTCGCCAAAAATCACGCCGCTGGTACCGTCGGTGACCTTCAGCTGTTCCGTCCGCTGCCGGAAGGCGCGGCGGTTGTTCAGGCCCGTCAGGTCATCATGCATGGCATAGTGGCTGACCAGCTGCCCTTCGTGGGCGATGCGTTCCACCCTGTCGGTCTGCAGCATCACATAAATCAGCACCATGGACAGGGTCATGGAGGGATAGGCGAAGGAGAATTCCTCCACAAACATGTTCAGCACTGCCGCCAGCACAGGGATGAGCATGTACACATACAGCACAATCTGGTCATAGCGGGTGTGGAGCTTGCGCTGCACAAAAATCACGCCGATGCCGAAGGCCATCATGCCCACGTTGGCCGCCACATACACATCGTACAGGGGACCGGCGGCATACACGCCGTTTGTAATCGTGTACAGGCTGCCGTTGAGGCTGGTTATCACCGTAACCACCATGGAAAGCACCACATAGCCCCAGGCCATGTACATGGGCGCATGGGAAATTTTGCCCCGTTCACCGGCAAAGGCCGTTAAATAGGAAGCAAAGGCGCCGATGACCGCAAAGGACAGCAGCATGGCCACAAGGCTGGTGCCCCAGATGATGGGCGTCAGACGCACACAGCCATCCAGCAGCCAGGAGGCGGCATCCGCCAGGTTGCCCGCCAGATTGATGCCCACCATGGCCGTAAACCATCGGGTCCGCTTGCTCTGCTCGCTGCTGACGAACACGTTGGCCACAATCAGCAAGATGCAGATGATGCCGGCCATGATTTCCGTGCCGATGATGGCAAAGATGAACGGGTCATGCTGCTCATACACCCGATCAATGACGGCGGTGGATTTGATGGGCATCTCCACCAGCTGCACGGTTTCATAACCGGTCTGTGCCGTATCGGAGGTATGGAACACCTCGCCGTCGGGATTGACCGCGATGGAAATGCCGTCATAGGTGGGCTTCAGGATGGCCATGCCGCTCTCAATGGCGGCGGCGCGGCACAGATGGCTGTGCAGCTCCGTAATGGCGGCCCAGTCCCAGGAGGGCAGGAAGAGGATATCCGTATCCTGCTCCACCTTTTTTACATAGGAAGGGAAATTGCTGTCGTAGCAAATGAGGTACGAAATCTTGACCTTTCTGCCGCGGATATCCAGCGTGTGCGAGGGGATGGTACCGTCACCCGGCTCATAGTCCGATTCAAGGATGGGCAGCAGGTTGGATTTCTGATAGCTGCCCAGCACCTGACCATCCGCGCCGATAAACACCAGCTTGTTTTCACCCTTGCCCTGATGGCTGCCGTCGGTGTCCTTCACATCAAGGCCCACCAGCATGGCCATCCGGTTTTCATCGGCCAAGGCCGCACACTGAGCCACAAAGGCGCTCTCCTGCACATCAGCCAGCTCAAAGGCTTCCTCGCAGAACACCAGCATATCCGCCTGTTCCGCAGCCGCCGCTTCGGCGGAGCGCTTCAGGCTCGCCTCGTTTTCCGCATACCCCGGCGACTGATAGTGCATAAAATCGCCGCCGTAGGGTCCGGTGGTGTACGCCACGCGGATGGTTTCCGCACCGGTGATGTTGGGCATCAGGTTGATGATGCCCGGGAGCATCAGCAGGCAGAACAGGGTGATGCACACAACGCCCCACCGCAGCTGCTTTTTCCACACGGCATAGCGCACCAGCGAGACCATCCACAGGATGGCGAAGGACAGGCCGAAGGAGCCAATCAGCCGCTCGGACTGAATCAGCACCCGCATGTCGGTAAACATCATATCCACCCGGACCAGCGCCGGGAAGCGAATCACCGTGGCCAGCACATACAGCATCATCCACACCGTCGGGAAAATCAGCGTGCTCCAGAAGCTGCGCCACTTGTTCATCAGCCACGAGGACAGCAGCATCACCCCGTAGATCGCCGCGCCAAACACGGTAAACACCGCAAGGTTCACCCCAAAGGCCGACCCGAACACGCCCAGATAATTCAGGTTAAAGCCCAGCACAAACGCCGCCCCGGTCACCGCCAGACTGATTTTGTCCCGCCGGCGGCAGGTCAGCGTCAGGTAAGCGTACATCCACCCGAAGGTGCACAGGCTGTCCGCCCATTCCATCGCCAGCAGCCGCGGCAGCAGCTGGCACACAAAGCCCGCCAACAGCAGCAGCCCGTCCAGCGCCTTGCTTCTGTCCTTTTTCTCTATCACCATACCGGTACCTCCGTAATTTCAAATGGAGACCCCTCATCTATGTGCTTCAGTTCTTCTGCTTCGTATGTTATCAGTGATGTCAGTCAAAGGATATTGTAGCACGAAAACGGGGATGGTTCAAGGGCGGGATACTTACGAGCACGACGGGCAGCCTTCAGGCCGTACTCTGTCAAAAAATGCAGGCGGCTGAATGGAAATGCATAAGTTTACAAAACGAGAAAGGAGAAGGCGTGAGGGGGATTTCGGTGTGAGTTGTTGCGATTCGGACTCTGTAGTTGATTAAGCAAATCAGGAGGAAAAAGCAATGGAACGCACCTATAACGAGATTGTCTATCAATAACCCAGCAATGATTTGCTGCTCTGCCGAGTAACGCTTTAGAAGCCCGTTTTTGACTTGGATGATATATCTGTCGTCCGGTTCAGGAATGGGTTTCTCTTGTGTCCTGAACACCGCTATTTTGCTGGGTTTTGCAATTTCTAAAGCGTTACTGAAGATGTTATTTCAATGTTAAGGAGGTGTATTTTCGCATTTTAGATAAAAATGCTTCGTTAAACGGCACATTTCGTTAAAAATCCCCCTCACCTGTGCGCCTTCATGCGGGCTTCCCGCTCGGCCATGTATTTTTCAAAGCCCTCAAAGGTGAGGTTGACGATTAGCTCTGGAGGAAAGCCGATTTCGTCCAGCATTTCCAACGCCCGGGGGACCCTGCCGATGTTAGCTGCATAGTGGGCATCGCTGTCCACGCAGACGCGCACATCATACCGCATGCACAGCTGAGCAATCTTCCGGCAGGTGGTGTCGCAGCCGGGGCGGGCGGTAAAGGAGTTGTTGTTGATTTCAATCAGCCTGCCATGCTGTGCCGCCGCTTTGACCAGGCGTTCCTCCTATACGGGATAGGCAGGGATGCCGGGGTGGCCAATCAGGTCCACGCAGTCATGGGCCATGGCGCGGATGTATGCCTCGGTGTGGGCTTCACGGCTGATGAAGGGCATGATGTTCCTGTGCATGCTGGCAATGCCGAAGCGGAACAGCGGAAAGGCGGTTTCGGGGTAATCATCCAGATGGCCTTCCGTATCCCAAAGGTTGAACTCCATCCCCGGGTATACGCGGATGCCTTCGATGGATTCGGGCAGCTGAACAAAGGACCAGGGTGCCCAAATGGTCCCGCTTCCCTTCATGCGGGGGCCGTGGTCCGTCATGCAGATGGCCTTCATGCCGGATTTCGCAGCAGCGGCACAGTTTTCCTGCAGGGTAGACCAGGCATGGCCTGACATCACCGTGTGGGTATGGGCATCAACCTGAATTTTCGCATGCTTTAACATAGGAAGTCCCGACCTTTCTCTTGCAGGAACACAATGTGGAAAATGCATTGTGTTCCGTTTTTTTCTTGTTTTTTCACAAACGGTATTGACAAATCATGGAATTGGTTGTACTATCCCGTCATGAGATGTCATATAACATTATATGACGAGAGATGACATCTTGCAAGCGCATTTTTCGGATTAAGAGAAGGAGGATTTCCAACATGAATCTGGACCAGGTAAAGGAACTGAATGCATCCATCGAGGCCGTGAAGGGGCGCGAGATTGACAACATCTATTTTGTTGCCTGCGGCGGCTCCAAGGCCATCTTCGACCCCGCACAGTACATCTTCGACCGTGAATCCGCCATCCCCACCTTTGTGTTCAACGCCAATGAGTTCATCCACCGCTGCCCCAAGGGCCTGGGCGAGAAGAGCCTGGTGGTGACCTGCTCCCACTCCGGCAACACCCTGGAAACCACCCGCGCCACCCAGCTGGCCAACGACAAGGGTGCCCTGACCATCAGCTTCTCCTTCCAGAAGGATTCTCCCCTGTGGAACGCCACCCAGAACCCCATCTCCTACACCTGGGGCCCCGAATCCGACCCCGGCGACAGCAACAACCCTATGCTGTACCGGCTGGTGTTCGGCATCCTGAATGTGCTCCAGCCCAACGAGAAGTATGAGCGCGCCATCAAGTGCTGCGACAATGTGGGCGCTGTGTTTGCCGCCAACAAGGCCCTGTTCGCCGAGCGTGCGGAAGCCTTCGGCGCCAAGTACAAGAACGAGAAGCTCATCTACACCATGTCCTCCGGCCCCTGCTACGGTGTGGCTTACTCCTTTGCCATCTGCCTGCTGCAGGAGATGCAGTGGATTCATTCCGAGCCCATCCATACCGGTGAGTTCTTCCATGGCCCCTTCGAGGTGACCGATGCCGATGTTCCCTTCATCGTGCTGAAGAACTACGGTGCCGACTGCGATGACAATGTGAAGGCCAACTGGATTACCGAGTACGGTGCCGATTATCACCGTCCCCTGGTGGCCCTCGACAGCGCCGTGGGTGAATATGCCGACAGCATGAACGGCGAAACCCGCGTGCTGGATGTGCGTGCCGAAGCCTTCATCAAGCGCTTCTCTGACAAGGTCATCACCATCGACTGCAACGAATTCGACATGAACGGCATCGATGAAGACCTGCGCGGCTACTTCGCTGTGCTGGTTGCCGGTGTGGTGCTGCGCAGCTATGCCGATACCATCGCCTACCATCGCGGCCATCCTCTGTCCGTCCGCCGCTACATGTGGTGCATGGAATACTGATGAACGCAGCAATGCCGGCATCAGTCCGGTGCCGGCATTGACAATTTCTTCCATAATACTTATTCTCGGGAGGGAATCCATATGAAAAAGTTTGTCGCGCTGCTGCTGGCCATGACCTTCGTCTTCACGCTGGCAGCCTCTGTCGCCCTGGCAGACCAGACCACCGTGCACTTCTTCCACCGCTGGCCCAACGAGCCCAAGCATAGCTACCTCAATGCGCTGGTGGAGAAGTTTGAGGCCGAAAACCCCGACATCGATGTGGTTGTGGACTGCGTGCTCAACGATTCCTACAAGGAAAAGATCCGCGTTCAGGTGTCTTCCGATAACCTGCCCGATATTTTCTTCACCTGGTCCGGTGCCTTCGGCGAAAACCTGACCAAGTCCGGCCGCGTGCTGGCCCTGGATGATGTCATCGCTGCCGACCCCGAGTGGGCAGCCAAGGTTGTGGAGAGCCAGTGGGGCCCCTTCAACTATGACGGCAAGCAGTACGGTGCTCCCTGGTCCATGGATGGCAAGGCATTCTTCTACAATGTGGATGTATTCAACGAGCTGGGCCTGACCGTCCCCACCACCATGGAAGAGCTGTACGCCGTGTGCGAAACCCTGATGGAAAACGGCTATGACGAGCCCATCTCCGTGGGCTTCTCCATGGCATGGTCCGTGTCCCACTACATGGGCACCCTGTGCCAGCGTGTAGTTGACCCCGAGGTGCTGGCAAAGGACTATGCCGGCGAGGGCGATTTCACCGACCCCGGCTATATCGATGCCCTGAATGTGTTCAAGACCCTGGGCAAGTACATGACCGCCGACCCCTGCTCCATCGATCATGAGTTTGCCCGCAACGCCTTCATTGCCGGCATTTCCCCCATCTGCTACATGCAGCTGGCCGAGCTGTCCTATGCCAAAGAGGCAGAATTCGAACTCGGTTTCTTCAACTTCCCCGCCGTGGAGGGCGGCAAGGGCGACCCCGGCCAGCTCACCGGCGCGCCTCAGGGCTTTATGATTTCCGCCCTGGCAGAGCCCGAGGTGCAGGAGGCTGCCATCAAGCTGATGAAGTACATCATCTCCCAGCCCTCCGGCTATGACCTGATTGCCCAGACCGGCGAAATCTCCTGCGTCTACGGCGCATGGGACGAAACCAACTGCACCCCCAAGCAGCTGGAGGCCATTGACCTGATTCTGTCCGCTACCGATTCCACCCAGTGGCAGGATTGCGCCACGGATGCCGCCATTGCCAACGCCTTCATGTCCGGCGGTCAGCTGCTGCTCACCGGCGACATGACTGCCGAAGAAGTGATGGCTTCCGTTCAGGCTGCCGCTGCAGGGCTGAAGAAGTAAGGTTCATTCATCGCTATTCACTGCCGGCGTCCTTGCTGTATGGCCGGGGCGCCGGCTTCCGCTTCATTCATAATGACAGGATGATTTATTTTTGCATTGTATCCAATTTTTCAAATGGGTGGTCATGGGTTGTCTCTCAGGTGAGGGCGGAGTCCCCTGAAAGGCAACCCGTCGTAAGCCGAATCAGATGATGGAGGTGATTGTATGCAGACAAAGCGAGCCGGAATGCGCTGGTTTACCCCCTATCTGTATGTGCTTCCCTGTGTTTTGCTGCTGGGCATTTTTGTTTACATCCCGGTTGTGAGCAATTTCTACTACTCCACGCTCAACTTCAGTGCCTTTTCCCCCACGAAAACATTTGTCGGTCTGGAGAACTACAAGACATTGCTGACAGACCCCGTTGTCCGCACCGCGCTGATGAACAATATTTGGTACTGCATCATTTCTGTGGTGTGTCAGGTGGGCTTGTCCCTGTGCATCGCCGCTGTGCTGGAGGATAAGCTGCTGCGCAGAGTCAGCACGGTACTTCGCACCGTTTACTTCATGCCGACGCTGATTTCCGTCACGGTCATCGCGCTGCTGTTTTCCTTTGTCTACCATCCCAAAATCGGCCTGATTAATCAGGGGCTGAAGGCCATCGGTCTCAAATCCCTGACCCACGCCTGGACAGGCAGCACGGATTCCGCCATTTTCTCCGTCATCGCCATGAGCCAGTGGCATGCCATGGGCTACACCATGATGCTGTTCATCGTGGCTATTCAGGGCATCCCCCAGGATCTGTACGAGGCAGCTGAAATCGACGGTGCCGGCCGGCTTCGCCGCTTTATCCATGTGACCCTGCCGCAGGTGCGTGAGACGGCCTTCGTGACCATGGTCACCACCGTGACCGGTGCCTTCCTGGCATTTAACGATGTGTATATTCTCACCGGCGGCGGCCCCGGCGATTCCTCCACCACCCTGGCCGTGTATATGTACAAGAACGGCTTCGCGCTGGATAAGATGGGCTACGCTTCCGTCATCGCCGTGGTCATGTTCGTCATCTGCATGCTTCTGGCACTGGTTCAGAAGGTCATCTTCCGTACAGGAAAGGGGGATTAAGCCATGTCTGCCGCAAATGTCAGAAAAGCAAGAAACCGCATTGCCAGCGAAAAGATGACCCCCTTGATGGCTCTGATTATCTTTGCCCTGGTCATCTACTTCGTCATCATCGCCTATCCCCTGATTTGGATGCTCTTCAACTCCCTGAAGACCTACAAGGAAATCTACAAGGACATCTGGGCCCTGCCCTCTGTCCCCCAATGGCAAAACTTCACCGATGCCTGGGAGCACGGCATCTCCAACTACTTCCTCAACTCCCTGCTGGTAACCGGCTCCACGGTGATTGGCGCCATCCTGTTTGCCGCCCTTGCCGCCTACGCGCTGGCACGGTTCCGCTTCCGGGGAAGCCAAATCATTTTCGCCATGATCATGGGCGGCATGATGCTCTCCCCCCAGGTGACGCTGATTCCCCTGTACAAGATCATTCAGACCCTGAACATTCACAATACCTTCTGGGCGCTGATTATCCCCTATATCGCCTACCGCATCCCGCTGATTGTGATGCTCGTGCGCTCCCACTTCCTGACCATCCCCAAGGAAATGGAAGAATCCGCCATTCTTGACGGCTGCTCCAGCTTCGGCGTGTTCACCCGCATTTTCCTGCCCATGAGCAAGCCGATTCTGCTCACCGCCACCATCCTTGTGGCCTACTATGCATGGAACGAGTTCATGTACGCGCTGATTTTCATCGACAGCGACAAGCTGCGCACCATCCCGGTGGGCCTGATGAATCTGCGTGACGCGCTGCTGACCAACTGGGGCGTGCTGCTGGCCGGCATGACCATTTCCGCCCTGCCGCTGATTATCCTGTTCCTGCTGATGCAGAAGCAGTTTATCCGGGGCATGACCGCCGGTGCCGTAAAGGGCTGACCGCGAATTGTTAACAGATGAGGAGGAATCACCAATGAATGGGAAATTAATTGCCGTTGGAGACAATGTTGTTGACTGCTATCTTGATGACGGTGTATACTATCCTGGTGGAAACGCCGTCAATGTTGCTGTCAATTGCAAGCGTGACGGCCTGACCGATGTTGCTTATATCGGCATGTTCGGCGATGATGAAAAAGCTGCCCATATCAAGTGGGCACTCAATATGGAAGGCATCACCTATGACCGCAGCCGCACCATGTACGCCCCCTCCGGTTCCCCGGGGGTGAAGCTTGTGGACGGCGACCGTCAGTTTGTGCCCGGCCTTCGCAACACCGCCCAGCATGTGGCCCGCATCCGCCTGATGCCCGAAGACCTGGATTATATCGGCCAATATGATGTCTGCCATACCAGCTGCTTCTCTTCCATTGAGTACGAGTTGCCGGCCATGGCAAAGGTGTGTCAGGTATCCTTCGACTTTTCCGAGAATACGGATGAAGCCTACCTGCAGCGGGTTTGCCCCCATCTGACCTACGCCTTCTTCTCCGGTGCCGACAAAACGCCGGAGGAGCTGGACAAGCTCATCGACACCTGCCACGCCCTGGGCGTGAAGGTGGTGGGCATTACCATGGGTTCCCGCGGCGCGCTGTTCTCCGAGGACGGCAAGCGCTATACCCAGGGCATCGTGAAGGTGGAAGCCATTGACACCATGGGTGCCGGCGACAGCTTTATTGCCGGCTTCCTCACCCGCCGCGTGCTGGGCGATGCCATGGAGGATGCCCTGCGCTACGCCGCGCAGGTGGCTGCCAATACCTGCATGATTCACGGCAGCTTCGGTTACCCCCATCAATTATAATCATTGCCCTTGACCGGTGCGGCAGGGGCTGCGTTTTGGAGGCCTTGCCATGTCTATATTGGATACCAACAATGCCGTTCCGCTGTTTGAGCAGGTCAAGCTTCAGCTGCTGCAAAAGCTGGAGGACGGCATTTATCCGACCGGTGCCCGTATGCCCTCCGAGGCAGAGCTGTGCGAAAAATATAATGTGAGCCGGATTACCATCCGCCGGGCAGTGAACGATCTGGTGGAGGATGGCTATCTGGAGCGCCGTCAGGGAAAGGGTACCTTTGTGGCCACCAAGCGCACGCCGGTTGCCATGCTGCCCCTTGATGATCAGGCAAGCGTGGGCTTTTCCCTGCGTTACAAGGACAGGAAAAAAAGTATTATCATCAGCGAGAAGGAATATGCCGCCAACAGCCACGAGCAGCAGACGCTCCATCTGCAGCCCAACGATACGGTGCTGGTGCTGTACCGGCAGATTCTGGTGGACGGCAAGCCCTGGATGCTTGACCGCGCCACCTATCCTGCCAAAAAATTTCCCGGCTTCTTCGAGCAGATTACCGATGACACCTCCACCTATGCCGTCCTTTCCGATCAGTACGGGGTATCCATGGTCACCGCTCACCGTGAAATCAGCCTGGCCTATGCCACCAATGAGCAGGCCCGGCTCCTGGATCTGGCTCCCGGTGCTCCCCTGTTTAAAACCTTCAAGCTCGTCTGTGACCGTGACGGCAATCCCGTGCATATGTCCTACACCTACAGTCAGGCCGAAAATGTGGTCATCACCCTGGACAACTGCGATTGCTGCGCAGTCCCCGAGCAAAATCACCGGCCTTAAATCGCTCCTCTTTACATCGGCGTCATCCGCGGTGCATTCCGCAGATGGCGCCTTTTTGCATTTGTGCCAAGGTGTATGACAAAATGCTCCCTACCCGTGCCTTACACAAAGCAGCCCAGGGCTTTGCAGGACAACGGGCAGGGAGCTTTTATGCATTAGTATAGATGATGCTGCGCTGTGTGTTCTTACCCTTTTGTAACGCATTAGAGGTTCTGTAACCCAGCAAAACCAAGGGGTTCAGGGCGGTGAAAACGGCTGTTTTTGATGGGGATGATATATTCTTCGTCCGTGGCAAAAATCGGAATTCTAACGCGTTATCCAATTGCACTCGTTTTCCTGTTTAGCATTTCAACTTTAATGGAATATGCATCTATGGGATTGAACTGCGCAGTTAACAAATGCGCGTTCCTTTTTTGAACTGGCCGCAACGCTTCCCTTTATAATGCGTCATCAGGTTAATTAATAATGTCTGCACCCTCATCAACCCATATCAAGAGTTTTTCAACTTCCCAAAATGATTTCCCGTCAAAAACTGGTGCAATTAAGAAATGTTTTTTCAATTCATCCACATCGGTCCCTGATTTTTCAAATACACGCTCATAATCAATCAGGCTTCCTTCACCAGTCACAAACTGGTGATATAATCGTCCATCGGATTCTGCCTTCCAACGGTCTACAAAGCAGGTTGTCGTGTTCGTTTCAAAATCAGTTACAGCTTCGCACCAGTATACATATCCCTGATAGAAAACAGAAGCCCCCATGTACCATCCAGTATCCAAAAACTGTGAAAGTTTGCCGTTTTTCACAAGCCATACACCTCCAAGTATTTCTTGAACTTCTTGTACAATGGATGCGCTTTTCGCCTTCACGGAAAAGGACACCGTTTCGGTCAAGGAAGTACAGGAACAGCGCCGGAATTCTACGCCTCGTTTGGACTTAACTCGGTATCCCACGGAAATAATCATGTCAAGGCTGTAATACTCGGTCATGTGCGTATGTGTTTTTCCTTCCATCGCACCATGCTGAGTGGTAGTCGCAAATTTTGCGACAACCTCTTCCCTGTCCAGTTCTTCCTTCAGCGCATTGGCGATATGCTTGACGACGGTCTTCACATCCCGGCCAAAGAGCTCTGCAAGCTGATTGCGGTTCAGCCAGACGGTTTCCGCATCCATGTCCGCAGTATATCACAAACTGTCATACCTCACAAGAAAAAGCACCCATCCCAACCGGGACAGGTGCTTGGAAAAGCTATTCTCGTGCGAAATCAGCGCTTGCTGAACTGGGGAGCACGACGGGCAGCCTTCAGGCCGTACTTCTTACGTTCCTTCATGCGAGGATCGCGGGTCAGCAGGCCTTCCTTCTTCAGGGTGGCGCGCAGCTCGGGATCGGCCTTGCACAGGGCACGGCTGATGCCGTGACGGATGGCACCGGCCTGGCCGGACAGACCACCGCCGGTAACGTTTACCAGCACGTCATAGTTGTTGACGTTGGTCAGGGCCATGGGCTGACGAACAACCATCTTCAGGGTCTCGAGACCGAAGTAGTTGTCGATATCACGCTTGTTGATGACGATCTTGCCGTCACCGGCAACCAGGCGAACGCGGGCAACGGCCTTCTTGCGGCGGCCGACAGCGCTATAATCAATCTTAGCCATGATTCACTATCTCCTTCCGTAAAATTACAGCTCGATCTTCTCAGGATTCTGAGCGGCATGGGGATGCTCAGCACCTGCATAGACCTTCAGCTTCTTGGCCATCTGGCGGCCCAGGGGTCCCTTGGGCAGCATGCCGGTCACAGAACGACGGATGGCGAAAGCGGGCTTTTCAGCCAGCAGCTTGCGGTACTTGGTTTCCTTCAGTCCGCCCGGGAAGCCGCTGTGATGATAGTAAATCTTCTGATCCAGCTTCTTGCCGGTCATCACAACTTTATCTGCATTGATGATGATGACGAAATCACCGGTATCAACGTTGGGAGTATAAATCGGCTTGTTCTTGCCGCGCAGGATGTTAGCAACCTGGCTGCACAGACGGCCATAAACCTGGCCCTCAGCGTCAATGACATACCACTTGCGGGTGATGTCAGCTGCCTTCGGCATAAAAGTCTTCAATGGTATTTCCTCCTCGAAAATGGTTGAGAGAAAAACGTGTCGGTGTGATGGTCGCACACTTTCACTGTGTCAATAGTTTCCGGGGCTGGCGGAGCTATCGATACCATCTGCTATTTTACTGCAGATTCAGGGAAAAGTCAATACAAAATATTGCGATTCATCAAGGAATTTTGCTTGATAGGAGGTGCTTCGCCTCTTCCATTTTTGCTCCTTCCATGCCGGATTCATTCCGCGCACAGATGCTCCGCGTATTTCCGCGCCATCTCGTACCAGTTGTACAGGGATTCGCCCATCACCGCGCCGCAGCTTTCCCGGTACATGGCCCATACGAACCAGTACCATGCGATGAGGGCGGTGTAGGCCATGTAGTGGAACATCAGCGTTTCGTCGCGATTGCCCTCCAGATAGGCAAGGATGAACCGCTCCGCCGTGTCAAAATCGTACATGGCATCCACGATGTAATAGCCCACGTCCACACCGGGGTCGGCATAGCCGGCGTATTCCCAGTCGATGAGAATCACATCCCCGTCGGGCTTGAGCATCCAGTTGTGGCAGTAGGTGTCGCCGTGGCAGAAGCAGGGCTGAACGCCATCCCCCAGGGTCTTCTCATACAGGGCGTGAATTTTTGCCTTCAGGCCCTCAAAGGGCGCCATGCAGTTGGGGTCCTTTTGGCGCAGCAGCGCTTCCATGGCCAGCGCATCCTCCCAGGGGCGCAGACCGTAATCCACCTTCACCGGCAGGCTGTGGAGCCGCCGGAGCATGGCCACCACCTTTTCGCTGTCGGTCTCGCTGGCATAATCCGGTTCGCGGAAGACCGGCACGTAGCGGGAAATCTTCCAGCCCTCCTGCACATCGGCGCAGATGAAGGTGGGGTCGATGCCCCTTTCCCGGGCAATCTCCAGCGAGCGGCGCTCGTTTTCCCGGCTGATGATGTTCGCCGTGCCGTCCCCGGGGTGGCGGTAGATGTAGTCCTCATCGCCGATGCGGAACACGAAGGAGGTGTTGGTCAGCCCCTCGGAAATGTTGCGGAAGCCGATGATGTCCTTTTCGCTGCAGCCGAACACCTTCGCGATGTTGCCCATGATGCGGCTGTGGGTTTCCCCCAGATAGGCATCGTCAAAGCGGCGCAGCTCCTCAAAATAGTCGAACTCAAAGATGCAGTCCGGGCCGTATTTCTTCATATATAACGGTGGCAGCTGCTCCAGCTGGTCCTTCACCATCCATTCCCAGAACATGTGGTCATAGATGCCCGTGTGCAGGTCCTCCTCCGCCAGACGCAGGAACGCCTCCGCGAAATCCGCCGTCCAGAAGACATGCCCCGCCATGATGGTGCCGCCGTTTTCCCCCGGGCGCATGGACAGGATGCGGCCGTCCTCCCCGCAGGTGACGTACATCTCGTTGATTCTGTCCGCGGTGGCAATGCCGGCATTGAAGCTGCGGTACTCAAAGGTGCGGAAGGGGCTCACCGTGAGGTAATGGTCACAGCAGCACAGGTAGGCATCACACAAAGCATCACCGGCCAGCCGGATGGACTCGATGTTGTTCTTCACGCTGTAGCGCTCGTTGAACACGAACCGTACATCATACTTGTCCCGCAGGTAGAAGAACATCTCCGCCTTGTAGCCCAGCACCACGGTGATATCGGTGATGCCGGCCTCCCGCAGCTGCTTGATTTGCCGCTCAATCAGCCGCTCGCCCTTCACCTCAAACAGGCCCTTGGGCTGCTCCAGGGACAGGGGAATGAACCGGGTGGACGGCCCCGCCGCCAGAATCACCGCACCCTTGACGCGGTACGGTTCCAGCGCCTCCTCACCCTTTTGGGTGATGGCCGGGGGATTCACCGTCACCAGACCCTCCTGCGCCAGCCGGGGCAGCAGCGCGGCCTCGTCACAGCCTTCCGCAGAGGGAAGCACCGTCCGCCCCCGTGCGCGGTCGTACAAATCGTTCAGCAGGCAAAACGCCTGATAGGTCAGTTCCATGGCTCGTCTCCTTTATGCCTTTGCGGATGAAAACATGGCCGCCACAAGGCTTGGCACCACCGGCCGTTTGCAGGATGCATAGGGCTTGCCCGCCAGCAGCAGCTGCTCCACCTGCAGGGTGTGCAGTTTGTCCGCCGGGGTCTCGTAGGGGTTGCCGGACAGGATGACCATGTCGGCCACCTTGCCCATTTCCAGGGTGCCGCGGGTGTCATCATCAAAGGCGGCGGCATAGCCGTTGACGGTGCACATGCGCAGTGCCTCCTGCACCGTCAGCCGCTGGGCCGGGTTGGTGTGGTTCACTGCCTTGTCCATCCACGCGATGGGGTCAGGCTCGGTGCAGGGTGCATCGGAGCCGGCGGAAATCATCACGCCCTTGTCCCAGAAATCCCGCAGGGGATTGAGGGCTTCGGCGCGCTCCGGCCCCAGAATCTGCGCCAGATATTCATCCGGCTCCTGCTTCCAGCCGATAAAGGCAGACTGCACCGGCATCTGAATGTGGTACTGCTGACAGATGGCCAGCCCCTCCGCCGTGGGCAGGCAGTCATGGATGATGCCGTGGCGGTGGTCCTCCCGGGGGAAGTCATCCAGCGCGGCCTTCAGGCAGCGGCAGGCCTGGTCAAAGGCACGGTCGCCGATGGCATGCAGCTCGATTTGCAGCCCCGCCCGGTTGGCCTTTTTGCAGAACGCCGTCACCTTTTCATCATCGTAATACAATACGCCAAGGTCCTTGCCGTCATCCGCATAGGGCTGATTCATGGCCGCATCGTGGGAGCCGAAGCAGCCATCCAGCGCACACTGGAAGCATCCGCCGATGCGGGGCAGACCGCGCCGGAGCGCCGTGTTCACATCCAGCGACTGGGGGAATACCCGCACCTGAAAGCCGTTTTTCAGGGACTTGGCAAACAGCATCTCCATGGTGATGTCCAGATTCATGGGGAAGCCTACGCCGCTGACAGTGTGCACACAGCCGATGCCCTTCTTCGCCAGATCATCCACCGCCTGCTGCATATGCCCGATGAGCCCCAGCACGGAAATGGAGCCGGTGATGTCATCGGAGACCTTGAAGAACGCCTCCTGATTCATCTCCCCCGTGTCGGGATGATAGCCCCGCAAGCCCTCCACCTTGCGCTTCAGCCTTGCCAGCAGCTTGCTGTTGACGATGCAGGCGTGGCCGTCATACTTGACCACCATCACCTCCCGGTCGGGCACCACGCTGTCCAGCTCCTCCCGGGAAATCAGCCGCCCTTCCGCCACGGAATAGGGCGATGCCCCGAAGGCAATGAGGGTCCTGCCCTTTTCCCGGGCGGCAAAATCCCCCAGCAGCTGCATAATCTCCTTGTTGGAGACGGCCTCCATCACATTCAGCCCCGCATGGAAAATGGCATAGGAGGCCAGATGCTCATGGGTATCGGCAAAGGACGGCACCAGCGCCCGGTCGCCCAGGTCAATCCGTTCAGCAGATTGATACTCCTCCGGCAGCGTATCGCCGGTATACACGATTTTTCCCCCATCCTCCACCAGATAGCGGACCACCCGGTTGTCCCTGTCCACGGTGAGAATGGCACCGGTATAGCACTTCATGTTGATCATCCTTTCCATAGGGGTTACAATTCCGAAAATCCTGCGAAATTCATCGCTTCGGGCAAATTCCCAGCAGAAACCTCATCCGTCACGCCGCAAGCGGCGCGCCACCTTCCCCAGAGGGGAAGGCAATTTTTGTTTACGCCTTGGCGAATGATATCTCTGTATTCGTCTTCATCTGATTCTTGTTTATTCTTCCGGACCTTCTCCGTAAGGGTTTGCCATGAAATATTTGCTTCTCTTCTGTGTAACCGTATCAATTTCAAGACAGACATCGTCAAAATGAGAATCAATTTGGCTGTTTGTAAAACGAAGCACCTGCAAATGGTATCGTTTCAGCATCTGTGTACGCTCTTCGTCATATGCGGCCCCCTGCTTTGTAAAGTGCTGCATGCCATCCACCTCAACAACAAGCTTTGCTGCCGCACAATAGAAATCAACAATAAAGCAGTCTATTTGCTTCTGCCGCCGGAACTGTATCGGATATAGTCGCAAGTACTCATACCAAAGCCGTTTTTCCTAAGGCGTCATATTTCTGCGCAAATCTTGAGCCGCCTGTTTATTCTTTCTGTCATAGTGAATAATCACGCAATATCCCTCACAAAATTGAACGATACCAGAACCTCATCCGGCCGAACTGCGTTCAGTTCCACTTGCTTTGCCTTCCCCGCTGGGGAAGGTGGCGCGGCGCCTGCGCCGTGACGGATGAGGTCCTCGCAGCAGAAAGGGTCTTCCACAAGGGATTCACGCCCCTCAACAGTCCCCCTCTTCCATCCATCACAAATACGCCGCATCCACTTCCTGCAGTTCCGCGTAGTTGTCGATTTCCATCACTGCGCCTTTGGGGCAGGGGCGGATTTCCACGCGGTAGTTGTCCTTGTGGGTCACCAGGGGGATGTACTCCCAGAACAGGTCATGGCCGCCCTCGGCGCGGTAGGCCTCCTGCCAGTCACGGCGGAGCTTGCGGCAGTCCTCCGCGTCCCAGTAGGTGATTTCGTACTGATTGTAGCAGCGGGTGCCGCCCTTGCGGTAGTTGGCGGCATAGCCTCCCTCCCAGTCGAAGCACCAGTCATCGGTCTCGAGGGAATAGCTGGCCAGATAGTTGCTGCAGTAGTGGTATTTGCGGATGACAGCGGGGTCGGTGAGCAGCAAATCCCCGGCGCAGATGTAGGTGCGGTCGATGCTGTCCAGCGCCGCCAAAGCAGAGGAGATGTTGTTCTCCGTTTCGTACTTGTCGTTGTCCGCAAAGCGGATGGCGGGGTACTTGTCCTTCAGCACATCGAACTTGTCCTTCAGGTAGCCGCGGACAATGGTGATGTCCGTAATGCCCACCGCCAGAAAGGCATCCAGCAGGCGGTCAATCATGCGGATGCCGTGGACGGTCACCAGCGGCTTGGGGGTGGTCAGGGTCACGGGGACCATGCGGGAGCCGAAGCCGGCGGCGAAAATCACCGCCCGTCTGGCGCGGTAGGGCTCCAGTGCCTCCAGCCCTGCAGGGGTCACAGCCAGCGCATCCCCCGTATCGCACAGCAGACCGCGGGCAAGCAAATCATCCCGCACGGATGTATATCTGCTGCCGGAAAGGCACAGTGCCTCGGCGCTCTCCCGCCATGCACGGCGGGGCAGGCCGCTTCTTTCCGCCAAAGCCAAAACCTCAAAGGAATATCTGTCAAGCATGGAATTGCCTCCTGTTTGCTGGAAATCTACCTTTTATTATATCACCGAATGCCCGCGATTGCTACCGCGAATATGGGCTGTACAAACACACCCAATCACGCTATAATATGGAAGAATTATCCTGACATATTTCTTTTTTGGTATAGAAGGAGGCAATATGCTTTCATCCGCCAGGCAAAAAAAGCGTGATTTCCGGCCCGAGCTGGTGATGCCGCTGGGCTTTCTTGTGCTGATTCTTCTGGGCATGGTCGTGCTGGCCCTGCCCTGCGCGACGGTGAAGGGCAAGAGCATCGGCCTGTTCAACGCACTGTTCACCGCCACCTCCGCCGTGTGCGTCACCGGCCTTGTAGCCGTGGATACCGGCACCACCTTCTCCATGTTCGGGCAGTCGGCGCTGCTGGTGCTCATTCAGGTGGGCGGTCTGGGCTTTATGGTCTTCGCCACGCTGGTGATGCGCGCTCTTGGCATGCGCCTGACGCTCCATGAGCGGATGATGATGCAGGAGGCCTCCGGCGCCTCCTCCATGTCCCAAATCCGCCGCATGATTCTCCGCTACGGTCGATTAGCCGTGTGCATCGAGCTGATTGGCGCGCTGCTGTTGGCCATCCGCTTTGTGCCCATGTACGGTCCGGGGAAGGGCATCTGGTTTTCCGTGTTCCACTCCGTCTCCGCCTTCTGCAACGCCGGCTTTGACCTGTTTGGCCGCTATTCCAGCCTGACGGGCTTCTGCAACGATCCGCTGGTAATTTTCACCATCAGCGGGCTGATTATCACCGGCGGCCTCGGCTTTGCGGTGATGCTGGAGATGTCCGGCAAGCGCTTCCGTTGGCGGGAGTTCTCCCTGCACACAAGGGTCGTGCTGCTGATGTCCGTCATCCTCACCCTGGGCGGCACCCTGCTGTACGCAGTCCTTTAGTGGAACAACCCGCAAACCCTTTCCGGCAGCGCCATTTCCGGTGACGGCAGCAGGCTGATGAACGCCTTCTTCCAGTCAGTCACCATGCGCACCGCCGGCTTCAACTCCATCGACCTTAGCCGGATGCACGGCTCCAGCAAGCTCATCAGCGTGGTGCTGATGTTCATCGGCGCGTCTCCCGCCTCCACCGGCGGCGGCGTGAAGACCACCACCATCGCCCTTGTGTTCCTGCTGCTGCACAGCGTGGCCAAGGGTCAGGAGGATGTGAACTGCATGCACAAGCGCATCCCCGAGCGGATGGTCAAGCGGGCCGTGAGCATCGTGACCATCGGCATGCTCAGCACCCTTGGCTGTGCCATCGCCCTGTCCATCACCCAGAAGGACACCGTGCCGATTATCGACCTGCTGTTTGAATCCGCCAGTGCCGCCGCCACCGTGGGCGTATCCTCCGCCGGCACGCCAACCTTCCGCATGCTGAGCAAAATCATCCTCATTCCCATTATGTTCGGCGGCCGCGTAGGCTCCCTGACACTGGCCACCGCCTTTGCCAGCCGCCATTCCACCCGCAAGAACCTGATGAAATACGCCGAAGAAAGCATCATGATCGGTTAAAGGAGAGATTGATATGAAAAAGCAGAGAAAGCAGTTTCTGGTCATCGGTCTGGGCCGCTTCGGCTCCAGCGTGGCCAAGGCTTTGAGCGAGCTGGGCCACGAGGTGCTGGCCCTGGACAAGCAGCAGGAGCTGGTGGATGCCATGGCCCCCTATGTGACCGAGGCCATCTGCGCCGATTCCTCCGACGAAGATGTCCTGCGCTCCGTGGAGCCCTCCGTGTTTGATGCGGCCGTGGTCTCCATCGGTCAGGACACCCGCGGCTCCATCCTCATCACCGTGCTGTGCAAGGAAATGGGCTGCCCCTACGTCATCGCCAAGGCACAGGATGACCTCCACGGCAAGGTGCTGACCAAGGTGGGCGCGGACAAGGTGGTCTACCCCGAGCGCGACATGGGTCAGCGGCTGGCCCGGAGCCTGAGCATGAACCACTTCATCGACATGATGGAGCTGGCCGACAATTTCGAGATGGTGGAATGCGCCGTCCCCGACGAGTGGGAAGGCCGCTCCATTCTGGAGCTGAACATCCGCCGCAACTACGGCATCAGCATCGTGGCCATCAAGCGGGGCAGCAAGCTGATTCCCTCCCCCACCGCCGAGGAGATGTTCTCCGCCGACGATGTGCTGCTGATGCTGGGCGAAACGGACAAAATTTCCAAGATTATCGGCAGGTGATGATGATGAAAACGCGTCCCGTCCCCGATTTTACTCTGCCCGAGGCACAGCCCTTCTTCCTCCCCGGGGATGACCACGGCGTGCTGCTCATCCACGGCTTCACCGGCTCTGCGGCCCATATGCGCATGATTGGCGACCACCTGCATGACCGGGGCTTCACCGTGATGGGCATTAACCTGCGCGGCCACGCCACGGAAATGAACGACATGCTCGCCTGCTCCTGGGAGACATGGCTGGAGGATGCCGTTTCCGCCCTGCATCAGCTGCAGGAAAAGTGCGGCAAGGTCAGCGTTTGCGGCCTGAGCATGGGCGGCGACCTGTCCCTGATTCTGGCCGCCCGGGAAAAGGTGACCGCCTGCGTCCCCATCTCCGCCCCCATGGCCGTAAAGGCCAAGCTGATGGGCATCGCCCGCCCGGCCTCCAAAATCGTGAAGCAAATCAACTGGGGCATGGATGACAAGCGGCAAGCCATGCTGGACAGCCGCTACGATCAGGGCTACATCGGCTTCCCCACCCGCACCGCCGCGGACCTGAACCGGCTCATCAAGCTGGCCAAGCGCAGCCTGCCGCAAATCACCTGCCCGGTGCTGGCCATCCAGTCCCACGGCGATGAAACCATCTCCGCCAGCAGCGCCGGCACCATCGTCAAGGGCGTATCCTCCCCCACCGCCAACATTCTCTGGCTGGATACCGTCCCCCACGTGTGCACCATCTCCTTCGAGCACGAGCGCATCGGCGAAGCCATCGGGGATTTTTTGAGAAGAGCGGAAGGGTGAGGGCATCAGCCGCAAAAGGATGCACAAGAAGGGTGCTGAAGAAAGCACACTGAATGGATTAATTTCCCGAAAGACCTCTTCCGACCTCGCTGCGCTCAGCCACCTTCCCCAGAGGCTACCTCTAAAAACAGCCCCGAAAACCTCAAAACTGCTTTCAAGGTCCTCAA
>JAUNDF010000026.1 GCA_030526225.1 Clostridia bacterium
TGTAGTAATTGACGGATTTTGCTTCTTCCTTTATAATGAAGTTATCTTTCGATACCCCCAGCAAATCCAAGTTTCCGAGGTAGTGTACGCAGTGGACAAGCAGACGATTTTGATTGTCGACGATGTCGAAATCAACCGTGACATCCTCTCCGCCATTCTGGAAGAGGATTACGATATCCTGACGGCCTGCAACGGCGCAGAGGCGTTTGATATTGTGCGGGCCAACGGCAGGGGCATTGCAGCCATCCTGCTGGACATTGTCATGCCTGTAATGGATGGCTACGCCTTCCTGCGCCTGCTCTCCCATGAGGAAAACCTGCCGCAGATTCCCGTGCTGGTTATCAGCGCAGAGGATACGGTGGCAGAGAAAAAGGTATTTGCCATGGGCGTGGTGGACTTTATCCACAAGCCCTTTGACGGCGATATCGTCAAGCACCGGGTGAAGAATACGGTGGAATTGTACACCTATCAGAATCACCTGGAGGCCATGGTGGCCGAGCAGACAGAAGAGCTGCTGCAGGCCAACGAGCAGCTGAAGTACCAGCATGCCCAGCTGGAAACGGTGAACGAGCGCATCATTGAAATGCTTGGTGCGGTGGTTGAATCCCGTAATCTGGAAAGCGGCGAGCACATCCAGCGGGTGAAGGGCTACACGGCTATCCTTGCGAAAAAGGCCATGGTGCTGTACCCCGAGCTGGGCCTGACGGAGGAAAAGATTCGCCTCATTTCCACCGCCAGCGCACTGCACGATGTGGGCAAGATTGCCATCCCGGACAATATTCTGCTCAAGCCCGGCCGACTGACCCCCGAGGAGTTTGAAATCATGAAGACCCACTCCGAGGAGGGCTACAAGCTGCTCAAGCAGTTTGACTACATCTGGAATGATGAATACGGCGCCTACTGCCGCAACATCAGCCGCTGGCACCACGAGCGGTATGACGGCCGGGGCTATCCCGACCATCTGGTCGGTGACCAGATTCCCGTGGAGGCACAGCTGGTCAGCCTGGCAGATGTGTACGATGCGCTGGTCAACAAGCGCTGCTACAAGGAGCCCTTCGGCTTTGAAACCACCTTTGACATGATTTGCACCGGCAAGTGCGGCACCTTCTCCGACTGGCTGGTGGCCTGCTTCGTGGCTTCCCGTGCAGAGATGGAAGCCTTCGCCAAGGGCGACCCGGATTTGCAGATGCTGTAAACAATTATGAATACAAATGAGCTGTGAACGCTTCGGCCTTCACGGCTCTTTTTTGTGCGCGTCTCCCTTTATTTACTTTTCCCTGCCGCCGCGGTATAATTGCAGTAAGCAAAACTGCAAACAGGAGGCTGACAGCGATGAAAGCCGTTGACATGAAGGATATTCTGCAATACACATTTCTTTCCAATCTGTCCTATGCCCCGGATGGGCAGAGGGCGGCCTTTGTGGCATCAAAGGCGGATGAACAGGAGAACACCTACAGCCGATGCCTGTGGCTGCTGGAGGGCAGCAAAACAAAGCAGCTGACGGCTTTGGGCAGGGAAGGCACCTATGTGTGGGAGGACAGCGACCATCTGCTGTTCCCTGCGGTGCGGACGGCGGCGGAGAAAAAGCGCGCCGAGGCAGGGGAGCAATTCACGGTGTGGTACCGGCTGAGCCTGTCCGGTGGCGAGGCCATGCCTGCCTTTACCCTGCCCTTTGCCTGCACGGGGCTGGTTCCCCTGCCGGAGGGCCGCTTTGCCGCCCTGGGCATCATTGACAAAGCCATCCCCGATTATTACCAGATGACCGACGAAGCCCGGGCCAAGGTGGCGGCTGATATCAAGGCTGAAGCGGACTACGAGGTGTTTGACGAGGCTCCCTTCTGGGGCAACGGGGAGGGCATTACCAACGGCAAGCGTCAGGCGCTGTTTCTGGTGGATGGGGACAGCATCACCCGCATCACAGCCCCCACGGAAAACGTGGGCAGTCCGGTGGTCATTGGCGGCAAGGTGTACTATACCGTAACTGACTTTGTGGACCTGCTGCCCGAATGTGGTCTGCGCATTGACGAGCTGGACCCCGCCACAGGCATCCGCCGCACCCTTTGCACCGGGGACAGCCTCTGCGAGCCGGAGTTGACGAAAATGGGTGACACCCTGCTGGTGCTGGCCAGCGACGGCAAGCGCCACGGCATGAATGAGAACAAGTTCGTATGGCAGGTGGATACATCCTCCGGTGCCATCAGACTGCTGCGGGCGGAAGAATACAGCATGTACAGCATCGTCGGCAGCGATTGCCGGCTGGGCGGCGGCAGACAGATGCAGGACAAGGACGGCAAGCTGTACTTCCTGACCACGCGGGAGGGCAGCAGCCATCTGTACCGGCTGGACGAAACCGGCGAGGCCGTCCCCATGCTGGAGAAGGACGGCAGCATCGACATGATTGCCGTATCCGACCACAGTGACACGGTGCTGATGACGGCCATGTACGATATGCGCCTGCAGGAGCTGTATGCCTTGTCCCTGCAGTCGGGCAAGCTGACCCGGCTGACCCATTTCAATGACGATTGCCTGAAGGGCCGCTATGTGGCCTGTCCGGAGCCGGTGCAGGTGGAAAGCGAGGGACTGACCATCGGCGGCTGGGTGCTGAAGCCCAAAGACTTTGACCCCCACAAGAGCTATCCCGCCATTCTGGATATCCATGGCGGCCCCAAGACGGTGTACGGGCCTGTGTTTATGCACGAAATGCAGCTGTGGGCCGGCATGGGCTACTTTGTGCTGTACTGCAATCCCATGGGCAGCGATGGCCGTGACAGCGCGTTTATGGACATCCGCGGCCATTACGGCGATACGGATTACCGCAACCTGATGGACTTTACCGATGCGGTGCTGGCGGCTTATCCGCAGATTGACCGGGCACGGGTGTGCGAAACAGGCGGCAGCTACGGCGGCTTTATGACCAACTGGATCATCGGCCACACGGACCGCTTCTGCTGTGCGGCATCCCAGCGGTCCATCAGCAACTGGCTCAGCTTCCACGGTACATCGGATATCGGCTGGTGCTTTGCCGCCGACCAGTGCGGCGCCACCCCGTACACGGATTACGAAAAGATGTGGGCGCAGTCTCCGCTGAAATATGCCGCCCATGTGAAAACGCCCACGCTGTTCATCCATTCTGATGAGGACTACCGCTGCCCTCTGTCGGAGGGGCTGCAGATGTTCACCGCCCTGAAGGAGCATGGCGTACCGGCGCGGCTGTGCATGTTCCACGGGGAAAACCATGAGCTGTCCCGCTCCGGCAAGCCGAAGCACCGCATCCGCCGGCTGCAGGAAATCACCGCATGGTTTGAAAAGTACGCAAAATAAAAGGAAGAATTCGTATGTGGTTTGTGTTTGCTCTGGGGTCTGCGGTGTTCGCGGCCCTGACCTCCATATTGGCGAAAATCGGCATTCAGGGGGTCAACTCCAACCTTGGCACCGCCATCCGCACGGTGGTGGTGCTGGCCATGTCCTGGGGGATGGTGTTCCTGACCGGCGCACAATCCGGGCTGGACAAGATATCCACCAAAAGCTGGCTGTTCCTGATTTTGTCCGGTTTGGCCACGGGTGCATCGTGGCTGTGCTACTACCACGCACTGCAAATCGGCGATGCATCAAAGGTGGTGCCGGTGGACAAGCTGAGCGTTATCATCACGCTGGTGATGGCCTTTGTGTTCCTGCATGAGCAGTTTACGGTCAAATCCCTGATTGGCTGCATTCTCATCGGCGCGGGTACGCTGGTGATGGTGCTGTAACGGAGGTTGAAGGATGAAGATATATGCTGCCCCGCTGGAGGGGCTGACGGACGGTGTGTGGCGCCATGTGCATCAGGAGATGTTCGGGCAGGTGGACAAGTACTTTATCCCCTTTATCACCCCGAACCAGAACATGATGCTGCCGCCCCGGGAACAGCGGGCGGTGCGCCGGGATGAAACGGTGTATGCCGTGCCGCAGCTGCTGGGCAAGGAGCCGGAGCCGTTTTTGCACACCTGCCGGATGCTGGCGATGATGGGCTATGAGGAGCTGAACCTCAATCTGGGCTGCCCCTCAGGCACGGTAACGGCCAAGGTGAAGGGCTCCGGCATGCTGCGGGAAAAGGAGCAGCTGGACCGCTTTCTTGATGCGGTGTGCGGCAAGTGTGCGCTGCCCCTGTCGCTGAAAATCCGCATCGGCTACGAAAAGGCGTCTGAGTTCCCGGCGCTGTGGGAGATTTTTGCCCGCTATCCCATGCCGGAGATGATTATCCATCCCCGCACCAAAAAGGAGGGCTACACCGGTCCTGTGCATGATGAATGCTGGCGGTACGCCGCCGAAAATGCCTTCTGCCCGCTGGTGATGAACGGCAACATCGTGTCTCCTGCGGATGCGGCGCGCTATCCGGAAACGGATACCTTCATGCTGGGCCGCGGCCTGATGGCAGACCCGGCACTGCCCCGGGTGATGAAGGGCGGTGCGCCCCTGTCACGGGAGGAAATGGCTGAATGGATTGCCCGGCTGGAGCAGGGCTATGCCCAGGAGCATCAGCCATTGGCGGTGTTCATCCGCATGCGCGACCATTTGAAGTACCTTGCCTTCCATTTTACCGATGCCAAGAAGGCGGAGAAGGCCATCCGCAAAGCCCGGACCATGGAGGACCTGCACGAAGCCGTGCGCCGTCTGCTGGACTGCCCCATGACAGAGCAGCTGCCGCAGGTGGCGAAAACGTAAGGAACCCTCTCAGTCACGGCTTTGCCGTGCCAGCTCTCCCAAAGGGAGAGCCTTCGGCTTGTTTGCACATAAAAAAGGCTCCCACTCTGGGGGAGCTGTCAGCGATAGCTGACTGAGAGGGCGGCTGCGGCATGAACAATCAAGAACAATCAACAAAGAGGCTGTGAAGGATTTTCACAGCCTCTTTCCTTTTATTCAATATGATAAATCTCCAGCCAGTCCTTTTCATCCGGCTCATATTCCCGACGAATCAGCTTGCCGCCATTCGCAAGGATGGTGCTGCGGCTGCCGGTGTTGCTTTCACTGCAGGAGAGCATCACTGGGGCGATGCCCAGCGCGTGGCAGTAGGGGATGACATGGGCCAGCATCCATTTAGCATAGCCCTTACGGCGCTCGCTGGGGGCCACGGAGTAGCCCACATGCCCGGCGAACTGCTTCAAATAATCATTGAGGGTGTGGCGCACATGGATGGCGCCCACCATTTTGCGGTCACTGCGGCGAATGCAAATCAGCTGGGTGGCTTTGACCCAGCCGTTGGTGATGACCGTGTCCGGGTCGGCATAGAAGGCGGCCTCCTCCAGCCAGGGGGCGCACTGGCTTTGGCGGATGAGGGATACCGTGCCGTCCATGGATTCGCCGGACTGCAGGAATTCCTGCCGGTAAGCTATGATGGTTTCGGCGTAGGATGCATCGGGGCAGGTGAGGTACAGCTTATCATCACCTGCTTCGGGACCTCCGACATAGCGGAGCCATTGCTCGTAGGCGGGCATGGGGGACACCTCCGTTTCGCTTGATGGGTGAAAAGTCAGCTTTCTCCGAAGCTGTTGAAGAAGGCTTTTTCGGCGAAGGCTTTTTTCTTCGGGGCAGGGACAGCTTGCAGGGGAACGCCCACGGGGAGAATGCACACCAGATCGTATTCCTCCGGCACATTCAGGATGGCGGCGATTTTGTCGCAGATGCGGTCATCGTCGGTGATGTGACCCTCGTACCAGCAGGAGGCGTACCCCAGGGCATGGATGGCCAGCAGCATGTTTTCGATGGCGGCAGAATAGTCCTGCACGGCAAAGCACTTGTCCCGATAGGCGTTGATGCGCCGGGTCAGCACGGCAATCATGGCGGGGGCTGATTCGGCCACAGGCGGGTCAATCACGGCCTTGATGCGGGCCAGCACATCAGCATCATCCACCGCAACGAAGGAGGCGGTTTGCTTGTTGCAGCCGGAGGGCGCATCACAGCCTGCCTGCAGGATGGCGGCTAAATCATGCCGGGGAACAGGGGTGGTGGCATAAGCACCGCGATAGCTGCGGCGGTCACGGATGGCGTCCAGCACGGGATTATCCTCTCCCGCACGGGCGCGCCATTCGGCTTTGGTCATGGCGTACACGGTGGTGATGCCGTTCACCTCGTCGGGGTAGGCTTCCACCTGACGGAAGCCCATGGCCATGGCCGTGCGCTGGGAGGCAAGGTTGGTGTGCTTCTGGTAGCAGTACAGCGTGCGGTACATGGTATTGCGGAAGGCCCAGTCACGCACGGCTTTGGCGGCCTATGCGGCATAGCCCTGCCGCCAGTATTTTTTGTTGATGTGGAAGCCGACCTCCGGCTTCAGCCTGCCGTGAATCATCTGCATGGTCAGGCCGCAGTCGCCGATGACCTCGCCCGTGTCCCTTCGCACCACAGCCCACAGGCCGGAGCCGTAGGTCTCGTACCGGTCAAGGTTGCGGTCAATCCACATCTGCACTTCCTCTTCGCTGAAGGGATGGGGATAATGGGCCATGGTTTCCGCATCACAGAAGATTTCACACAAGGCGGCGTGATCTTCGGGGAGAAACTCCCGCAAGAGCAGACGCGGCGTTTCAAGAATCGTCTGTGCGGGCGTGATGGTTTGCATGGGTGTACCTCCTTTGATGCTGCAGCTTCAGTCGCGGTACCAGCTGAGGACGGGCTGCAGCTTGTCGGCGCTAACGGTGCTTTTGCCCTTGTCTATCATTTCCAGCAGCTCCTTGTCCTCTTCGGTCAGCTGTGTCTTGGCCAGCAGCTTCTTTTTGGCGGAGCCGTTGACCATGTTCATCATCATCCTGTACATCAGGCCATGGAGCCTGCTCTTTTCATAGCCGCCCTGAAGGTAGAACACGGGCATATCCTCCGGCAGCGCATTGGCCTTGCGGATGTCCTGCTCCTGATTGGTGCGGCTCATGCCCACACCGCACACGGCCTTCACGGTGTACCGGGCGGCGGCCTGCTTGTAGCCCTGCACATTGCCGGCCATCAGCCAGCCCATGCAGATGACCTCGCTGGCCAGGGGCAGCTGCTTTTCCGCATCCTTCAAATCAATGGCGGGGATGCCGGCGGCTTCGCTGAGCAGCCGGGCATATTCCCGGGTGTGACCGGCATTGGAGGTGTATACGATGGCCTTTATATCGTTCATGGCGGATTCTCCTTATTCAGACAGAAAACAGACAGGGGCCGGAGAAACGTGTCCTCCGGCCCCGATGGATTACAGTGCTTCAAATTGCTTTGTACCGGCGGTGCGCAGGTAATGACGCTGGAATACCACAGCCAGCGCCATCAGCACGACGGCGATGCCCATGAACAGGCGGGGATCCATGTTGGTCGGGCCGATGAGCAGGTACAGGGCGGGGAATACGAGGGCCAGCACAAAGTCAATCAGCATGACCATAAACACATTCATGCCCTGCTTGATGACCACCATTTCGTTGGTCCAGTGGAAGATAGGGTTGCGCAGGCCAATGATCAGGCCCAGCTGAGCGGTCAGCCAGATGTACATCCATACAAAGCACAGGGCGATGACAATCATGGCTGGCTCCAGCTTCAGGCAGAAGCCCAGCACCAGGGTCAGCACCATGCCGGGCCAGATGTTGAGCATCACGTGCAGGTTGGTCTTTGCACGCAGCACATCCCACGGGCTGACGGGCAGGGACTTGAGAATCCACAGCGTTTTGCCCTCCAGAGAGACAGAGGGGGTGGTGACCATGTTCAGGCCTGCCACGGCGCAGACTACGGCGGCAACAATCAGGGGAACCATTTCCACAGCGCCGGGGATATCCTGCAGGAAGGGCGCGATGTACTCGGTAAGCTCAGTCCGCTTGATCAGGGCCAGCACAGCCATGACCAGCATCACCAGCATGCCCATGCCGCAGTTCATCATGTAGCCGGCACTGGCGGTAAAGCGCTTCAGCTCGCGCTTGAGCAGGGCGGTCTTGGCCTTGCTCTGGCGGATGGACTTTTCGGTGTACTTCACCTTGGCACTGCCGGTTTTCTGGGTGGCCAGTGCCACAAAGGTCTTGGCCATAATCCAGATGCACAGGGCGCACAGCACCAGCGTGATGCCGGCGAAGATGGCCAGGCTGGTGAAATCACCCGTACCGGCACGGCCGATGACGGCAAACAGGCCCAGATACTTTTCCACGATGACGGACAGGCTGGCAACGTTCTGCATCACGTTTTCCATCAGGGTATCCAGACGGAAGCACATGGAGTAGTAGGCACCGATGAATGCCACGGTCAGAATCATCACGAGGAAGCTCTTGTTCTTCAGCCGGCTGGCAATCAGGGAAACCACCCAGCCAAGGGCGCAGGTGATGACGGAAACAAACAGGGAGATGAGGACCATGGCCAGCAGCTGACAAACCACCGCAGAGAATGATACGCCGCCCATCACCCAGGAAGCAGCGCAGGCCGGGAACCATACAACAGCGCTGTACATCAGGCTGAGAATCTCCACAGAAACCATGCGGGAGGTGAGGATGGTCCGGGCGGGGATGGGCATGGAAATCAGCAGGTCATTATCCTTGGCCATATACAGGCCTGCATAGGTGTTGAACACGCTGCCGAATACGCCCAGCAGCACAGACACGATGGCCATGAAGGAGAAGAACAGCCAGTCCAGTCCCATGCCGAACATGGGCTTGACCATGGGGGCGGCCAGACCGAAGAACAGGCCGCACAGCATCAGCATCAGCACACCGAAGCCGGCAAAGGCGCCGATGACAGCATTGCGGCTGCGTGCCTTGCCCGTTTTCCGGTTGACGAAATACGGGCCGAACATTTCCATTAATTGCTTGCGAATCAAAGCCTTCAGCATTGCTTATGCCTCCAATTCCAGGAAGACGCTTTCCAGGGACTCATCGCCGCGGACCTCTTCCATGCTGCCGGAGCGAATCAGCTTGCCGCCCTTGATGATGGCAACCTTGTCGCACAGCTTCTCGGCCACCTCCAGCACGTGGGTGGAGAAGAAGATGGCGCCGCCCTCGCGGCACACCTCGCGCATCATGTCCTTCAGCTGGAAGGCGGCCTTGGGGTCAAGACCCACGAAGGGCTCGTCCATGATAATCAGCTTCGGGTCATGAATCCAGGCGGAGATGATGGCCAGCTTCTGCTTCATGCCGTGGGAATAGGAGGAAACGGACTGGCCAAGGCTGTCGGTCAGGCCAAAGATATCGGCATACTTGCGGATGCGCTCGGCCCGGACATCGGCGGGCACGCCGAAGATATCAGCCACAAAATTGAGGTACTGCACGCCGGTCATAAAATCGTACAGGTCGGGGTTGTCGGGGATGTAGGCCATCTCCTTTTTGCAGGCCACGGCATCGGTTTTGATGTTCTTGCCGTCGATGGTGATGGTGCCCTGATCCACGGGCAGGATGCCCACCACGCTCTTGAGGGTGGTGGTTTTGCCGGCGCCGTTGTGGCCGATGAAGCCATAAATTTCACCGGGCTGGATATGCAGGCTCAGGTCATCTACGGCTTTCTTTTCGCCGAAGGCTTTGGTCAGGTGGTCAATCTTCAACATAACGGTGTCTCCTTTATCTGATAAAAATGGATTGATTGCTTGCTGCATTTACATTATACAACTGAGAATGATGCAGGGCTATGAAAATTTTCGATATGGATGTGTCAAATTTTCACATCATTCATTTCCCGGTCACATAAGCGGGTATGGGCTGGTCCGCCGGCTGCGCTTCAGCGGGGAGAACATCGGCGATTTCATCGCTGTGCATGGCCTGCAGGAAGGCGTAGCAGGCAACGCTCAGCTTGCGGCTGATTTCCTCCCGGGTGAAGGAGCAGGCGCCCGTGGCCGTCAGGGCGGCGATGCCGTGGGCATACAGCCACAGGTTGTGGTACAGCCATGCGGCATCCTCATCATTGAGGCCAAAGGTGTTTTTTACCGCGGACAGGATGACTTCCTCGTGGCCCTCCGCGCCGATGAACTCCTCCAAGGGCATCTCTTCGCCCCGGCGCATAAACAGCACTGCGAACAGCCGCGGCTCCTCGCCGGCAAAGCGGATGCTCTCCATGGCATACCCCTTAAAGGGCGGCGTAAGGGAAAGCCCCCGGCGCACATAGCCGTCATAAATCACGCGGATGGCGGCGATGGCCTCCTGCTGGATTTCTTCCATGGTATTGAAATGGGTGAAGATGGAGGACGGGGAGGACTTCAGCTCCTCGCCGATTTTCTTGGCGGTCAGTCCCTCCAGCCCGCACCGGCGGATGATGTTCACCGCGGCGCTGACGATTTCTTCCCGTGTGTTCTTCGGTTTGGGCGGCATACTATTCGCACTCCTTTTTTGACAAAACCAATGTTCGCGAATCGTTGTTCTTGAACGATAGGATGATTATAACCCCGCCGCCATGCTTTGTCAATGATGCCCTTTTTTGGACGGGGGAAAAAGAAATTTGATTTATCTATTGACAAAACAGCCTGAATGGGTTATCATATTTCCTGTTGATACGGTCGCATGGCTCAGTTGGTAGAGCACTTCGTTCACATCGAAGGGGTCACAGGTTCGAGTCCTGTTGCGACCACTTTTTTATGCCCTCCCGCATGGGAGGGTTTTTGTTTTATCGGCGCTGTCTGCGAGGTTCTTTCTATATATAATATGTAGTTTTATGAAAAACGCGGTGAAAATCATTTTTTAAAGCCGCGCAAAGAGATATCATCCGTCACGCCTTCCTCAACCTGGGGAAGGCTTTTTGTTTTTTGCGTGCAAATGTTAGAAGTATTTTGCGAAAACACCCCCTATTGCCAAAAACTTGTCAGAAAAAACGCGAAATTTCTGCAAAAACTTCAAATTTCCTGAAAAATGGAACGCTTTTGGAACGCGGCGGTTTTTTCGGGGGAACGGAGCGTCCGTATAATGGACTGCGGCAAGTGGATAACCCCTTGCACACAAATTTTGGAGGTAATGACCATGTATTTTGATGCGATTGCCAAGATTGTTGCCGAGCGTACCGGCTGTGACGTTTCTGCTGTAAAGCCCGAGAGCACCTTCTCCGATCTGGGCATTGATTCCCTGGATACCGTTGAGCTGCTGATGAGCCTGGAAGACGAACTGGGCTTCGAAATCGAGCTGGACCGCAAGGTGGAGACCATCGCCGACCTGGACAAGTTCATCCAGAGCAAGCAGGGCTAAGACGATGATTAAGACAGCCATTACACAGCTGCTGGGGATTGAGTACCCCGTGTTCCAGGGCGGCATGGCCTGGATTGCCGACGGCAAGCTGGCCGCGGCCGTATCCGAGGGCGGCGGTCTGGGCATCATTGCCGCAGGCAATGCCCCTGCCGATTATGTCCGCAGCCAGATTCAGATTGCCCGTACACTCACAAAGAAGCCCATCGGCGTGAACATCATGCTCCTCAGCCCCTTCGTGGATGAAGTGGCCAAGGTGGTGGTGGAGGAAAAGGTAGAGGTGGTCACCACCGGTGCCGGCAATCCCTCCAAGCACATCAAGGCATGGCTGGAGGCAGGCATCAAGGTGATTCCTGTGGTGGCCTCCGTGGCCATGGCCAAGCTGATGACCCGTCTGGGTGCTTCCGCAGTGATTGCCGAGGGCGGCGAAAGCGGCGGCCATGTGGGCGAGCTGACCACCATGGTGCTGGTTCCTCAAATCTGCGATGCCACCCATCTGCCGGTGATTGCTGCCGGCGGCATTGCCGATGGCCGCGGTGTAGCGGCTGCCTTTATGCTGGGCGCTCAGGGCGTGCAGATGGGCACCCGCTTCCTTTCTGCCAACGAATGCACCATCCATCCGGTCTATAAGGAAAAGATCCTGAAGGCCAACGACCTGTGCACCATGGTCACCGGCAAAAAGCTGGGCCATCCCGTGCGCAGCCTGCGCACACAGTTTGCCCGGGATTATGCCAAGGCCGAGTTCGGCGGCATGCCCGATGAGGAACTGGAGAAGCTGGGCGTGGGCGCTCTGCGTCTGGCCGTGCAGGAGGGTGACAACGACAAGGGCTGCTTCCTGGCCGGGCAGATTGCTGCCGTGGTCAACCGCGAGCAGCCTGCAGCCGAAATCGTGAAGGAAGTGATGGAGGAGGCTGAGCCTATCCTCCTGAGGGCACCGCAATGGGTAAAGTAACATTTGTTTTCTCCGGTCAGGGCGATCAGCATCCGGGCATGGGCAAGGCACTGTATGAGCAGTACCCTGCCGCCCGGGCTGTGTTTGATATGTGCGAGAGCATCCGCCCCGGCACCATCCGCCAGTGCTTTGAGGGCACGGAGGAGGAGCTGAAGGAAACCGCCAACACCCAGCCCTGCCTGTTCGCCATGGAACTGGCCGCAGCACGGGTGCTGATGGACAAGGGCATCACCCCTGATGCGGTGGCTGGCTTCTCTCTGGGTGAGGTTGTGGCCGCTGCCGTCAGCGGCATGATGACCGATGCGGAGGCCTTCCGGCTGGTGTGCCGCCGGGGTGAACTGATGCAGCAGGCTGCCGACCAGCATGATACCGCCATGGCGGCGGTGGTCAAGCTGACCGCCGAGCAGGTGGAGGCACTGTGCGCCAACTATGCGCAGGTGTATCCGGTCAACTACAACTGCCCCGGCAACATCACCGTGTCCGGTCTGCGGGAGGAGCTGACCGCCTTCTCTGCCGATGTCAAGGCAGCCGGCGGACGCGCACTGCCCCTGAAGGTAAAGGGCGCGTTCCATTCCCCCTTTATGGCTTCCGCCAGCGAGGCGTTCTATCAGGCGCTGCAGCAGGCAGAGCTGAAGACCCCGGCCATCGCGCTGTATGCCAACAAAACAGCCATGCCCTATGAAGGGGATGCGGCGGTGCTGCTGTCCCAGCAGATTTGCAGCCCCGTGCGCTGGGAGCAGACCATCCGCAACCTGATGGCTGCAGGGGTGGACACCTTTGTGGAAATCGGTCCGGGCAAAACGCTCACCAACATGATTAAGAAGATTACAGCCGAAGCAAAGGCTGTGACCTGTGATGAATACCTTGCGGAGGTGGAAGCATGCTGAAGGGCAAAACAGCCGTGGTTACCGGCGGCTCCCGCGGCATCGGCGCGGCAGTGGTGAAGAAGCTGGCATCCCTGGGTGCCGATGTGGCCGTGATTTACGCCGGCAGCACTGCCTCTGCGGAGGCTGTGTGTCAGGAATGCCGTGAGCAGTACGGCGTGAAGGCGGCGGCCTACCAGTGCAATGTGGCGGATTTCGCCGCCTGCAAGGAAACCGTGGCCCAAATCAAGGCTGATTTCGGCGGCGTGCACATTCTGGTCAACAACGCCGGCATCACCCGGGATGGTCTTTTGGCCATGATGAAGGAAGAGGATTACGATGCTGTCCTTGATACCAACCTCAAGGGCGCCTTCAACATGATTCGTCATGTCACGGGTCTGATGATCCGCGCCAAGGAAGGCTGCATCATCAACATTTCTTCCGTATCGGGCCTGACGGGCAACGCCGGTCAGTGCAACTATGCTGCCTCCAAGGCGGGCCTCATCGGCCTGACCAAGTCTGTGGCCAAGGAGCTGGCCGTCCGGGGCATCCGGTGCAACGCCATCGCCCCCGGCTTTGTTGCCACCGATATGACCGGCAATCAGGGTGACAATCCCCTGATGAAGATGATTCCTCTGGGCCGCATGGGTACGCCGGAGGATGTGGCGGATGCCGCAGCCTATCTGGCCAGTGCAGCGTATGTAACCGGCGAGGTCCTCCGCGTAGACGGCGGACTTGCCATGTAAGGAGAAGCAAGCATGAACGAGATGAGACGAGTGGTTGTCACCGGCCTGGGTGCCGTAACGCCCCTGGGCAACACCGTGGCAGAAACCTGGGAGGGCATGAAGAGCGGCCGCAACGGCATCGCACCCATCACCCGGTTTGATACAGAGAAGTACAAGGCAAAGCTGGCTGCCGAGGTTAAGAACTTCGAGCCCAAGGACTACATGGAGGTCAACGAGGTGCTGCGCACCGACCGCTTTGCCCAGCTGGCTGTGGCTGCCGCCCAGCAGGCTGTGGAGGAAAGCGGCGTAAAGGACCATGTGGCTCCGGAGCGCTTTTCCGTGATGTTCGGCACCGGCATCGGCGGTATCTCCACCTTTGAGACGGAGTACACCAAGCTGATGGAAAAGGGCCCCCGCCGTGTATCCCCCCTGTTTGTGCCCATGATGATTTCCAACATGGCGGCAGGTCTGATTGCCATCCGGTTTGATTGCCGCGGCAGCGCCATGCCTGCTGTAACCGCCTGCGCTTCCGGCTCCAACGCCATCGGTGAAGCCATGCGGCTCATCCGTCACGGCTATGCCGATGCCGTGATTACCGGCGGTGCGGAGGCTTCCGTCACCCCCTCTGCCGTGGCAGGCTTTGTGAACATGCAGGCCCTGTCCACCGCAGAAAACCCCGATGAGGCATCCCTGCCCTTTGACCGCCGCCGCGGCGGCTTCGTCATCGGCGAGGGTGCCGTGGCTCTGGTGCTGGAGGAATACGAGCACGCCAAGGCCCGCGGTGCGAAGATTTACGGCGAGGTGTGCGGCTACGGTTCCACCTGCGATGCCCACCACATTACCGCTCCCCATCCCGAAGGACGCGGCGGCGCTCAGGCCATGGCTGATGCCATGCGGGAAGCCGGCTACACGGAAGAGGACGTGGTGTACATCAATGCCCACGGTACCGGCACCCCCATGAACGACAAGCTGGAAACCATGGCCATCAAGAAAGCACTGGGCGAAGAGGCTGCCCGCCGTGCCTACATCAGCTCCACCAAGTCCATGACCGGCCACATGCTGGGTGCCGCAGGTGCGGTGGAAGCCATGGCCTGCCTGCTGGCGCTGGAGGAGGGCATCATTCCCCCCACCATCAACCTGAAGGAGCAGGATGAAAACTGCGACCTGAACTATGTGCCCGGCGAGGCCGTGAAGGCAGAGGCAACCCTGGCCCTGTCCAACTCCCTGGGCTTTGGCGGCCACAATGCATGCCTGGCCTTCAGAAAGGTGTAAGCCATGAACGAAACGGAAATCCGCAAGTATGCCGAGCTCATGCGTGAGCTGGGCCTGACGGGTCTTGAATTCACCGGGGAGAGCGGCAAGGTGCGCCTTGAGCGCTCCGCCCCGGTGGCGGGCAGCGTGTATGCTGTCCCCGAGGCATCCCCCGCCGCTGCCGCCCCTGCTGAAAATCCCGTTCCCCGGGACTGCATCAGCGTCAAGTCTCCGCTGGTGGGCGTGTTCTACGCCGCTCCGGCAGAAAATGCCGCCCCCTATGTCACCATCGGCGACCGGGTGAAGAAGGGTCAAATCCTGTGCATCGTGGAAGCCATGAAGCTGATGAACGAAATCACCGCCGAGGAAGACGGCATCATCACCGAGGTCTGCGTGACCAACGGCCAGATGGTGGAATACGGCAAGGAACTGTTCCGCATCAAAAAGGAGACCCTATGAACAGAGAAGAAATCAAGCAGATTCTGCCCCACCGGGACGACATGCTGCTGCTGGACGAGGTCAATCTGGAGGATGGCCATGCCGTGGGCCGCTACCATGTCAAGGGCGATGAGTTCTTTCTGCGGGGCCATTTCCCCGGCAATCCCATTGTGCCCGGCGTGATTCTGTGCGAGATTCTGGCCCAGTCTGCCTGCGTACTGCTGCAGGATGTGATGGGCGAGGGCGAGCTGCCGGTGTACACGGGGCTGAACAATGTCAAGTTCCGCTCTCCCGTGCGCCCCGGGGACACCATTGAGACGAGCTGCTGCATCAAGCGCAGCAAGCACCCTTTCTATTTTGCCGAGGGAAAGGTCACCGTGGACGGCAGACTGTGTGTGTCCGCTGAGTTTTCCTTTGCCATTACAGGAGCGTAAGCGATGTTTTCAAAAATCCTCATTGCCAACCGCGGCGAGATTGCCGTGCGCATCATCCGGGCCTGCAAGGAAATGGGTGTGGCCACGGTGGCCGTGTATTCCGAGGCGGATAAAAACGCCCTGCATGTGGCGCTGGCCGATCAGGCATACTGCATCGGCGGCCCGGAGGCTGCGGACAGCTATCTGAACGAAAACCAGATTATCTCCACGGCCATCCTTGCCGGTGCACAGGCCATTCACCCCGGCTACGGCTTCCTGTCTGAAAATGCCCACTTTGCCCGTGCCTGCCGCAAGAACGGACTGGTGTTTATCGGTCCCGACCCCGAGAGCATGGAGCGGCTGAGCGACAAGGCCATTTTGAAGGAGCTGATTCGCAACACCGGCTTGACGGTCATCCCCGGCACCAAAGCGGTGGCAAGCGTGGAGGAGGCAAAGCGGGCAGCGGAGCGCATCGGCTATCCGGTGATGCTCAAGGCCTGCGCCGGCGGCGGCGGCCGCGGCATCCGCCTGATTCGCGGCGAGGATGAGCTGGAGGAAAACTACCTGCAGGCCACCTCTGAGGCCCAGTCTGCCTTCGGCGACGGCAGCGTGTATCTGGAAAAGTACATTTTCCCCGCCCGCCATGTGGAGCTGCAGATTCTGGCTGACGAGCACGGCAACGCCGTGTGCCTTGGCGACCGTGACTGCTCCCTGCAGCGCAGAAATCAGAAGCTGGTGGAGGAAACGCCTTCCCCCGCCGTATCCGATGAAAGCCGTCAGCGCATTATGGCTTTGGCCGTGGATGCGGTGAAAAAGCTGGGCTATGTGGGCGCCGGTACGCTGGAATTCCTTTTGGACCGGGAGGGCAACTTCTGGTTCATGGAGATGAATGTGCGCCTTCAGGTGGAACACTGCGTGACGGAGATGCTCACCGGCTTTGACCTGGTCAAGTGGCAGATTCGCATTGCTGCCGGCATTCCCCTGGGCTTTACTCAGGATGAAATCAAAATCCGCGGCAGCGCCATCGAGTGCCGCATCAATGCCGGCAGCTGCGGCACGCTGAAGCTGCTGCATGTGCCCGGTGGTCCCTCTGTGCGGTTTGATACCTGCCTGATTGAGGGCATGGTGGTGCCGCCCTATTACGACTCCCTGCTGGGCAAGCTGATTGTGTATGCCAAGACCCGGGAGGAGACATTGCGCAAAATGCGGGCAGCTCTCTGCGAGCTGGTGATTGAGGGCATCCCCACCAACATCCCCGAACAGCTGAGCATCGTGGAGGATGAGCGGTTTACCTCCGGGGAATACGATTTAACCTTTATGGGAAACAGGTGACAACATGACCATGCTGCGTTTTTCAAAACCTAACAACGAGCTGGAGGAAGGCGGCCGCAGTGCCGCGCCGGTGCAGCGGGACGCGGGGGAGCCTGAAAAGAACTGCCCCAACTGCCACAAGGACATTCCCCTCAGCCGGCTGTGGGCCGGCGATCTGGTGTGCCCCTGCGGCTATCATTTCCGCATGAAGGCCCGCCAGCGGATGACCATGCTGGCCGATAAGGGCAGCTTCCGCGAGCTGTTTTCCGGCATGAAGTCCGGCAATCCCCTGTCCTTCCCGGGGTATGATGAAAAAATCGACACCGTGCGCACCGCTTCCGGCGAAACGGAGGCTGTGGTGTGCGGCGTGGCTGCCATCAACCGGCAGAAGTGCTGCGTATTTGCCATGGAGCCCTATTTTATGATGGGCAGCATGGGCAGCGCGGTGGGGGAGAAGATTACCGCCCTGTTTGAATATGCGGTGCGGCACCATCTGCCGGTCATCGGCTTTACCGTGTCCGGCGGCGCCCGCATGCAGGAGGGTCTGCTCTCCCTGATGCAGATGGCCAAGACCAGCGCGGCGGTCAAGCGTCACAGCGATGCGGGCCTGCTGTATGTGGCGGTGCTGACCGACCCCACCACCGGCGGCGTAACCGCCAGCTTTGCCATGGAGGCGGATATCATCCTGGCCGAGCCCGGGGCAACCATCGGCTTTGCCGGTGCCCGGGTCATTGAACAAACCACCAAGGCCGCACTGCCCGATGGGTTCCAGAAATCGGAATTCGTTTTGGAGCATGGCTTTGTGGACAGCATCGTGCCCCGCGGCAGCCAGAAGAAGTATCTGGCACAGCTGCTGGAAATGCACGCAGGGAGGGCAATCGAATGAGTGAAGCAGCCTATGACCGGGTTCGTCTGGCCCGGGACAGCAAGCGTCCCACGGGGCTGGATTACATCCGCCATATCTTCCGGGGCTTTCTGGAGTTCCACGGGGATCGCCGCTTTGCCGATGACCCTGCCATTGTTGGCGGCGTTGCATGGCTGGGCGATGAGCCGGTGACGGTCATTGCCATTGAAAAGGGCCACACCGCCAAGGAGCGCACCGCCCGCAACTTCGGTGCACCCCAGCCCGAGGGCTACCGCAAGGCCCTGCGCCTGATGAAGCAGGCGGAAAAGTTCGGCCGCCCTGTCATCTGCTTTGTGGATACCTCCGGTGCCTTCTGCGGCATCGGGGCAGAGGAGCGCGGTCAGGGACAGGCCATTGCGGAAAACCTGATGGAAATGTCCACCCTGTGCGTGCCTGTGCTGTCTGTGCTCATCGGTGAGGGCGGCAGCGGCGGCGCGCTGGCGCTGGCTGTGGCAGACCGGGTGTGGATGCTTCAGAATGCCGTTTATTCCGTCATTTCCCCCGAGGGCTGTGCCAGCATCCTGTGGAAGGATGCGGACAAGGCAGCGGAGGCTGCCGCCAGCCTGCGCCTGACGGCCGAGGATGCCAAGGGCCTTGGGGTGGTAGAACGCATCCTGTCTGAGGATCAGCTGGGGGAAAAGGTGTATTATGACCGCATCCGCCAGCTGCTGGAAAAGGAGCTGCAGACTCTGATGGCCGATGACGACCTGCTGCAGCACCGCTATGACAGATTCCGCCGCCTTGGAACCGGCGCAGTGACAGAGGAGTTTACATGAGTATTTACAAGCAGTATTGCCGCGAGACGGTGGACGAAAAGGGCCGCCTGCAGCACATTGAACTGGATTACCCCGAAAACTTCAATTTCGGTTATGATGTGGTGGATGCCCAGGCTCAGCTGGAGCCTGACAAGCGCGCCATGGTCTGGTGCAATGTGGAGGGCGACGAAAAGCAGTTCACCTTTGCTGATATCAGCCGCGAGAGCAACCGCATGGCCAATGTGCTGAAGGATGCAGGCATCGGCCGCGGCGATAAGGTTATGCTGGTGCTCAAGCGCCACTATGAATACTGGTTTGCCGCCATTGCCCTGCACAAACTGGGCGCGGTGATGATTCCCGCCACCCACATGCTGACCGTCAGCGACTTTGTGTACCGCATCAAGGCTGCCGGGGTCAAGGCTTTCATCTGCACCCCGCAAAACGAGGTGCCGGAAAAGATTTCCGCCGCTTTGGACAAGGCCGGCATGAGCGCCCTGCTTTGGACCGTGCAGCAGGATGTTCCCGGCTTTGACAATATGACCAAAGCCATGGAGAGCGCCTCTGATACGTTGGAGCGCATGCCCACCCTGGCCACCGACCCCATGATGCTCTACTTCACCTCCGGCACCACCGGCCTGCCCAAGGGTGTGATTCACGAATTCGCCTATCCCTTGGCCCACATTGTCACGGCCAAGTACTGGCACCGGGCTGAGGAAAACGGCCTGCACTTTACCGTGGCCGAAACCGGCTGGGCAAAGGCCTCCTGGGGCAAGCTGTACGGCCAGTGGCTCATTGGCTGCGCGGTGATGGTGTATGACTTCGACAACTTCGATCCCAAGCAGCTGACCGGCGTCATCAACCGCTACGGCGTGACCTCCTTCTGTGCACCGCCCACGGTGTACCGCTATCTGGTGCGCAAGGGCATCCCTGCCATGCCCAGCCTGAAGCATGCCACCACCGCCGGCGAAATGCTGGCACCGGAGGTATTCCGCAAGTTCAAGGAGCGCACGGGCCTGAGCCTTTGCGAGGGCTACGGCCAGACGGAAACCACCCTGCTGATGGCCAATCTGGAGGGTGACGAACCGGTGGAGGGCTCCATGGGTACGCCTTCCCCCTACTACAACATTCAGCTGCGGGGCAAGGACGGCCAGCAGGTGCCGGTGGGCGAAATCGGCGAGGTGGTCATCGTGCCCGATGCATCCGGCCGCCGTCCCGGCATCTTCACCGCCTATCTGGACAATGAGGAGCAGTACAAATATGTGTGGCGCGACGGTGTGTATCATACCGGCGATGCCGCATGGATGGATGAATCCGGCCACTACTGGTTCCACGGCCGCTTTGATGATATCATCAAGACCGGCGGCTTCCGGGTGGGCCCCTACGAAATCGAGAATGTGCTGATGCAGCACCCTGCCGTGGTGGAATGCAGCGTCATCGGTGTGCCCGATCCCCTGCGCGGTCAGGCCATCAAGGCGGTCATCGTCCCCGGCACGGACCACACCCCCACCCCCGAGCTGGAAAAGGAAATCAAGACCTTCTGCAACGAAAAGCTTGCGGAATACAAGTGGATCCGGCTGGTGGAGTTCGTCAGCGAGATGCCCAAGACCATCAGCGGCAAGATTCGCAAGACAGTGCTCCGGGCGCAGGCCTGAACCGAAGGAGAAAATGATTCCCGCCGGAGGAAAAATGTGGTATAATGGCGTAGGAAGATTTTCCCACTGAATCCGGAACCACTGCAAAAGGAGTTAACATGAACGATATGCGCAACCAAACGGAGGACATCCTGACAAGCCGGCTGCCGGGCTATCACCGGCTGCAGCTGCTGCCCAAGGCGGCGCTGCTTGATGCCGGTAACGGCCTGTGCGGGCTTTTGGGCTGCAGCCGGGATGCGCTTATGGCTCCCGGAGGCGATGGCTACACGGCCTTTGTCCACCCCGCCGACCGGGAACGGTATGATGAATTTTTGCTGAAGGCAGCCGCATCGGAGCAGCCGGTTTTCTGCGATTACCGTCTGGTCAAATGTGACGGCAGCTCTGTCTATGTCCGTGACACCCTGATGCCTCACCGGCTGGCGGACGGCACCCTGGCGGCTGATTCCCTGCTGACGGACATCACCGACCTGAAGCAGAGCGACCTGGCACAGCTGAACGAAAAGATTCCCTTCGGCTACATGCACTACACCTGCGAAAAGCAGCCGCGCATTCTTTCTATCAACCAGCAGATGGTGGATATGCTCCGCTTCCCCAAGGCAGCGGAGGGCGAAATGGACTATCTGGAAATGTACAAGAGCAACATTTTCCTGATGGTGCCAATGGAGGAGCGCCGCCGGTTCTCCAAGTATCTGGACCGCGTATACGCCGCCGAATCCCCCATCGCCGGGGATATGACGATGCTGCGCTGCGACGGCACCCGGGCCCATGTATTCGGCATGGTGGTCAAGTGCGCGGATGAGCAGGGTCAGGAGCAGTTCCTGAGCATCTGTGTGGATGTGACCGAGCGCTACCGGGCGCAGAAATCCGCCGAAAAAAAGCGCTACATCAAGGCGCTGGCCGATGTATACGACAAGATTTTCGAGTACAACCTCGATGCCAATACCGTCAAGTGCCTGCACTGCGGCCCCCATTCCTACTTCAAGCTGTTTGAGAATGTGGCCATGCAGATTGACGACGCGCTGGAAAAGTGGCTGGTGGATTCCGTCAGCGAAGAGAACCGGGAAGAGGTTCGCCGCTTCTTTATGGATTTCTGCCAGAAGCGCCTGCACAGCGTGGACGGCAAGCCCCCGAAAATCACCTACAGCGCCCGTTCCTCCGATGGCAGCATCCGCCAGTACATGGGCCTGTTCATCAAGGTGGATGAGGCGGTGAGCTACTACTGCTGCCGTGAGGTGAAGGATGCTCAGGCCGATCTGGCCCTTCAGCTGGAAAACACCCAGCTGAAGGAAAAGATGCGCGATCTGGTGATGCAGTTCTCCGACGGTCTGGCCGCCTTTGAGGTAACGCCCCAGTACGAGGTCAAGCCCCTGTATGCCAGCGAAAACATCAGCGAATACTTCGGCTATACCCGGGAGGAATGGCTGCCCCTCACCGAGCGCTATACCCCTCTGGAAAGCTTTGTGGCCTACAGCGAGGCAAACATGGAGGATTTCGAGACCCTGCTGACCGTGGGCGAAAAGGAATTCACCTACTTCGATTACAAAACGGAATCGGAGAAGAAAATCAGGGCCATCTGCTCTGAAAAGGAACACAACCCCAATGCCTCCCGCTATGTCATGCTTTATGATGTAGAGGAAAGCGAAACGGAAAAGAAGCAGACATTGCCGGAAAACCGCACCGTATCCATCCGAACCTTCGGCTACTTTGATGTGTTTGTGGGTGATGTCCCCATTGCCTTCCGCAACAAAAAGTCCAAGGAGCTGTTCGCCCTGCTGGTGGACCGCAAGGGCGGCTACATCACCTCCGAGGAGGCCATCAGCTACCTGTGGGAGGATGAGCCTGCCAACACCCTGACCCTGGCTCGCTACCGCAAGGTGGCCCTGCGGCTGAAGAGCACGCTGGAGGAATACGGCATCTCCGACATTGTGGAATCCAAGGACGGCATGCGCCGCATTGTGATGGACAAGGTGGAGTGCGACCTGTACCAGTACCTCACCGGCAAGGAGGAATACCGCCAGCTGTTCAAGGGCAGCTACCTGAGCAACTACAGCTGGGCGGATATCACCCTCAGCGAGCTGAACAACCATCGGGGTGAGTGATGATGCAGTCCTATGTACATCGGGTAAACTACTACGAAACGGACAAAATGGGCATCACCCACCATTCCAACTATATCCGCTTTATGGAGGAGGCCCGCATGGCGCTGCTGCGCGATGCCGGCTTCCCCATGACAAGGCTGGAGCAGCTGGGCATCACCTCGCCCGTGGTGTCCGTCAGCTGTGAGTACAGGCATACCACCACCTTTGATGATGATATTCAGGTGGAAGTTTCCGTGACCGGCTATACCGGCGTACGGCTGTCGCTGCACTATGACATGCGCAACCTTGCTGACGGCACGCTGGCCGCTTCGGCGGATTCTGTCCACTGCTTTATCAGCCATGACGGGCGGCCTGTGCAGGTGCGAAAGTTCTGCCCATAGCTGGATGCATGGCTCCGCAGCCTGAAAAGCGAAGCGGACGCAACATAATCTTTTTCCTCCCGAAAGGGAGGTTTTTTCTTGCAAATGCAAGGGAATTTCAGCAGAAAAACGATTCACATTGTCTATCCTTGAACAATCGTTGACAGCGCCTTGCATCTCATTCTATAATGAGTTGCTTATTGCTCCGGCAGCATCTGCCGGAAAAGTGATTATGATGATTTTACGGAGGTACACCCATGGCCCTGCACGTGATGGAAGAAGCAAACCGCTGCCTGCAATGCAAAAAGCCCCGCTGCATGGAAGGCTGCCCCATCCACACCAACATCCCCGAGGTGATTCGCCTGCTCAAGGACGGTCAGCTGAATCAGGCCGGACGGATGCTGTTTGAAAACAACCCCCTGACCACCGTCTGTGCGCTGGTTTGCAACCACGAGGCACAGTGCGAGGGCAACTGCGTGCGCGGCATCAAGGAAGCGCCGGTGCACTTCTCCGTGATTGAAAGCTACATTTCCACCACCTATGCCAACCAGATGGTGCAGGGCCCCGCTCCCTCCAACGGCCGCAAGGTGGCCATCATCGGCGCAGGCCCCGCAGGCATCTCCATCGCCATCATTCTGGCTCGCTATGGCTACAAGGTAACGATTTTCGACAGCCGAGACAAAATCGGCGGCGTGATGCGCTACGGCATTCCGGATTTCCGCCTGCCCGACAGCGTGCTGGATGACATTGCCTACCGCCATCTGGAGCTGAAGGGCATTCAGTTCCGCCCCAACACCTATGTGGGCACCGCCATCACCATCGATGACCTGTTCCGCGACGGCTACCAGAGCATCTTCCTCGGTGCAGGCCTGTGGAAGCCCAACCGGCTGAACATCCGCGGCGAGAGCCTGGGTCACGTGACCTACGCCATCAACTATCTGGCCAACCCCGGTGCTTTCCGTCTGGGTGACCGGGTGATGATTGTCGGCATGGGCAACTCCGCTATGGACTGCGCCCGCACCGCCATCCGTCAGGGAGCCAAGTATGTCACCTGCATCAACCGCCGTGAGGAATACTCCGCCAGCGAATACGAGGCCAGCTATGCCAAGCTGGAGGGCGTGCACTTTATGATGAACAAGTGTACCCTGGAAATCCGCGAGGACGGCATTGTGCTGGCCGACAGCCAGAAGGATGAAAACGGCCGCGTGGTCCCCGTCCCCGGCACGGAAAAGCTGTACCCCTGCACGGGCGTAATTATCGCCGCCAGTCAGGGTGCGGAAAACAGTCTGGTCTCTTCCACCAAGGGCATTGATGTCAGCCGCAAGGGCCTGCTGGTGGTGGATGAGGACGGACACACCTCCCGCCCGGGCATCTTTGCCGCCGGCGATGCCACCAGCGGCGCCCGCACTGTGGTGGAGGCCGTGGCCAACGGCAAGCGCGTGGCCGAGGCCATGCATGCCTACATGCAGACCCTGCCCATGCCCCAGATGACCGACTATCCCGACATCCCCGTGGCCGAGGAGCCCACCGCCTCCGCCCATGCAGAGGTTGTGCTGTAACAGAATATAACCCTCTCAGTCACGGCAAGCCGTGACAGCTCCCCCAAGGTGGGAGCCTTTCAGATGGCTGGACCAAAAAGAAAGGCTCGCCCTCTGGGAGAGCTGTCGCGAAGCGACTGAGAGGGCAACATGCCAAAAGGGCTGTGAAAGCGTTTTCACAGCCCTTTTTTAGACCTCATCCGTCTTCATTTTTCAGCAATCCATCATAATTTTCACGATTTCCTTGTCGGTTTCCCGCATGCCGTCGCGGCCGAGGCGGCCTACGTTGCGGATGGTGGCTTCCACGCCCTTGGTGACGATGCCGTCGCCGGAGCGGAACTCCTGCCCGTTGAGGAACATGTGGTAGCCCAGGATGCCCGCCTCCACGCTGGAGGCAATTTTGGCGGCACAGCTGGCCTTGGCACCGTCGCAGATGATGCCCGACACAATGGCCAGCGCGTTGACCAGCGTGTGAGCAATGGTGCGGCAATCCCCGCCGTGGAGGAAGGCAATGCCGCAGCCTGCAGCGCATCCGGCGCTGACGGCCCCGCAGTAGGCGCTCAGCCGGCCGATGCCCGTCTTTTCGTGGATGGCAATCAGGTTGGCCAGCGCCAGGGCGCGGTACAGCTGTTCATCATCTGCGCCCAGCTCCCGGGCGTATTCAATCACCGGCACGGACACAGTAATGCCCTGATTGCCGCTGCCGGAGTTGATGACCACAGGCAGCTCACAGCCGCTCATTCTTGCATCGGAGCCGGCGGCGGCCATGGCAATGGCGCGGTTGCGCACACCGTCACCGTAGCACTTGAGCATGGTGGAGCCGATGTTGGCACCGTAGTTGCCCTGCAGGCCCTGTCGGGCGATGGCGGTGTTGCATTCAATCTGCCGGTCCAGCACGGGGCAGATGTCCTCCACGCGGCAGGTGACGGCAAAATCATAGATGTCGGCGATGGTCAGCAGGCTCCTGTCGGTCAGGCCGTCTGCGGCTGCTGATGCACAGGCGTTGCCGGAGGGCGCATCAACAGGCAGCGGCTTGCCGTTTCTGATGATGGAAACGATGTTGGTGTGGTGATCGGTGATGCGCACCGAAGCCGTTTCCTCTCCGGCGGATACGGACACGGTCAGGTCGAAAATCAGCCCGCTGTCCACCGCTTCCACGGTGATGGGCGCCGATTGCAGATATGCCCGCATCTCTTCCTTCTGGGCAGGAGATACCTGACTGATGACCTCCAGCGCCCTGTCCGCCCTGCCGGCAACGATGCCTGCCGCGGCGGCCGCCTGAATGCCCTTCGTGCCGCCGGTGTTGGGCACAATCACGCTCTTTACGTTTTTGATGATGTTGTTGCTCACGCCGATGGTCACCGCCGCGGGCTACTGCCCCAGCACCTCGCGGGCGCGGGCGGCGGCATAGGCAATGGCGATGGGCTCGGTGCAGCCCATGGCGGGAATCAACTCTTCTTGCAGAATCTGCACATAGGCTTTGTAGATATTGCTGCTGGGTTCCATATTGTGTACCTCGTTGGCTTTTCGTGTATATTTGCTGTGATTATACCACATTCCGCCATAAAAAGCACGGTCAATACGGCCCTATGCCGGAAGAAAACATACAAAAAACCGCCCTGCGTCTGCAAGGCGGTCAGGCTGGTTCGTTAAGGGGAAAATCACTTTGTTGCGTAGCTCAGCATGATGCCGCCGCGCTCTGCATAGAAGCCGCACAGGGCGGTGGCGGGAACAATCTGAATGTCGCAGTCGGGGGCGATGCTGCGGGCAAAATCAGCCACGGTGTTGGCCATTTCTTCGTTCTGGATGTGGGTGATGCGCAGGCGCTTGCCGTCAAAGCCGGAATCAATGATTTCCTTCTGCAGGGTGGCCAGGAGCTTCTTGTCGCCGCGGCACTTGTGCAGCACCTTGACGGTGCCGGTCTCGCTGGCGGCGGACAGCAGGCGGATGTTCAGCATGCCGCATAGGGCGGCCACAGCGGGATTTACCCGGCCGTTGGCAGCCAGATTGTGGAAGGACTTGAGCACGAAGAGCATGCGCACCGTGGGCAGGTATGCCTGATGGGCGGCCACGACCTCCTCAAAGGAAAGACCGGCACGGATGCTGTCGCACAGCTGGTCAATGACCATGTGCAGACCGGGTCCGGCGCTGAGGGTATCCACGGCGTACACCTTGGCGCCGGGATGCTCCTGCATGTACTGCTCTGCTGCCAGATGGGCCGCATTGTAGGAGCCGGACATGTTGCTGCTGATGGCCACGGCAATCACTTCGTCCGCGCCCTCAAAGGCACCCAGCCACTCATCCACATTGGGGCAGCTGCTGCCGGAGCGGCCCTTGGTCTGGGCGATTTCATCCAGCATGGCGCTGACATCCAGCCCGGGCTCATCCACATACTGGGCCTTTTCGGTTACAATCTTCATGGGGACACACTTGTAATCAAAGCCGTCCAGCGTATACAGGTTGCTGGCGGAATCGGACACAATACGAATCATATGATACCTCCGAAGGGTTAATCGGATTTGTTCACAAGGAAAGTATATCAGTTATGCAATAACCTGTCAAGGAATGACGGAAAACTTTACAAGCGTTACGCATTGACTTCAGCTTGTTATTTATGATACAATAAAGGTTGTTTAGGAGGCGAAATTGATGGATTGCCAAGCTATGCCCGAAGGCATTCAGGATTTTCATATGCCCCGGTTCCGGGAGCTGCCGGCCATCGGGCTGTATCTGGAGCAGGTGACCACCCTCATCGGGGATGCGCTGCTTCCCCTGGGCGGGGACAGGGTAACTTCCTCCATGCTGAGCAATTATGTCAAGAAAAAGCTGGTGGCCAGTCCGGTGAAAAAGCAGTACAGCCGGGAACAGGTGGCCCAGCTGATGTTTATTTCCGTGGTCAAAAGCGTGATGACCCTTGAGCAGATTGGTACCGTACTGCGGATGCAGCAGGAGCGGTTTGACAACGAGCGCGCGTATGATTACTTCTGCAACGAGCTGGAGACCATGCTGGTGCATGTGTTTTCCGCCGAGCACATGCCCACCGCCGTGAAGCCGGATATGCCATAGCTGCAGCGCCTGATGCGCAACGCCGTGTGCGCCGCCGCCTATCGGGTGTACCTGAATCACTTTTTCACCATGATGGAGCAGCAGGGGGAATAACAGGGCGCGAAGAATCTGCCGGATATCAGGACAAAAATCAGTTAACCTTCATTTCAATTCTGAAATAGTGCCAATCGGCATATTGACTGTGACACCACAGTACATTATGATGCAGGCAAGTGTTCGCTTGCCTGCAATTTTTTGCATTATGGAGGAATATACATGAAGAAGCTTACCGCCCTTATTCTGGCACTGCTGATGGTGCTGGCCGCAAGCTCTGCCTTGGCTGCTTTTCAACTGAACGGTTCAGACATTGTGGACGGTTCCACGAAATATGGCACCATGGGCGGCTATTTTTAGGTTGATGCCCTGGGCGCCACTTCTTACCGGCTCACCATGCACAGTTACAAGCATAACGTGGCCAATGCGCAGGGATATCTGTAGCTGGGCGATGGCACCTACGAGATTGTGGTGAATGGTGACTGCCATATGCTTCATTACGGCAAGGTCATATATAATATGGTCTTCCTGAAATATTCCACGGTGACCATCACCGGCACCGGTACGCTGAAGCTGGGCTGCGGCAGCACAACCGAAGGCCCCGATTATGGCATCGGCGGCGATTTCAACAACACGCTGAACGTTGATCCTACCGTTACGCTGATTCTCTCCGGCCTGGATAAAGCCGTGAACCCGAACACCACCCTGAACATAAGCGATAACTCTCAGGTGGAAGCCACCAACAATCTGGACGGCACCGGTCTGACGGTAATTGACAAGGCCAATATCAAGGACTACAAGTATGTGAAGATTTCCCCCAAGACCAATCCCAATCCTAACCCGAATCCGAATCCG